>JADGHX010000168.1 GCA_019683695.1 Steroidobacteraceae bacterium
CACCCGGCCCGCCCGTGAGACTGCGCGCGATGAGCGTCTCGATCTCGGAGACCTTGCGGTCCGGTTCCACCTTCAGCCGCACGGCGAACCAGTTGTTGTTGCCGTTCTCGCTGATGCGGCCGAGCAGGCCCACCTGCCCCGCCTCCTCATCGATCACGTCGAGCCTGTAGGTGGGTATCGCGGACGCGGTCTGCCACAAGCCATCGCCCAGCGTGATGCGGACGCCGTTCTCCGTGTACTTCACGTTGCGAGTGACGGGCAGCCCGGCAGGATCGTGCTTGAGCAGCGCCTCCAGGTACGTGCTCATCACCCCGGCAAGACACTCGCGGTCACGGTTGCACTCTGCCTGCGAAGCACCGGCGGTACTCACGCCCAGCGCAAGAGTCGCCGCAACTCCGGCGATCAGTCGTTTCATGAAGCCCCCCTGAAACAGGCGCTTGTCGTTGTTCCCTGAAGCGGCGCCCTATGTTGTCCGCACGCCGTGCGGAGAACAACCGGACGAGGCGATGACGTCCACTGAGCGTTGAAGCAGCCGCGACGGGAGCGACCACACGCAGTGGTCAGGGCGCAGGCGCGACGATGATTCGGCCGTTTCGCTGCTCGGCGCGCAGCCCCGTGGTCGGCATGATGGCGAACAGGGCCTCTTGCGGGCTCAGTCCGGCGATGGATCCGCTCAGCTGCGTGCTCTGAGCCAGCGCCTCACTGTCCGGCGTAGCGAACGTGAGCTCCTGGCCGGTCTCGCGCGCCACCCATTCCAGCAACGCGCTCACCGGCCGGCCCTCCATGTCGGGGGCCGGCGCGGCTTGCGCGGCCCAGGCCCACTCCGGATCGGTGCGCGACACCACGCCGCGATCCACCTGCCCCGTCTCCAGCAGAACCAGTTGCTCGCCAACGCGTACCGTCTGCGCAGCACCGCCGTCTTCGGGCACCACATCGACCTGGCCTTCGCGCACGCGAACGCGCAATCCATCCGTGAGAATCCGGGCCTCGTACTGCGTGCCCACGTGACGTACCGTTCCATGCGGAGTGTCCACGAGCAGCGAGCCCGCGCCCTGCCCGGGCCCGGAATCCACGTAAACCGCACCGGCTGTCACCTCGACACGATCGCTTCCAACGAACGAGATACCGGTCCCATGATCGAGACGCAGCGACACGCCGTCCGGCAGAGTGAGGGCAAGCCGCGCGTCCGGGCCCGTCCTCACCCGCTCACCGGCGCGCAGGAACGGGGTGTCCATCGCCTTCCACCAGAGCCAGGGGCGTTCCTTTACCTGAACTGCGCCCTCCATCTTGCCGAGGTTCGCGACCACCGGCCCGGGGCTTCGGAACGCCGCGGGCACGACCCACAACGCGAGCGCCAGCCCAACAAGCGATGCCGCGAGCAAAACGACACGCCGCGCACGCCGCTGCTTGCGCGCAAGCACGGAGGCGCGCCACTCGGCGTGCACGGCTGCGCGCACCTGTCGGGTCATTTCGTCGGAGGGGTTCTCGCGGCTGCCTGCTGCGCGCAGGAGTCGCGCAATGTCGAGCTCCTCGTCCCGGGCAGCCCGATCCAGCGGCTCGCGCTCGTACGGCGCGTCGCCTGACGTGCTGGATCGTTCGTTGTCGCGACCGGACACTTCGCGTCTCCTCAGGATTCGAGCGCGGCAGCGATGTCGCGCGCGGCCGAACCGAACACCTTCTCCAGCGCCTCCCGGAATGCGACACGGGCGCGGGCCAGCAGCGACTGCGCTGCGGTGTGCCCGATGCCCAGACGCTCCCCGATTTCCTCCACCGAGCGGCCCTCGACGTACTTCCACTCGAGCGCGTCCCCGTACCGGGCGGGCAGCCGGTCGAGCACGGATTGCACGAGCCGCCCCACTTCGGCGCGCCCGTACTGGCGCACGAGATCGTATTCCTCCGGAGCCTCGATGGACTCGACGGCCGCGCGCAGCTCGGGCCGATCATCGATCAGCACGAGGTGCTCGGCATGCCGCCGCTGCGAACGCAGGCGGTCGACGATCTCGCGCCGACAGATCTGGCACAGCCACGTGAACAGCGCGGCATCTCCTCGAAACTGATCCAGGTTGCGCATGGCTTTCGTGAGAGTGGCCTGCACGACCTCGCGTGCCGCCTCCTCGTCCCGGTTCAGCCTGGGCAGGGCAAATCGATACAGGCGTGGAAAATGGCAGGTGAAGAAGGCGTCGAACGCGCGCTCCTCGCCCGCCAGCATCCGCTGCACAAGCTCTGCCTCGTCCGCCACGCCGCCTTCCAGACTCTCTGCTTCAGCTGTCATGTGAGACGGAGACCGGGCCGGCAATCAATCGGGGTTGCATCGATCTTGCGCGGTTGATCGTGTCGGATCCGAACGTCTCACATTGATTGTACGTGCAGCCGAACGGGCCTGGACCGCGTGCTAGCATCATGCGTGATGCATGCCGGGCGTAGCACGACGTTTACCCTCATCGCATTGCTCGGGTGCTGCGCCCCGGCGAGCGGCGTTGAACGGGGCGAAAGCCTCGGCCTCGCGCTGGAGGCCTTACGGCGCGAGGGATTGCAGGTCATCTTCAGCTCCGCCCTGGTGCGGCCCGAGCTGCACGTGGACGTGGACCCCGGCGAAGGCTCTCCCGAAGAGATCGCACGCCGCATCCTCGCGCCCCACGGCCTCGCGCTTCGCAGCGTCCGGCCGGGGCTGTTCTCCGTCGTGCGAGCGGCGCCCGGCGCATCCGAGCGCGCACCGGCCACCCCCGGTTCCGCGTCCAGCCCCGCGACGCCCGATTCCGGCGAGCCGCTTTACGAAGTGGACGTGTACGCGAGCCGCTATGTCATCGATCAAAGCGTGCCGGAGGCATCACTCGCCACGATCTCGCGTGATGAGCTGCAAGCACTGCCCGGCCTGAACGAAGACGTGCTGAGGGCCACCCGATTCATGCCCGGCACGGCGTCGAGCCCGGTGACCGCGCGACCCCACGTGCGGGGCGGGCGCGAGGATGAGGTCGCGTTGTTCTTCGATGACGCACCGCTCTTCGAGCCGTTCCATTACAAGGACGTCCAGGGTCTGCTGGGCATTCTCGCGCCCGAGACCATCTCGCGAGTGGATTTCTTCAGCGGCGTGTTTCCGGCGCAATACGGAAACCGGCTCTCGGGCGTGCTGGATATCGCGCCTCGCACCGGATCGCCCGAGGGCTACAACGCAATCGGCGCAAGCGTTCTGTACACACATGCGATCACGCAAGGACGCATGGCGTCCCGCCCCATAGAGTGGCTGGCAAGTATCCGCCGCGGGAACCTCGATCTCGTTACGGAGCTGACCGGTCGGGAGAGCGAAACCGAGCCCCATTTCCTCGATGCACTCGCGCGCGTTCAGGCCGATGTCGGCACGCGGAACACGCTCACCGCCGGGTTTCTTCTGCTGGATGACTTTCTGCGCGCGAACCTCGACGGAGGCGCCGAGCGCGGCGACTTCGACTACCGCGACTCCACCGCCTGGGTCGGCTGGAGATTGCGCGCAACCGACACGACCGAGCTGCACACCACGGTGTCGCGCACGGAGCGGCACACGCATCGCGAGGGCACCTTGAACCGCGACGCAGTTGCCGTCGGCACGCTTTCCGACCGCCGCGCGTTCGACACAACCACAGCACGAGTCGAAGGCCGCTTCAGGCTCAGCAAGGCGCTCAGTCTCAATACCGGAGTCGAGTGGTACGACTATCTCGCGACGTACGACAACCGCAGAACCTCGGCATTCGACCCTGAGTTTGCGGCGCTTTTTGGCCGACCGACTGCGCTTGCGGACGCAACGGCACTCGAAGTGGATGGCGAAGCCTACGCAGCGTACGCATCCGCGTCCCTGGCAATCAGCCGGCGCGTGCAGATCGATGCTGCGCTCCGGTGGGATGCGCAGCGGTTCGGCACGTTCTTCAAGGACGACCAGGTCTCCCCACGTTTCAGTGCGCAGTACCAGCTCGATCCCGCAACATTGATCCGGCTCAGCTGGGGCCGGATGGCCCAGACGCAGCGGCCGGACGAGCTGCAGGTGAGCGACGGTGAGCCTGGCTTTCACCCGGCGCAGCGCTCCACGCAAACGGTTCTGGGCATTGAGCGTCAGGCCGGCCCGCGGGCGTTCCTGCGACTGGAAGCCTACAACCGGCGCGTGACGCATCCGGCCCCGGCGTACGAGAACCTTCTCGACCCGTTCGCGTTGCTGCCGGAGCTGGAAGTGGATCGCGTTCGAGTGGATCCGGACACCACGCGTCTCTACGGCATCGAGCTGAGCTCACGCTGGCAGTGGAACCCGTTCTGGAGCAGTTGGCTCAGTTACACCTGGTCCGAAGCCACGGACCATTTCGGGGGGACCCCTGTGCTTCGCACGTGGGATCAGAAGCATTCCGTGGCGAGCGGCGTGGCGTGGACACGCGCGCCCTGGCAACTGTCAGCGAATCTCGACTGGCACAGCGGGTGGCGCCGCAATAGCGTGACTGCCACGCCCTCCGGGCTCGAACTGGCGCCGCGAAATGCAGACGCGTGGCCGGACTATTTCTCGCTGGACGTGCGTGCCAGCTGGCTGCGGCCGTTATCGAGCGGTGTGCTCGAGGTGACCGCGGAGATCGACAACCTCACGAATCGCGGCAACCCGTGCTGCGTGTCGTATGTAATCGAGCCGTTGGGTGGGCTGGCCGCGAGCACCTCAACCTGGCTGCCGCGCATTTATCTTCTCGGAGTAACTTGGCAGCTCCCCTGAGCCGACGGCGAACTGCGATTGATCCGCCATGCGCGCTTCGTCTAACGAAGCATGCCGCGGCCTTCGCACGCTCTGCTCGCACGCATTCGCCCTCTTGTCGTCCTGGGCACGTATTACCTGCTGGTCTGCCTTGCGCTGCGCATCGTGCTCTGGTGGCAGTTCGGCCGGGCGGCGCAAGTCGGCGCAGGGTCGCTGCCCTGGATTCTGGGGATGGGCAATCTCGCGGACTTCATAGAGAGCCTGTATCTCCTTGCACCCTTCGCAATCTACCTGATCACGGTGCCTGACTCGTGGCTCGCTGCTCGGTGGAATCGCTGCGGGCTGACGATTGCGGTCGCCCTCTGGATCTTCGCGGTCACGTTCCTGGCGATTGTCGAGTACTACTTCTTCGAGGAATTCGACTCCCGATTCAACCTCGTCTCGGTCGACTATCTGATGTACCCGACGGAAGTCGTTGGAGACATCCGCGATGCGTACCCTGTGAACACGGTGCTGCTGATCGTGGGGCTGTGGAGCATTGCGATCACGTGGGCGCTTCGGCATCGCCTCACCACAGAAGCCGTCGTGGGCACGCATCGAACACGACGATGGATGCCCCTCACTGCATACACGCTCGCACTGCTCATCGTCTCCGTGGCGTTTGACAGCGATGCCGTTGCGCTCTCGGACAACCGAGTCGCAAACGAGCTTGCATCCAACGGGCCCGCAAGCTTTTTCCGGGCGCTTCGCAGCAGCGAGATCGACTACCACGCGTACTACGCCACCCGCTCGCCCCAGGACAATCTCCGCGTGCTCACCCGCCAACTGGCCATCGGCGGGGGTCGCTTCACGAGACTCGGCGAAGGACTTCCGACGCGCGCGTTTCCCGCCGATCCGAACGGGCTCGGCCGGCTGAACGTGGTGGTCGTCGTGGAGGAATCCTTCGGCGCCGAGTTCAGTCACCTCTACGGGTCGCAGCGGAACTGGACACCGCATTTCGATGCGCTCGCGCGCGAGGGGCTGTGGTTTCGTCACATGTATGCCTCGGGCACGCGCACGGTGCGTGGGCTCGAAGCGATCACGGCGTCATTTCCGCCCATCCCGAGCGTGTCGATCGTGCGGCGGCCCGGCAATGAGAACATCGCGACGTGGGGCAGCGTCATGCGCAAGCAGGGCTATCACACGAGCTTCCTGTACGGCGGTTACGGATACTTCGACAACATGAACGCCTTCTTCGGCCACAACGGCTTCGAAGTGCTGGACCGGAGCGATCTCGGGCACACGCCGCGGTTCGCCAACATCTGGGGCGTGGCGGACGAGGATCTGTTCGACATGGCCATGGCGCACTTCGACGGTCTGGAGCGTTCGGGCCAGCCGTTCTTCGCAATCGTCATGACGACCTCGAACCACAAGCCGTTCACGTTCCGGGACGGCGTTCCGGGCGTGAAGCGCGAAGGCGGCGGGCGCGAAGCGGGGGTGCGGTATGCGGATTACGCGCTCGGGTACTTCATGTCGAAGGCACGGGAGCACGCCTGGTTCGGCAATACACTCTTCGTGATCGTTGCGGACCACGGTGCACGCGTGTATGGCCGGCAGGACATTCCGCTGCGCACGTACGAAATCCCGATGCTCTTCTATTCACCCGGACACGTTCAGCCGGGCGTTGTGGACACGCTCACCAGCCAGATCGATATCGCGCCCACCGTGCTCGGGTTGCTCGGCCTGCCCTACGAGGCGCCCTTCTTCGGCGTGAACGTGCTGAAGGCGCCCGCGCAGGAGCGGATCGCACTCTTCAATCACAATTTCGACGTGGCGATCCTCAAGCACGACAAGCTCGCGATCCTCGGCCTGCGCAAGACCGTTCAAGGCGCGCACTACGATCGCGAATCGGAAAGCTACAGCCCCATGCCCGAAGACCCCGCGCTCACGGACCTTGCGGTGGCGTACTACCAGACCGCCTACGAGCTGTTCAGGGCGCACCGATACGAATAGCGCGGCAGCGCGGCCCCCGCCGGCAAACGCCTCGCCGGCACACCTCGTCGGGTTTCCCCCCTGCACGCCGTTCAGAAACCCCGTACGATTCGCCCACCTGCGGGCTGCCGGATACCGGCAGCACCGCCGCAAGTTCAACAGAATGCGAGGCGAGGAAGCGACAATGAGAATCTCGAACCTGCTGATCGGCGCCTTTCTGATCGCGTACGCGGCCGGCGCGAGCGCACACACGCACCTGAAGGAAGCCGTGCCGGCCAACGGAAGCACGTTGACCGCATCGCCGGAGCACATCATGCTCACGTTCTCCGAGCCGACGCGCGTCACGGCGCTCACGCTGCAGAAGGAGGGCGAAGCGGCTCAGAAGCTCGCCCCGCTGCCCACGGAAGCCTCGGCTCACGTCATGGTGCCGGCCCCCAAGCTGGCGCCCGGCAAATACACGGTGAGCTGGCGCGCGGTGGGCACGGACAATCATGTGATGTCCGGGACAGTGCAGTTCACCGTCGGTGGTCCCGCTGCCAGCGCGTCACCGCCGCATGCGGGGCACGACCACCACTGAAGGTTTCGTGCTCGTCGATGTCGTTTCGGTCGTCTGCCGCGCGCTGAGCTTCATCACCCTGCTCCAGGCGGCCGGGCTGGCGATGTTTCGCGCCCTCTTCGGCAGCGAGCTCGTCAGCACGGACCCGCGCCTGCGCACGTATGGAATCTGCGCCGCGCTGCTCGGGGCGCTGTTCGTGGCCGCGCATTACGTGCTCGAAGCGGGCCGGATGAGTGGCGAGCTCGCAGGCGTGCTGGACCCATCGCTCCAGGCACTGGTGATGCTATCGCCTGCGAGCGTCGCATTCACGTGGCGACTTGCGGGGCTGATCCTCATTGTCGTCGGGCTACGCGTCAGCGGTGCGGCTGGAACGACGATCGGTCTGTTGGGTGCGATGCTCGCGTTGGCGGCATTCGCTCAAGTCGGGCACACGGCGGCCGATCCTGACCGAGGCGTCACAAGCCTTTTCCTCCTGACGCACCTTCTTGCCGTGGCGTTCTGGTACGGCGCCCTCGTTCCGCTCTACGTGATCACCGGGCACGAAACGCTCTCCACGGCAGCACGCGTTGCAAGTCGCTTCTCGGCGTTCGCCGTGTGGCTGATCCCCATGCTGTTTGTCGCCGGCCTGATTCTCGCAGCGCTACTTCTCGGCAGCGTGACGCGACTCGCAACGCCGTACGGGCAACTGCTCTTGGCGAAGATCGCGGGATTCGCCGTTCTGATCGTGCTGGCTTCGATCAACAGATGGCGTTTGGTGCCAGGGCTGGAGCGCGGCAGCACCTACGCACACGTCGCCTTTCGTCGTTCCGTGCTCGCCGAGATGCTGTTGGTGACGGCCGTACTGTGCATCACGGCCGTGCTGACAACGTTCTACTCACCGCGGGATTGAGCAGCGACCGGAAGTTGTCACTGTCACTGCGGCTCGGGAACGGGTGCGGGTGCCGGCTTCGGGCTGCGATCGGGTGACGGCGTGGGCGTGGGGCTCGGCTCGGGATTGGGCTGGCAGCCGCTCATGGATCCCACAGCCAGCAGCACCAGGCACACGAGCGCGCTACATCGTGCCGCGCCGTGCCAGCCCACTCTGCGCCCACCTGAAGCGCTGCCGTTTCGCATGACACCTCCACGAAGGCGAAGCGAAACAAGCAACGAACAGGCCCGCCCGCTACTTGGGTCGCCCCTTGAACCCTTCCGCCAGCATGGGAATGCGATAGATCGTCATCGCCGTATTGCGCACGCCCTTCGGCGTGGTCCACGGCTTTCCGTCCGGCCCGACCGCGCCCATCTGCGCGACGTAGAGCATCTTCTTGTCCCGCCCGGAGAAGGCCACCGTGATCGGCACACGTGGCGTGGGAATGAGGCCAAGATGACGCCCCTCGGGTGAGAACACGTGCACGCCCTGGCTCGCCGTCACGTACAGCCGGCCGGCCGAATCGATCGTCATGCCGTCCGCCCCTTTGTCGCCCGGCAGCGTCGCGAAGTCTCGCCGGTCCGGCGTGCTGCCGTCCGGTTGCACGGTGAAGGCGAGGATGGTCGTGTTGTTCGTCACGTAGAGCGTCTTGTTGTCCGCGCTCAGCATGATGCCGTTCGCCCGGATGTTCTGATCCGCAACGGTAGTCACGACGCCGCGCGCATTCACGTGATACGCACCGCCGACCGTGAAATACGCGCCGCCCTTGCCGTCCGCGATCAGATCGTTCAGGCGGCCGAGCGGCCGGCCGTCCGCGAAGCTCATCGCCAGAATGCGGGATTCAGGCGCCAGGATGCTGATGCGCGTCAGCTCCTGGCAGCTGCTGCTGAAAGGCCGGCCCGGGTCCGTGCACGTGCGCTGCACGGCGTAGATGCGACCCTCCGCGTCCATCGACACGGAGCCCGCACCGTGTGTGTCGGTGAGCAGAACGCTTTCATTCAGATCCGCGTCGAGTTTGCGGATGGTGTCCGTCTGTTCCTGCGCGAAGATCACACCGCCATCCGGCGTGCCAACGATGCCGTCCGCCGTCTCGAAATCCGCCCACACGAGCTCCCACTCGGCACCCGCGGCAATCACGCCCGGGATTTCGGTGACGACCGCGGCCCGTTCGCCCGGCAACAGTGGTCCCGAAGCGGATGCGACGAATGCGGCGAGCAGTCCAACGCTGCCCAGTGCCGCGGCGAGTGCTGTGCGCATGAGTTGCCCCTCTGTATGGTCGGTCGGGGCTGGATTGTATGCAGCCACCCGCGCCTTGCCGCGCTCCGGCCGGCGTGCGAGGCATGACGGTTCAGCAGGCAGTCGCGAATGCACTTCGCGCCTCCAGCACGCCATCACGATCGCCTCTCTATCCGAGCAACCAGCAGCCGTTCAGCCCGCGCCGACGGCGGAAGACTTGAGAACGACGTGCGGCGGCCCCATCCCCCGACGCCATGTTTCTCGAATTCACGGACGCCGCCGCGGGCGGCGATATTTTCGACAGCGGCTCGCCCGAAGCGCCTCGGGAGAGCCCAACTGCAGGACCCGACAGCTCGATGGAGGCGCTGGACGCCTACTCCCGCGCCGTCGTCGGTGCGGTGGACCAGGTGGGGCCGGCGGTGGTCAGCGTTTATGTGGGCGCAAGCGCCGAGGATACGGACCGCGCTCGCGGTGGCGCGGGCTCGGGTGTGGTCGTCACACCGGACGGATACGTGCTCACGAACGAACACGTGGTTCAACGCGGGCAACGCGCTCGCGTCGCCTTCGTGGACGGGCGCAGCGCACCGGCCGTCGTCGTGGGCCGCGATCCCGCAACCGATCTGGCGGTGCTCCGCGCGCACACCACGGGGCTGCCTCACGCCAGCCTGCTGAACACGACGCCGCGCGTGGGCCAGCTCGTCGTGGCGGTGGGCAATCCGTTCGGATTTGAATCCACCGTGTCCGCGGGCGTGGTGAGCGCGCTCGGCCGATCCCTTCGCAGCCGGCACGGCCGGCTCATCGAAGGCATTGTCCAGCACACGGCGGCGCTGAATCCCGCAACTCGGGCGGCCCGCTGGTCGATGCGAACGGTCGCGTCGTCGGCATCAACACCGCGATTATCGCCATGGCGCAGGGCATCGGGTTCGCCGTGCCGGCCACCACGGCGCAATGGGTGCTCACCGAGATTCTCACGCAAGGCCGTGTGCGCCGCGCGTATCTCGGCATTTCCGGGCGTGACAGGCCACTCGACAAACGCCTGGTGCGCGCGCTCGGGCTGCCCTCGATGCGAGCCGTGGAAGTGCTGGCGCTCGATTCGGAAGGGCCGGCCTCGCAGTCGGACCTTCAGCCCGACGATCTCATCATCGCGGTGAACGACATTCCCGCCGATGGCATCGATGCGCTCTACCGTATCGTGAGCCGTGCGCCACTGGGCACACCGCTGACCCTGCACGTCGTGCGCCGGACGCAGAGCCTTCGCATCGAGCTCACACCGCGCGAGCCGAGCTGAGCTCTATGGGTATGCGCGCTCAGGGATTGAGCGCAGCGGCTGCCTGCGAGCGCGCACAATCAGGAAGCGAGGGAGCGCCCGCTGCCGCATGCACGCAGACGGGGCGTGTGCCACCTGGATGGAAGGCGCACGTTTCAGGCACAGGTTTCCGCGGGAACGGCCGGCACACATTCCAAACGCATCGCTCGCAGCGCAGGCTCATCGTCCTCGATGTTCCGCTTCTTCTTTTCGATCTTCCTCTTCATTCTTCAACCGCACTGGCGACGTCGCCGGAGGCGACGGGCCCGATGCGCGCAGTCGCCTCAATGAATTCAGATGAGGTTCGGCGCCGGGGATGTGCCGCCATGTCGCGCGGGGAGCTGAGCTACTCGAAGGTCCGGGCGCTCACACGCATCGCCTGCCCGGAAACCGAAGACACCCTGCTGATGATCGCCCTGCACGGCACGGCCCATCAC
>JADGHX010000169.1 GCA_019683695.1 Steroidobacteraceae bacterium
TACAGCCCCAAGCTGGGTTTTTTCCTGCGGCGGCGCGGGCGGGGGGGGGCCGCCGCGGCGCCTGCCCGGGCGGCCTGGCTCAGCCGTCACGAAGCCATCATGGGCACCAATATCGACGTCGAGATCTGGCACGACGATCCGGCCCAGGGGGAAGCAGCCATCGACGCGGTGATTCAGGAAATGCACCGGATCGACCAGCTGATGAGCCACTACAAGCCGGACAGCCAGCTCTCCCAGATCAACGCCCGGGCGGCCCGCGAACCCGTGGTCGTGGACCCGGAGCTGTTCAACCTCATCCGCGACTCCCTGCGGTTCTCCGAGCTGACGGAAGGTGCGTTCGACATCACCTACGCAAGCGTCGGATACATGTACGACTACCGCAAGCACGTCAAGCCGACCGAAGCGCAGATCAAGGCTGCCCTTCCCGGCGTGAACTGGCGCCATCTCCTGCTCGATGAGAAGCATCACAGCGTTCGGTTCGCGCGGGAAGGCATGCGCATCGACCTCGGCGGCATCGCCAAGGGGTACGCGGTGGATCGCGGCATTGCGATTCTGCAAAGCCGTGGCGTGCAGCATGCCGTGGTCACCGCAGGCGGCGACACACGCATCATCGGGGACCGCTTCGGCCGCCCCTGGATCGTGGGCATACGCCATCCGGACGATCCATCGCAGGTGATCACGCGCATTCCGCTCGTCGACACCGCCATGTCCACCTCCGGAGACTACGAGCGCTACTTCGACGAGAACGGCGTCCGCTACCACCACATTCTCGACCCGAAAACGGGACATTCCGCCAGCAAGGTGCGCAGCGCCACGATTCTCGGGCCCACGGCCATGCAGACGGACGGGCTGTCGAAAACGGCCTTCGTGCTCGGCCCGGAAAAAGCGCTCGAGATCATCGAGCGCCTGCCGGATTTCGATGCGATCTTCGTGCGGCCCGACGGGCGCGTGCTCTACACGAAGGGACTGCAGCCGCCTTGATGGCGCGCGCACTCGCGGCTCATTGGGCGGCCGCGTGTGTCTCCGCATTCAGGAAGGCGTCCACCTCCTTCTCGGCCTCGCACCAGTCCTCCACCTCGCCCCCTGGCGCGAAGCCGCGCTTCTCGGCCCGCAGATATGCGGATTCCGCAATCATCGCGCGACGCATCTCGGGACTGACCTGAGGGCGAATGGCGGACTGCGCATGAGCGGTCTCGGCGGGCGCGGCACTCGCCGCCTGCGCTTCCGTCCTGGGCTTCGGTGTGCGCGTTGGCGTGGCGGGCTGTGAAGAAGAAGACGCATTGCCCGGCGCGGCCGCCTCCATCCCCGCCGTCTCTCCGGATTGCATCGGCGTGGGTTGCGTCTTGGCGCGGCGACGGGCGGGGGTGCGACTCTCAGACGAATCCGAAGATCGGCGTGTTGCCATGCAGGTCTCTCCTTGTCGGGTCGATCCGAGCTTGCGTGCAGGCTGACCACGGCAGCAAGCGTGGCAGCGCTTTCTCATGTGCAGAGTTGCGGGTGCATATGCTGTGCCTGCGAGGCTTGCATGCTCACGGTCGCGCGGCTTGTCCGGGGCGTGTCCGGACCAGGTGTCCGCGAGCGTGTCCGGTGTCCGGGGCGGACGGGGTGTGACCCGGTTTACCGCGTGCGTTCTTCCTTGATATTTCCATAACTTGCGGGCCGTTTCTCGACTGGCATGCGCTCTGCAAAAGAGGCCCGCAGGTCACCGCGCCACACACGACAATGAAGATTGCACAGCTGAAACGCCTTCCGGACACGACGCACGCGTCGCCCACCATTCGCACCACCGCCGGGCAGGATGCGCCCGTCGAGATCACTCGTCCCCGATGGCACAGACAGAAGTGGATCTGGGCCGGCATCGGAGCAAGCGTTCTGCTCATCGCGGCGCTCGTGTGGTTGCTGAACGAATGGGCGGATTCGAAGAACGCGCTCTCGGCGGAGCGCATGCGCGTCGTCTCCGTCACGCGGGGCAAGTTCGTTCGCGACGTCGCCGCGCAAGGCACCGTGATTGCCGCGGTGAACCCCACTTTGTTCGCTGTCGCCCCCGGCACGGTGAGCTATCTGGTTCGCGCCGGCGACACGGTGAAGAAGGGCCAGCCCCTGGCGACGCTCGACAGCCCTGACCTCCGCAATGAATACGAGCGTGAGCAGGCGACGCTGGACAGCCTGAACGCTGCGCTCGCGCGCCAGGAAATCGAGATCCGCCGTCAGTTGCTCCTCAGCAAGCAGCAGGCGGACATCGCGCGCGTGAACATCCAGGCCGCCGAGCGGGAAAAGAATCGCGCGCAGGCGGCCTGGGATCAGCGCGTGATCAGCGAGCAGGATTACCGGCGCGCGCTCGACGATCTGGATACCGCCCGCCTCAATTTCGATCACGCGAGCGCGACTGCGGACCTCGAGCGCGACAGTCTCGCCCTCGAGCTGCGCACCAAGCGTCTGGAGCGCGATCGGCAGGCGCTCGTCGTCTCGAACCTCAAGTCCCGGGTGGATGAGCTCACGATCCGCTCGCCCGTGGACGGCATGGTCGCGAACCTCGCCCAGGCGGAGAAGGCCCGCGTCGCCGAGAGCGCGCCGCTCATCACCGTGGTGGATCTGAGCGTGTTCGAGGTCGAGTTCCAGGTGGCGGAAACCTATGCGGGGGACATCAAGCCCGGCATGGTCGCCGAGATCAACCTCGATGGCCGTCCGCGGCCCGGCGTCGTCACGTCGATCTCGCCCGAGGTGCGGCAGAGCCAGGTCACCGGGCGAGTGAAGTTCTCGGGCGAGCAACCGCCGGGCCTGCGCCAGAACCAGCGCGCCGCCGTGCGCATCGTGCTCGATGAGCGCGACAACCTGCTCAAGTTCGAGCGCGGCTCGTTCATCGATGGCCCCACGCGTGCCGTGTACGTGGTGCGTGGCGACCGCGCCGTGCGCACCCCCGTGCAGCTCGGTGCCGCCTCCGTCTCCGAAATCGAAGTCATCAGCGGGCTTTCCGAGGGTGATCGCGTGATCATCTCCGATACCCGCGATCTGAACGACGCGCCGCAGGCCGTCATCACGGACTGATCACCGCGAGTCCAACAACACAACAGGTCCCACATACCATGCACGCAATCGAAAGCTCATCCTCTTCCGCCGAAGCACGACCGGGAGTCGCCATGCTCGACATGCAGCACATCAGCAAGGTCTATCGCTCGGATCTCGTCGAGACCCACGCGCTGCGGGACTTCTCGCTCACCGTGCACGCGGGCGAATTCGTCGCCGTGACGGGGCCGTCGGGCTCCGGCAAGACGACGTTCCTCAACGTGGCGGGGCTGCTCGAAACCTTTCACACCGGGCGCTACCTGCTCGATGGGAGCGATGTGAGCAAGCTCTCGGACGATGAGCGCTCGCGTCTGCGCAACGAGAAGATCGGCTTCATCTTCCAGGGCTTCAATCTGATTCCGGACCTGGACATCTACGACAACGTCGATGTGCCGCTGCGCTATCGCAGGATGAATCGCGCAGAGCGTCACGAGCGCATCACGAGCGCGCTCGAGCTGGTCGGGCTCGCCTCCCGCATGCATCACATGCCCTCGCAGCTTTCGGGCGGGCAGCAGCAGCGCGCGGCAATCGCCCGCGCGCTCGCCGGCGACCCGAAGTTCCTGCTGGCCGACGAGCCCACGGGGAACCTGGACTCGCTCATGGCCCGGCAGGTGCTCGACCTCCTCGAGCAGATCAACGAGATGGGCACCACGATCATCATGGTGACGCACGATCTCGAGCTCGCCCGGCGCGCCCATCGCAACGTGCACATCGTGGATGGCCAGATCTCGGACTTCCGCGCGTACGAGCCCCTGCCCGAAGCCGTTGCGGCGGCGGGAACGATCGGCCGCTGAAACGCAGAAGAGTCATCGCATCGGGCACAGTCCACACGAACACAGGAACCTTCCCATGCTCGGCTATTACCTGCGGCTCGCACTTCTCAGCTTTCGCCGCAATCCGGGGCTCACCGCGCTGATGGTTGTCGCCATCGGCGTCGGAATCGGGGTGTGCGTCGTCTCGCTCACGGTGTTCCACACCATGTCCGGCAATCCCATCTGGTGGAAGAGCGATCGTCTCTTCGCCGTCACGATGGACTCGTGGGATGCCAACATCCCCGCGGATCCGGAGCGCCCCCAGCTGCCTCCCGATCAGCTGACGTATCGCGACGCCACGTATCTGCATCGATCCGGCATCCCTCAGCGCTCGGTCATCATGTACCGCAGCGGTGGTGTGGTGTCGGTTCCGGGCGGTGCGGACCCGCGCCCGCGTCCGGCGACGGCGCGCGTCACGACGCGCGACTTCTTCGCGATGTTCGAAGTGCCCTTCAAATATGGCGGCACCTGGAACACCGCGGCGGACGAGTCGCTCGAGCCCGTGATCGTGCTGACCGACCCCATGAATCAGAAGCTGTTCGGCGGGGAGAACAGCGTCGGCCGCACCCTGCGCTGGAACGATCGCGAGTTCCGCGTCATCGGTGTCACCGCGCCGTGGGAAGCGCGGCCGCGCTACTACGATCTCAACAACGGCCACTTCGATCCGCCCGAGGACGTGTTCATTCCCTGGGGCGCCGCCATTGCGCTCGACCTTGACAGCGCAGGCTCCACGAACTGCTGGAAGTCTGAAGATCTCTCGACGCGGGAGGCCTTCCTGAATTCCGAATGCGTGTGGATTCAGATGTGGGTGGAGCTTCCGGATGCCGAATCCAGGGCGCGCATGCAGTCCTACATGGATGCGTACTGGGCCCAGCAGCGCGCCGGCGGGCGCTTTCCGCGGCCCCGGAACAACCGGCTCACGAATGTGGATCAATGGCTCGTCGACCAGCGGGTCGTGTCCAACGACAACCGTGTTCTGGTCGGCCTGGCCTTTGCGTTCCTCGCTGTGTGTCTGATCAACACTGTGGGCCTGCTGCTCGCGAAATTCCTGAACGCGGCACCGATCGCGGGCATTCGTCGCGCGCTCGGTGCGAGCCGGCGTGCGCTCTTTGCCCAGCACTTCATCGAGGTCGGCGTTGTCGCCGCCGCGGGCGCGCTTCTGGGACTCGGCCTCGGGGCACTTGGCTTGTACGCAGTGCGCATTCTCTACACGAGCGAAAATCCCAACCGTGCGGGCTACGAAGCGCTGGGGCACTTCGACGTAGTCAGCATCCTGTGGGCGGCAGCGCTCGCGGTGATTGCTGCCGTGGCTGCGGGGCTTTACCCCGCATGGCGCATCGGGCGCGTCGAACCGGCCGTGTACCTCAAGAACCAGTAGCGCGAGAGAACACCATGAACCTGAACATCCGACCTGTCTTTTCCGCGCTCCTGCGCAACCGCACCGGCGCGATCCTGGTGGCCATGCAGATCGCCATTGCGCTGGCCGTGCTGGTGAACGCCGTTTACATCGTCAAGCAGCGCGTGGACCGCATTGGCCGGCCCACCGGCATGGACGTGGAGAACATCTTCGCGATCTCCAGCTCGGGGTTCGCGCAGGGCTACGATCATCGGGCCACATTGCGGGACGACCTGGCGTACTTGCGCTCCGTTCCGGGTGTGGTCGATGCCGTGGCCACGACAAGTGTTCCGCTGAGCGGCGGCGGCAATGGTTCGTTCCTCTCGCCGCGTCCGGGTGGCATGCATTCCGGATTCACCGCGCAGCAGGGTGACGGCAACTACTTCGAGATCGATGAGCATGGGCTGCAGACGCTGGGCGTGCGACTGATCGCGGGCCGCAACTTCAGGCCGGATGAGATCGCTCCCGCCCCGCTGAGTCTCGCCCATACGGAGTTCGCCCCCAGCGTCATCATCACGCAGGCCTATGCGCGCTATCTCTTTCCGGACGGCAACCCCCTCGGGCGCACCGTGTACGATTACCTGAGCCGCCCGGCCAGGATCATCGGCATCATCGACCACATGCATGGCGCGTGGCCGACGGTGGACCACCCGGATCGCGTGTACTTCCTGCCGCGCATGGCGTACGGCCCCCGCGCTACGTACCTGGTGCGCACCGAGCCCGGCGAGCTGAATCGCGTGATGGCCCAGGTGGAGCAGCACATGGGCACGTCGAACTCCGACCGGGTGATCAATTGGGTCCGCACGCTCTCCTCGTTCAAGGCCGACACCTACATGAGCGATCGCAACATGGGCACATTCCTCGTGACCGTGACGTCGCTGCTGCTGGCCATTGCCTCGCTCGGCATCTTCGGCCTGGCCACCTTCAACGTGAACACCCGCACGAAGCAGATCGGCACGCGGCGCGCCGTCGGTGCCCGGCGCCGGGACATCGTGGCGTACTTCATGGTGGAGAACTGGCTCATCACGACGGCCGGCATCGTCGTGGGCTGCGCCATGGCGCTCGGCGTGGGATACTGGCTCTCCCACCAGTACGCCATGCCGCGGCTCGACCTCTACTTTCTCGTTGGCGGCGTACTCGGCCTGTGGGGCCTCGGGCTCCTCGCGGCGTGGCAGCCCGCGCGGCGGGCGGCGACAATATCGCCCGCCGTGGCGACGCGAACGGTATGACGCGCACCACGCAGTTCAACCATTACGAGCCAGACGGCATCTGAGCGCATGACATCACCGGTCTCGACATCCTGGCGAATGAGTCTGGCGCATCACACCGTTCTGGTCGTGGACGACAATGAAGCCGTGCGCACTGCGTTCGACGTGCTGCTCTCCCTGCATGGCGTCACGGTGCTCACGGCCGCCAACCCGTCGGAGGCGCTCGCCACGCTCGCGCGCGAGTCCGTGGATCTTGTCATTCAGGACATGAACTTCCGTCGTGAGGCGACTAGCGGTGAGGAAGGCGTTGCCCTCTTCCGCGAGATTCGCACGCGTCATCCGGATGTCCCCGTGATCCTCCTCACCGCATGGACGCATCTCGAGACGGCCGTGGAGCTCGTGAAGGCGGGCGCCGCGGATTACATCGCGAAGCCTTGGGATGATGCGCGGCTCCTCACGACCGTGCGCAATCTGCTGGAGTTGCGCCGCGCGCAGACGGAATCGCGCGTCATGCAGCGCCAGCGCAGCGAGGCTCGTGCTGCGCTGGCGCAAGATTTCGATCTCTGCGGCATCGTGTACGACAGCGACGTCATGCACACGCTGGTGAGCATGGCCACCCACGTCGCGCATGCGGATGTGCCCGTCCTGATCACCGGCCCCAACGGGGCCGGCAAGGAAGTCATCGCGAACATCATCCACGCCAACTCGTCGGTGCGCGACAAGCCGTTCCTCAAGGTGAATCTCGGCGCGCTCCCGAACGAGCTCATGGAGGCCGAGCTGTTCGGCACCGAGGCGGGCGCCTTCACGGGCGCACGGCCCCGGGTGGGCAGATTCGAGGCCGCCGATGACGGCACGCTTTTTCTGGACGAGCTGGGAAACCTCTCCGCCACCGGTCAGGCGAAGCTGCTGCGCGTGCTGCAGACGGGTGAGTTCGAGCGTCTCGGCTCGAGTGTCACGCGGCGTACGCACGTGCGCGTTGTGGCCGCCACCAATGCGAATCTGCGGCAGGCCATTCGCGAGGGTCGTTTCCGGGAGGACCTTTTCTATCGTCTCAACGTCATCGAGCTGGAGGTGCCCGCCCTCGCGGATCGAAAAGACGACATCCTCCCGCTCGCTCGAGCCTTCCTCCAGCCAGGCTTCTCGCTCGCACCGGACGCGGAGCGCGCTCTCCTGCAGTACAACTGGCCGGGCAATGTCCGGGAGCTGCAGAACGCCATCAAGCGCGCCTGCCTGCTGTCCACCACCCCGACCATCGGCGCGGCGGCGCTGAACCTGCCCGCGTCCGCACCGTCTCAGACCGCCGACGAGCCCGTCCTGGACCGCGCGAGCATCGAGGAAGCGCTCGAACGTGCCCGCGGCGTTGTGGCCCACGCGGCGCGTGACCTGGGTCTGTCTCGTCAGGCACTCTACCGCCGCATGGAGAAGCTCGGTCTCAAGCTCGAACCGGGGCGCGCCCAGGGCGGCTGATGGCGCTGCAACTCTCTCTGGCCAAGCGCGTGGCGCTCGCGCTCGTCTGCACCTCCGCGCTCGTCGCGGCGGGCACCGCGCTGCTCACTCGCTGGCTGGAGCCGTGGGTTGCCGCGCTGGTGTCTGCAGCCCTGCTCCTTCCCGTGACACTTTGGTTCGGCCACATGGCAACGGATCAGTGGACGAAGGTTGTGAAGGCCCTGCGAGATGGTGTCGGCAGCTTTCGCGACCACGACTTCAGCCTCTCCATCGCCGCGCCCGGCAACGACGAGCTGGGCGAGCTCGTGTCCGCGTACAACTCACTCGGAGACCTTCTCCGCCGCGAACGGCTGGATCTGCACCAGCGCGAGCTGCTGCTCGACACCGTGATTCAGACGACGCCGCTCTCGCTCGTGCTCACGAACGCTGCCGGACGCATCATCTTCAGCAACATGGCCGCCCGGCAGCTGCTGTTTCACGGGCGGAAGCTGGAAGGCCTGGATCTCGCCACCGTCCTGGAGTCTGCGCCGGCGGCGCTGCGGGAGGCCGTCTCGGGGGATGAGGACAAGCTCTTCACGATCCCGCTCGGCGGCGAGGACGAGGTCTTTCACCTCTCACAGAGGCGCTTTCTGCTCAACGCGCAGCGTCACCGGCTCATTCTGCTGAAACAGCTCACGCGCGAGCTTGCGGCACAGGAAGTGGCCGTGTGGAAGAAGGTGATTCGCGTCATCGCGCACGAGCTGAACAACTCGCTGGCGCCCATCTCCTCGCTGGCGCACTCGGGGCTGATGCTCGCGCACGAGCCGGACCCGGAGCGCCTCGAGCGCGTGTTTAACACCATCGCGGGGCGCGCGGCACATCTCGCCACATTCATCGATGGCTATGCGCGGTTCGCGAAGCTGCCGAAGCCACGCCTTGCACCGGTCGAGTGGCGGCAGTTCTTCGGCCGGCTCGAAGGCACCGCGACGTTCCGTCTGGCTCGTCCCCTGCCCGAGGGCGCCGCCCTGCTCGATGCGAGCCAACTGGAGCAGGTGCTCATCAACCTGCTGAAGAATGCGGCGGAATCCGGCTCTCCGCCCGATGCGATCACGGTGACGGTGAGCGCGGCCCACGACGGCCGCACACCGGGCTGGATGATCCAGGTGGCCGATCGCGGCAGCGGGTTCACCGAAGAGGTGCTGCGCGATGCGCTGCTGCCGTTCTACTCGACCAAGCCCTCCGGCACCGGCCTCGGGCTGACCTTGTGCCGGGAGATTGTCGAGGCGCACGGCGGCCGGCTCGCCCTCGCGAATCGCGACGGCGGCGGCGCCGTTCTCACGATCTGGCTGCCCGCTGCGTTGCCTGCGGCCTCTTCTTCCTCGGCGGCGTAGTCGTCGCGGCGCCATTGGCGCGCGAGCGCTTCGCCGTCATCGTCGAGAGATACCGGGCGAATTCCTTGCCGAGCTGCGGGTGGCCGAGGGCGTATTCCACCGTGGCCTGCAGGTAGCCGAGCTTGCTGCCGCAGTCATATCGCTTTCCGGAGAACCGGTACGCATACACCGCCTCTTCCCTCATGAGGGCGGCGATGCCGTCGGTGAGCTGGATCTCACCGCCGGAGCCCGTGCCGATGCGTTCGAGGTGCTCGAAGATGGCGGGCGTCAGCACGTAGCGGCCCACGACGGCGAGGTTCGACGGCGCGGCGGAGGGCTTGGGCTTCTCGACGATGCTGCGGATGCGGCTGGTCTCGGACTTCGGAGCCTCCACCTCCACGATGCCGTAACGCTCCGTGTCCTTGTGCGGCACAACTTCGCACCCGAGCACGCTGGAACGCTTCGAGGCATAGACATCCGCCATCTGCTTCAGGCACGGCACGTCGCTGCGGATGAGGTCGTCGGCGAGATGCACGAAGAACGGCTCCGAGCCGACGGCGGGCTGCGCGCAGAGCACGGCATGCCCGAGGCCCAGCGGCTGCGGCTGGCGAATGTAGATGCAGGCGGCGTACGAGGGCAGCACGCTGCGGATCTGGTTCAGCAGATCGCTCTTGCCCTGCGCCTCGAGCAGATTCTCGAGCTCCGGGTCGGAGTCGAAATGATCCTCGATGGCGCGCTTGGACGCGCCGGTGATGAAGACCAGCCGGCTGGCACCGGCCGCAAGGGCTTCCTCCACGGCGTACTGGATGAGCGGCTTGTCGACGACGGGCAGCATCTCCTTCGGGCTTGCCTTCGTGGCAGGCAGAAAGCGGGTACCACGCCCTGCCACCGGGAATACCGCCGTACGAATCGCAGACTTCAGGCTCATCGTCCCTCCTCGTGGGTTCAAGGCGGGCGCAAGTGTAAAACGGCCCGCGATGTCCCGCATGAAGCAACTCACAGGCCCGGACGGGTTTGTTTTTTGCGACAGGTGGATCGGCCTCGCCCGTTGAACGGCGTTACGGCGCCCGATCGGTGTGGCGCCCCTTTCGATCAAGCGTGACGAGTGCGCCCTTGCACCCGTGTATCACGTTGTGCTGGCGCGGGCTGAAACAGGGGACTCGCCTTCGCAGGCGAGCCCCCTTTTGCTCAGCGCTTCTCCGCAGGCCGGGTTTCCGGCTTCGCATCGCCGCGCGCGGCCGGCTTGCCCTCCGTGCGCGAGCCCGTGCCGCCCAGACGCAGGAATTCGCGGTTGGCGTCGATGACCTTCTGCGGCATGTTCTTCACGAGCCGCAGATCGTCCACCGACTTGAACGGCCCGTGCTCGTTGCGGTACGCCACGATGGCCTGCGCGCGCGCCGGGCCGACACCGTTCAGCTCCCGCGCGAGCGTGCTCGCATCGGCGGTGTTGATGTCCACCGGCCCGCTCCACGCGGCCGCGGGCATGAGCGCCGCGAGGGCGAGCCCGGAAGAAACGAGAAACGACGTGCAGATTCGCATGATGAGCCTCCTTGGCGTTGTTGGACTCGCGGCGACATCGCCGCGCGCGCAAGGTAGGCGGCAGGGCATCAGGCGGCGAGTCCGATGCCTGGTGCAAACGTGCAGATTTGGATCAGCCCGGGCGCTCGGCCCACTTGAAGACGGCCGGCCGCATGCTGTCCCACGAGCGGCATTTCGGGCAGCGCCAGTACCAGCCCACACTGTGCAACCCACAGTCGTCGCACTGATACCTGTCTATTATACAAATCT
>JADGHX010000027.1 GCA_019683695.1 Steroidobacteraceae bacterium
GGCGCGGCGGAACTGCTGCACGATCCGCTCCACGTGATGGGCCGTGCCGTGCAGGGCGATCATCAGCAGGGTGTCTTCGGTTTCCGGGCAGGCGATGCGCGTGAGCGCCCGGACCTTCGAGTAGCTCAGCTCACCGCGTGACATGGCAGCCGAGATCTTCGGCAGCTGTTCCAGCGCATGCGCCACGCGCACCTTCTCGCGTGCCGCGCCGAGCGCAATCCCGCACTTGAAGTTGAGCCAGTGTGCGCACGAGAGGCACCCGGCCTCGGCCCACCCATTGCGCCGATCGAACTCGGCGATCAGCACGAGCCAGCGATGCTGAGCGGCGTTGAGATGACCCGCGAGTTCGGTGATTTCCGCCTCGAGCTGCGCGAGGGTTCGCGCGGACTGATCCTGAGGTTTCCCGTCCATGGAACCAACTCCCGATGCATGAAAGACAAGCGAATTATAGCGCTTTCAAACGCAGGTATCTACTTCAATACACGCAATATGAAACTCGCACACGTCGCCATTGCGGTTGAAGAATGAAAGAACGAAAGGAGAAGAAGCGGAACAATGAAAGAGAGAAAGAAGGATCGCAAGGTCGCGGAGAATGAGGGCCGGGCAGCACGCGCTGCGCGTGGGATCTGCGCCGCTCGTTCCCGCGGGAACGAGCGCTTGCCCGATGCGACCGGCGGTGCTCGCACCATGTGCCTGCGACGTGCACCTTCCGCCCGCGCCGGCACATACGCGAATCCGTGCCGGCGGCAGCGCGCGCCTCTTCACTCGTGAGATGAAACCAAGCTGCTGCACCCGATCTCGCGCAACGCCATCAACCAACCGCACATCCCCGTTGCCAAACTTCATCTGAATTCATTCAGGCACTGCGCCCATCGGGCCCGAAGAGAAGAAGGAACGGAAGAACGGAAGTGAGAAAGATAGATCGGAAGGTCGCGGAGAATGAGGCATGGCGGCACGCGCTGCGCACGGGATCTGCGCCGCTCGGCCCCGCGTGGAAGGGGGCGCGGATCGTCACACCAGAACCGCTCTCGCCAAGTCCATAACCCTGGCGCGCCCTGTGAGACTCGTCGCGATCAGGTGTTCGGCCTCGGGCGCCGTGAGATCGCGGAGTCGAAGGCGAGGTGGCTCGAGCCTTCGCCGCGGCCGATGCTGACGCGGCGTGTTGTCCAGCGCACATAGGTGCCGTCCGCGCGCCGTGTCATTGAGGGCGTGCGGCGCACGAGCAGGCCCTCGCGTGGAATCTCCGCATCCTTCAGCACCTTCACGCCGTCCCCGTTGAGAATGCGCCCGAGCGGACTGAGTGGCGTGCCATCGGGGCCGGACATGCGGCCCTGCACGAGGTCGATGGCGCGGTAGCCTGAGCTCCTGGGCAGATACGGAATCCACCGTGCTGGCAACGATGTCTGCAACACGTAGTCGAGCTGAGCGCGCTCGACGGGGCCCGGCGTAGGAGGCCGCGGATCGTCGCGCTCGCGCGAGCGCTGGCGCGCCTGGCCGCTGGGTCCCTGCACCGCGCGCTCGATGGCCTAGGCGAGATTGGCCATTTCATCGCGCGCGAATAGCACCTCCTCGATCGCCGGACCGTCCTGCACGGCCACCGCGCCGGGTGGAATCAAGAGCCCTTCGCGCGCAGCGCCGTCCGGCGAGGTGATCGTGAAAATGCGCCAGCGTCCGTCCGGGCTCACCTCGCTCGTCGGCCGCACGAGGAAACGCTCGCCGAACGTGGTCGTGTAGATCACGGACTCGACGGACACCACCGAGCCGTACGGCACGTCGATCGGCACGACCAGCCAGTCGTTGCCATAGGTGAGCGCGAACTCCGCGACGAGCAGCCGCGCGAGGTCCCACGGCTCGGCTTCGATGAGGCCGACATTGACGCGCGCATCTTCCATTTCCCACAGCCGGTCGGCCGGCATGCCGGGATAGCGGAGTGGACTCGCGAGCAACGCGTGCACTTCGCGGCGCTCTGGAGGCGCTTCGATGGCGTCTGCCGGCTCTGCGAGCGAGGCGTCCGGTGCTGCATCGAAGCTGTACCAATCGAGATCACCGCCGCCGTGCGCGGGCGCGTCGAACACTCGCGCGCCGGCGGCGGCACGGAAGTGATATTCGAGACGCTGACCCACCCACGCATCATCGCCGCCGGGAGGCGGCGAAATCTCCGCGCGATACCATGCACGCCACGGGTCCAGCACAGCACGCAGCGCGTCGCGTTCCGCCGCATCGGCGGGAACGAGCCACGCGGGCAGATCGGCGGCGGCTTCGAGTGCCTCGCAGATGCGCTCGCCGTCCGCCAAACCGCGATCACCGAGCAGCCGCACGAGGCGCAGCCATTCCGGGTCGAGCGCGGCGTGCGCGCCGTCCGGATGATGTGCGGGATTCACATCGAGCGGGCAGTTCGCAACGAACGCCGGGCGGTGCGCGCTCAACCCCGCTTCGTCCAGCGCGGCAAGCAAAGCGGCGCCGGCTTCCGCGCGCGCTCGCAGGCCCGGGCCGCCGGGGAGGACGGGCTCACGTTCGACGAGCGGTTCGAGCAGATCCGGCACGCCGCCGCGCCCGAACGGGCGTACCGGGCCGGCGTCTCCCGCCGCCCATCGGTCGATCGCGGAGGAGCGCGTGACGACACGCACGGTGAGCGGCGTGCCCGCGTCCTCGCCCTCGAATTCGCCGAACTGCCACTGTCGCGCGAGGAACCAGAGCGGGTCGTGCACGCGCGCTTCGATGCCGGGACGCGGGTCTCCGGTCGCGCTCTGCGGCTCGAGGCGCGTCCACGAAGGCGGCTTCAGCGCCGTGAGTGCCTCGATAGTGAATCGGGCCTGACCCAGGAAATCGAACGGGATGCCGCTACCCCTCGCGCGAAACGAACTTCAGAACGCTGGTGACGCTTTCGTACTTCACCGCGATCTGCGACCGGTCGATGACGGGCTCCCCTGCAGCGACCAGTCCGGAAATAGAGCGCGGGCAGATAGCGCCCGACGAAGGGGGCAGCGGGACTGCTGCTGCCTCGTGTTGTCTGTTGATACGGCGTTCTGTGTTCAGCGTAGCGGATATTTCACTTTTCCGGTCAAGCACACGCCAGCTGAATCGTGTGAGCGCATCGCAGCAGCCGGGCGCCCAGCGCCCGGTGCTGTATTGGTACGCGCTATGCCGCCTCGGCGGCGATGCGTCTGATTGTCTCCAGCGCGAGGGCGAGGGGTTCCGAGTCGGATTTCGACGGGAAGCACAGGTACGTCGGCAGCCGGAATTCGGGTGCGCCTTCGACGCGATGGAGGCGCCCGGCAAGCTCATGGGCACGGAGCAGCCGCGCGGGGAAATAGCCCGACCCACCGTACGCCAGGATCTTCTCCAGACCAAGCCAACCCACGTTCACGATGAGCGCCGCGCCTGTGTAGTTCGGAAAGGCGAGGCTGTGCTGGGCGAAGAACTCGGGGCCCCAGTCGACATAGACGTAGTCGCTCTGCGGTTCCCGCGGAGGGTTGGGATGTGTGGACACCATCACCAGCCGCTCTTCGAGCAGCGGCTCGACCGTGAGCCCCGGGCGCGCGTGGGGCGTGTACATCACCCCGATGTCGGCGCGTCCCTCGATCAAGGCGGACATGAGGTCTTCTTCGAAGCCGATGAGCGCGCGCACCGAGACATCGGGCGCGAGCTGTGCGAACAACGGCAACCAGCGAAGCAGCAGGTCCTCCCAGAGACCGATGCGGCCCCCTACGGTGAGTGTGGCGCGAAAACCCGTGACGGCGCCGATCTCCTGCCTTGCCTGCTCGACGGTGCGCGTGAGAATGGTGGCGTGGCGCTGGAACTGCCGGCCCGCGGGCGTGAGCGTGGTGCCCTCGCGGTGCCGGACGAACAGCTCGGCGCCGAGCTCTTCTTCGAGACGCTGGATGCGCGCGCTGACGGTGGATTGAGTCACGTACAGTCGCTGGGCGGCATCCACGAAGCTGCCTGTCGCAACGACAGCAAGGAACGTTCTCGCGAGCTCGGTATCCATCGGCGCAATCTGTTTACCACCCGTGACACGGGCTTGCAAACGTGCTGCCTCAGAAGCGGGCGCCCGCGTCCCGGCGCGGACTCTTCCCTCGCCGGCACGCGAGTCCTCATGGCCCCGCATCGGCGGCTCCAACATCGGAGTTCCCGATAGCTGCCCGCAAAATTTGTCGATTGTGTTCTGCAGGCGCAGCTCTACGCTCGCTGCTCATCACGCAGGAACGCCTTTTGTGAATCTGACACTCCCTCCGCTTCCCTACGCGATCGACGCGCTCGAGCCCTACATGTCGCGCCGGACGCTCGCGGCACACCACGGGCATCACCACGCCGCATATGTGGCGAAGGCGCGCTCCCTCGTACAGCGCTCGCCCCTGGAGTCGCTGTCTCTCGAGGCGCTGGTGCGCGCAAGCGCAACCGAAGACCGGCGCCTGTTCAATGCCGCGGCTCAGGCGTGGAATCACACGTTTTTCTGGGAAAGCATGCGCCCCGGCGGAGGCGGGCCCGCGGTGGGCCTCATCGCCGAGCACATCGAGCGCAGCTTCGGTAACCAGAGCACCTTCAAGCAGCAGTTCGTCACGGCAGCGAGCGACCACTTTGGAAGCGGCTGGATCTGGCTCGTGCTGGATCGCGGGGCGCTGAAGCTCGTGTCCACGAGCAATGCCGAAACACCGCTCGTCGGCGGTGGCGTTCCGCTCCTCACGCTGGATGTGTGGGAGCACGCGTATTACCTGGATTACGAACACCGGCGGATGGACTACATCGCCGCATTCCTTGGGCATCTCGTGAACTGGGATGCGGTGAATCGCCGGTTGCAAGCCGCGCTGGAGAGCTCCGCAGCCGAGCCCGGCGAGATGGCGCGACTCGCGCAGAGGTAGCAGAAGATGCATCGCTCACATGAGACGCTGAGCTTCCGGCGGTGTCTGAAATGCGAAATCCTGGCCACTGACGGGCCGATCGGCCATGTCGAGGACCTGTATTTCGACGACGAGAAGTGGGTCGTGCGCTATCTGATCGTCGCGACCGGAGACTGGCTCAACAGGCGTACCGTTCTGGTCTCTCCCTACGCCATTCGAGCGGTGAATCGGATGGCACAAGCGATCAGCGTTCGGCTGACGCGTGCGCAGGTGCGCGGCAGCCCTCATCTCGACCCCGAGACGTTGTCGCGCGAGCAGGAGAGCCGGTTTCACCACTATTACTCGTATCCGGAGTACTGGCCGTACGCGACGTACTGGCCGTGGGGTGCCATTCCGCTCGTGGCGCCTGACGATGATGCTCGTGCCCGCATAGCCAGTGAACGACTTGCACGGCAGGATGCGTCCCGCCGCTCCTCCTCGAGGCTGCGCAGCATGTGGGACGTGATGGGATACCAGGTCCTCGGGAAAGGTGGGCCGGTGGGCCAGGTGGACGATCTGCGGTTCCACGAGCGTACGTGGGCGGTGTCC
Organism: Steroidobacteraceae bacterium; assembly: GCA_019683695.1. GTDB lineage: Bacteria > Pseudomonadota > Gammaproteobacteria > Steroidobacterales > Steroidobacteraceae > JADGHX01. Next base: position 5,427 of record JADGHX010000027.1, read on the forward strand.
GACGTGATCATCAACATGCGGCACTGGCTGCGCAGTCGCGTGCTGCGCATTGCGCCCGAATGGATTCAGCAGGCGCGATGGGATGACCGCACGTTCCGCATCGACATGCGGCGTGAAGAAGTGCCGTCGTATCCGAGCTCGGAACAAGCCCCGGCGCTCTTGCCGCTCGTTAGCCGCCGCACTCACTGATACGGCGACCCGCTGAGATCGTCGTGCTAGCGCCAGTGGCGCCGCTCACGCCTACGGCGCTGGGGCCGGCGCGCCGTCCTTGCCGTGAAACTGTCGAACGGGCTCACGGGCGGGCTGCTCGTGGAGTGCGAAACATCGTCCACACAGCGTCCGGCCGTGTTTCTCATTCCTCGCGACCGACAATCGGCCAATCGGCGGGGCTCGGCACGACACGCATCACGCGCGCCCTGCAATCACGGCGTGAACGCGCGCTCCAGCATCTGCGCAGACGGCGCACGCTCCCATGAGTGGTGCGGTGGGGGCGATGAAAGCTCCCATTCCAGTCCGCGCGCACCGTCCCACACCCGGTTCTCCACACGCGCCCCGCCGCGCACACATTTCCAGACGACCCAGACGAACAGAAGCTGAGACAGGCCGTACACGAAGGCGCCGATCGAGGAGACGCGGTTCCAGTCTGTGAACTGCGTGGCGTAGTCCGGAATGCGCCGGGGCATGCCCGCCAGGCCGAGGAAGTGCTGAGGGAAGAACAGCACGTTCACGAAGATGGCGGAGAGCCAGAAGTGCCAGCGCGCGAGCCGGGTGTCATACATGTGCCCGGTCCACTTCGGCAGCCAGTGGTACACGGCGCCCTGAATCGCGAAGAGCGCTCCCGCGACGAGCACGTAATGGAAATGCGCCACCACGAAGTACGTGTCGTGGTACTGGAAGTCCGCCGGCACGACCGCGAGCATGAGCCCGGAAAAGCCGCCGATCGAGAAGAGAAACAGGAAGGCGAGGCCGAAGAGCATCGGCGTCTCGAAGCTGAGCGAGCCTCGCCACATGGTGGCGGTCCAGTTGAAGATCTTCACGCCCGTGGGAATCGAGATCAGCATGGTCGCGAGCATGAAGAAGAGTTGCCCGGCAAGTGGCATGCCCACCGTGAACATGTGGTGCGCCCACACGATGAAGGAGAGGAAGGCGATGGCCGCCAGCGCATAGACCATCGACTCGTAGCCGAACGTGGGCTTGCGCGAGAACGTCGAGATGATCTCCGAGACGATGCCGAACGCCGGGAGGATCATGATGTACACCTCCGGGTGCCCGAAGAACCAGAACACGTGCTGATAGAGCACCGGGTCGCCACCGCCCGCGGCCGCGAAGAACGTGGTGCCGAAGTAGTGATCGGTCAGCAGCATCGTGACGGCGCCCGCAAGCACCGGCATCACGCCAATGAGCAGGTAGGCGGTAATGAGCCATGCCCAGACAAAAAGCGGCATGCGCAGGAGCGGCATGCCCGGAGCACGCATGTTGAGGATCGTCACGATCACGTTGATGGCGCCCAGCACGGAGGAAATGCCCATCAGGTGAATCGCGAAGATCGTCATCGGAAACGACGCGCCACCCTGGAGCGCGAGCGGCGGATACATCGTCCAGCCGCCCGCGGGCGCGCCGCCCGGAACGAACAGTGTTCCCAGCAGGATCACGAACGCGAAGGGCAGCAGCCAGAAGGAGAAGTTGTTCACGCGCGGGAGCGCCATGTCGGGCGCGCCGATCTGCAGCGGGATCATCCAGTTCGCAAGGCCAACGAACGCCGGCATGATCGCGCCGAAGATCATGATCAGTCCGTGCATCGTCGTGAGCGAATTGAAGAGCAGCGGATCGACGAACTGCATCCCCGGGCTGAACAGCTCCGTGCGAATCAGCAGGGCGAACGTACCGCCCAGAAGCCACATCGCGAGCGAGAACACCAGGTACATCGTGCCGATGTCCTTGTGATTCGTGGCGAAGAGCCAGCGCCGCCATCCATGGGGTTCGTGGGTGTCGTGATCCTCGGCTGCGGGGTCGCCACTGCGTGCACGCGTTAGCGCAGCGAGAGCGCGCTTGTGAGCCTTGGTCGAAACATGAGAGGTACGAGAGTACTCGCGGCTAGGGTGCATGTCGTAGCGAGCGGCCAAGTAGCAGGAGTTTGTCGTCCGCAGCCTTGCCCGGTGTTTGACACGCCCGGAAAAAGCGCGAATCGCGCTCGAAAGTAGAAGTGCAGCTTCAGCGTGACAAGCAAAGAATTTTGAGGTGAGAAATCGAGGATTCCGATAGCAGGGTCAGCGGGCCGCGTGTTGCCCGCATGCGATCGCGAAGCCGGGCGCCGCTTTCTCAGCCATGGCGAACGGCGCGGACAGCAATCGAAGCTTCAGATGAATGCCGCCGATATTCATCGCTTGAGAGCCGACACGCGAAGGCTACGCTCAGCGACGACGCGTGAGGGTAGAGGAGCGGCAAGTGGAGAAGTTGACGTCGATTCTCGTGGTGCTGGACGGCAGTTCCAGAGACGTATCACTTCTCGTGAAAGCCGCGCGGCTGGCTGCCGCTTTCGGCGCGCGCGTCGAGCTCTTCTCGTGCGACTGGATGCAGGCGGAAGCGCTCAAGCGCGTTGGCGACGCGGAAGCCGCGCAGGCCTTGCGGGCTGCCTCGTTGCGCGAACAGTGCGCCTACCTGACGCGTCGGGCGCAGAACGTCGGGATGCGGAATGTGGCGGTCGCTGTGGATGCGGCGTGCGAAACGCCGCTCTACGAGGCCATCGTCCGAAAGGCTTTCAGCAGCCGTCCGGACCTCGTCATGAAGCGCATGACGGAGCCGTCACGGACCGCGCATGGCGCACTGGCTCCGAACGACCTGCAGCTCGTTCGCACGTGTCCCGCGCCGCTTCTGCTCTGTCGAGACAACCCCTGGCCGGTCTGGCCGCGCTTCGGCGCCTCGGTGGACCTGTCGGACGCGGACCTCGCCCCTCTGGCTGCACTGACCATCCGCACCGCGCGGTTCCTGCGAAACGGCTGCGGGGGAGAGCTGGAGCTGCTCTTCGGAGAGCCTGCGCGTTCGACCGTTCCGGGGCGGGGAGACGGGGATCCGGGAGCGTTCCAGAGGGACTGCGACATCATCGTCCTCGGCGCACTTACGCGACGAACAAGCGCAACCAGAATGGCAGGCGCACTTACGCGCCGACTCATGGAGTCCGCTTGCTCGGACGTCGTGCTTGTGAAGCCATCGAGTGCCCTGGCTCCATTGAAGAACCGAAATGTGCAGGTGCTGAGCATTCCAACACGGTGTATCGGTAGTGAGCAGATGGGTGCGGAAGAAGGTGCGGGGTGTAGGGCCCGCACCGAAGGGGCGACGTAGTTCCGGCTGAGGGGGCACCCTCAGCCATTTGCCCCGGGCGCTCGCATCGCCGGTACACGGACGGGCAACCACGCTCCGTCGGCCCCTGAGCCGCCGCATGCGACATCGAGCCCCGGGTTATCGCATCATGCGCGGATGCGCACCGACCTTTACTCACTGCAATGAGCACGCGCACGCAGCGTCTGCGATCGCTGTTCGCTGGCTCCGTGGGCAACCTCGTCGAGTGGTACGACTGGTATGTCTACGCGGCGTTCTCGATCTATTTCGCCAAATTCTTCTTCCCGAGCGGCAATCTCACCGCGCAGCTCCTCAACACCGCGGGTGTGTTCGCGTTGGGCTTTCTCGTGCGGCCGCTTGGGGGCTGGCTGCTCGGCTGGTATGCCGATCGGCGCGGACGCAAGGCCGCCCTGACGCTGTCGGTGCTGATGATGTGTGGGGGCTCCCTGGCGATCGCCGCGGTGCCCGGATACGACCAGATCGGCACCGCCGCGCCGGTGGTGCTCGTTCTCGCGCGGCTGCTTCAGGGTCTGAGCGTAGGAGGGGAGTACGGCACGAGCGCGACGTACCTGAGCGAGATCGCGCCCTCCCATCGCAGAGGCTTCTACTCCAGTTTTCAGTACGTGACGCTGATCATGGGGCAGCTTCTTGCGCTCGCCGTGTTGCTCCTGCTCCAGCATGTGTTCCTTTCCGGGCGCCAGATGGAGGCGTGGGGCTGGAGAATTCCGTTCGTCATCGGCGCGATCTGCGCAGTGGTCGCCGTCCTGCTTCGCCGGGACATGGCCGAGTCGGACGTGTTCGAGCACCGGGGCCGGCGCATACGCGGCAACCCCATACGTGAGCTGCTGGCGCATCCCAAAGCGGTGCTGACGGTGGTCGGGCTGACGATGGGGGGCACTCTGGCGTTCTATACCTACACGACCTACACCCAGAAGTTTCTGGTCAACACGACGGGGTTCGACAAGGAGACTGCGACGGCCATCAGCGCCATCGCATTGCTGCTGTTCATGCTGCTGCAGCCACTCGTCGGGCTGCTGTCGGATCGGGTGGGCCGGCGACCGGTGCTCATCGCGTTCGGGGTGGGCACGGCGCTTTTCACGGTTCCCATCATGTCCGCCCTCGAGGGCACAACGTCGGCGCTGGGCGCGTTCCTGCTGGTGCTGCTCGCGCTGATCATCGTGAGCGGCTACACCTCAGTGAACGCCATCGTGAAAGCAGAATTGTTTCCCACGCACATTCGGGCGCTCGGCGTGGGGCTGCCGTATGCCGTGACCGTGGCGCTGTTCGGGGGCACGGCGGAGTACGTGGCGTTGTGGTTCAAGTCCGTGGGGAACGAGCCGGGCTTTTACTGGTACGTGACCGGCTGTGCGCTCGTATCGCTCACAGTGTACGTGCTGATGCCGGACACTCGGGACACCTCGAAGATCGCTCCCGTGGCGGACGAGGCGGAACACACGTCGTCACGTTCGCACACCGCGGACGCGCAGTCGTCGTTGCTCGAAGAGCGCTGACCCTGGCACACGCCGGTTCACGGGCACCCGCCATGTGCCAGGGGTGCACTCGACTTACTCGTCAGGGTCGAGCGTCTTGGCTGGCCCGTCCTGCTTCTTGCGAATCGCAATCTCCTCGCGGTCCACCGGAACATCGCGCGGTGCCTGGACCCCGATGCGCGCGCGGCTGCGGTCCAGACTGACGAGCGTGACGACGATATCGGACCCGATGGTGATGGACTCTCCGGGCTTCCTCATGAGGATCAACATGCCATTCCCTTCGCGCTTGGCTCCGCCGGGCGGAAACGGGTCGTAGGATATAGTCCACAGCCACGGCACTCAACCACTTCCGCGTCACGATCGTACGAATCCCGCGGTGAACGGTTTTATTTCGAGACAAGCGGCAGACGCGTGGTGAACTTCTTCGTGCGGAGTACGAAGCTCGTATTGACCGAGCGCACGGCGCGCAGCTGGAGCAGGTGCGTGGTCATGAACTTCTCGTAGGCTTCGATGCTCGCGGCCACAATGCGCAGCAGGTAGTCGTTCGTGCCGCTCAGGGAGTGGCACTCGAGCACCTCTGGCCGGTCCGCGATCATCTGGTCGAATTGCCGCACGCTCTCCGGATGATGGTTTTCGAGCGAGACCATCGCGTACGCCTGGATCGGCAGCCCCACCGCAGGCGCATTCAGCAGCGTCACGTGCGCGGCGATCAGCCCCTCGCGCTCGAGCCGACGCAGGCGTCTCCAGCAGGGGGCGGGCGAGAGCCCTACGCGCTTGGCGAGCTCCTGATTCGAGATGCGCGCATCAATCTGCAGTTCATCGAGGATGCGCCGGTCGAGGCGGTCGAGGGGTCTCGCCATCTGTCGATCCTCCGAAAAAGGGCAATAATCTTGCCGATCAAGGGCCAGTTCAGGCAACAACGGAAAGCCGATTGCGTGACGTCGCGCATAAGCTGTGCAGCATCCATCGAACCGCAGGAAGGACGCACGTCATGGGTAACCGGGCTGTCGCTGTGCCTCGTCCCGCTCACATTGCCGTTCACGGGAAGGATTTCGCCGGAGCCGCCGTTGCCCCGGACTGGCGACGGGTGGCGTATCTCATGCACGCCTCGCGCGCGCTGGATGAGATCGAGGAATCGCGTCTGGTGCCCGAGCGCAAGGTGCTCTATCAGTTCTCCGCTCGCGGGCACGAGCTCGGCCAGATTCTGCTCGGGCTGAAGCTCACCGCGCCCCATGATGGCGTCGGCGTGTACTACCGCTCACGCCCGCTCATGCTCGCGCTGGGGCTCGAACTGGAGGAGGCCGCGGCCGGGCCGCTGGCCCGTGCCGGCTCGTTCAGCGATGGGCGCGACATCGGCGTGGTGTTCAACATGCCGCGCCGAGGTGGCACCACCGTGCTGCCGGCGTGCGGCGGCGTGGGTGCGCAATACACGCCTGCGGCCGGTTGGGCGCAGGCCATTCGGTATCGCGCGGACGTGCTTCAGGATGCTTCCTACAAGGAAAGCATCGCGGTGGCTCACGGTGGCGATGCGTCGTGCGCCACGAACGGCTTCTGGTCCGCGCTCGGCATGGCGACGACGCTTCGCTTGCCCATGCTGTTCTACATCGAGGACAACGGATACGGCATCTCCGTAAGGTCGGACCTGCAGACGCCCCGCGGAAACATCGCCGCAAACCTCGCCTCATTCGCGAATCTCACCGTTCTCGATGGTGACGGCACGGATCCCCGCGAAGCGGCCGCGCTCATCGAGCGAGCCGTCATGTCGGTGCGAGCCGGGAAAGGGCCGGTGCTCTTGAGGCTTACGGTGCCGCGGCTCTGCGGTCATTCAGGGCAGGACACACAGGCCTACAAATCCGCCGACGTGGTTGCGCTCGAGCGCGCGCGGGACCCGCTCGTGCGCCTGCGCAGCGCGCTCGTTCCGGCCGAGATTCCGGCGCACGAATGGTCCGATATCGCAAACAAGGCCCGGCAGGATGTCGAAACCGCCGTGGCGCGTGCCCTCGCGCGCCCCATGCCGGACGCGTCGCAGATCACGCGGCACGTGCATGCCGAAGTGCCCGCCGGCACGCCGCCCGACCTGCAGCGGCAGGGCGGGCTTGCACCCGAAGGACACGTGTTTCCCGCCAGCACGGAAGTGCCGAAACCTGAGGCGGCGCGCATCAACATGCTCACGGCCATTCGGCGCACGCTGGATGTGGAGCTGGCCACCAATCCGAAACTGGTCGTGTTCGGGGAAGACGTCGGCCCGAAGGGCGGTGTGCATGGGGCCACGCTGGGCCTGCAGGAAAAATACGGCCCCGCACGCGTGTTCGATACCAGCCTGTCTGAAGAGGGCATCATCGGACGCGCTGTGGGCATGGCGCTCGCGGGGCTGATGCCGGTTGCGGAGATTCAGTTCCGCAAGTACGCCGAGCCGGCCACGGAGCAGCTCAACGACTGCGGCACAATGCGCTGGCGCACGAACAACCGATTCGCCGCACCCCTCGTCGTGCGCATGCCGGGCGGGTTCTTCAAGTGCGGCGATCCCTGGCACAGTCAGACGAACGAGGTCGCCTTCCTGCATGCGGTGGGCTGGCGTGTGGCCATGCCGTCGAACGCGGAGGACGCCGTGGGCCTGCTCCGTTCCGCGCTCCGCGGCAACGACCCGACGATCTTCTTCGAGCATCGCGCGATGCTCGATGGCGCGTGGGCGCGCCGGCCGTATCCGGGCGATGACTTCATCGTGCCGTTTGGCAAGGCACGCGTGATTCGGCCGGGAACGGAGCTCACCGTGGTGACCTGGGGCGCCATGGTCGAGCGCTGCGAACAGGCTGCGGCGGCCTCGCACGTGGATGTGGAAGTGCTGGATCTGAGAACGCTCGCGCCGTGGGATCGGGACGCCGTCCTTGCATCCGTGCGCAAGACACGCCGGTGCATCATCGTGCACGAGGACACACTCACCGCAGGTTTTGGCGCCGAGATCGCGGCCGTGCTGGCGCGGGAAGCGTTCTGGTATCTCGATGCGCCCATCGAGCGTCTGGCGATGCCGGATATTCCCAGCCCTCACAATCCGGTGCTGCTCGAAGCGGCCCTGCCAGCAGTGCGCGACATCGTGCGCGCCATCCGGCGCACAGCGAGCGTGTGAGCCATGCCGGCCACTCGTGACATCTGCGCCCCTGCGGAGCAGACGGAAGGCACGCGCTCCCAGGTGCTGCGCTGGCTGAAGCAGGTCGGTGAGCACGTCACCGAGAACGAGCCGCTCGTCGAGATGGAAACGGACAAGGTCACCGTCGAAGTGGCCGCGCCGGCGAGCGGCGTTCTGCAGGAGATCGTGAAGCGAGAGCAGGAGGAGGTGGCACCCGGGGATGTCCTGGGTCGCGTCGCGCTCGACAGCCCGGCGGACGCGAGCGCACGCGAGCAGGCCCAGGCTACTGCTACTGCCGCGGCGCCGAGCGGGGCGGAGCCCCGGCCATCCGCCAGCGCGAGCCCGCCGCCGCATGAGCCGCCCACCACGCGCTCGACTCGCGCCCGCGCGACGATGGCACCCGCCGTGCGTCGCCTGCTCGCCGAGAGAGGCATCGATCCGGCGCTCATTCAGGGCACCGGTGAGGGCGGCCGCATCACCGTGGACGACGTGCTCGCTTGCGAAGAATTCGGGCCGCCGGCAACCGTTGGCGGCGAAAGCGCGCGCGCGACGCCCGACGCCGAGCCGGGCGTTCCCAGTCATCTCGTGCCCCATTCGACGATGCGCAAGCGCATTGCCGAGCACATGGTGCAGAGCCTGCTGCACACGGCGCCGCACGTTACCAGCGTGTTCGAGGCGGACATGAGCGCTTTGAGCACTCATCGGGCACGGAACAAGCACACCTTCGAAGAACGCGGCGCGCCGCTCACCTTCACGGCGTACTTCATCGCCGCGGCCGTCCAAGCCATTCGGGCCGTTCCGGAAGCGAACAGTCGGTGGACGGATTCCGCGCTGGAAATCCACGACACCATCAACATCGGTGTGGCAACCGCGCTCGAAGGCGTGGGTCTCGTCGTGCCGGTGCTGCGGGACGTGCAAAGGCTGGATCTGTTCGGCATCGCGAGCGCGCTCAACGAAAAAGTAAGCGCGGCACGCGAGGGCCGGCTTCAGCCGGCGGACGTGCGCGGCGGCACGTTCACCATTTCGAACCACGGCGTGAGCGGCAGCCTGCTTGCGGCCCCCATCGTGATCAACCAGCCGCAGTCCGCCATCCTGGGCATCGGCAAGATGGAGAAGCGGCCGGTCGTGGTGAGCGAGGAAGGCGAGGACCGCATCGTCGTGCGCCCGAAATGCTACGTGACGCTGACGATCGATCACCGGGTGATGGACGGCCACGACGCCAATCGGTTTCTGCGCACGTTCGTGAACGTGCTCGAATCCTGGCCCGCTTCGTGAGAATCGAAACCGTGCGCCCGGCCTGACCCGGGCGACACGTTCACCGTGCGCCGGGCTCGAGTGGCGCCGTGAATGTGTGGCCCCGCATGGAAACCGCTTTCACGAGCACCCACACGCGACTTCCCGGTTGCAGGTGCAATGCGTCCACGGCAGCGGACGTCACTCGCGCAAGCACCACGGGCCCGCCGATATCGACGCGAACGAGCTTCGTGTCCGCCTCGTCGTCGGCAATGGCCTCGATAACGCCCTCCATAGAGCTGCGCACGCTGATCGAATCCGGCGGCTGTGTGGCGAGAATGATGTCCCGCGCGAGGAACTGGACGCGCACCTTCGCACCGATCCGAGCTTCGCGTGCGCCCACGTGCAGTGTGCCGCGCCCGATCTGAATCTCGGCGAGGCCTCGCGTGGTATCGACGTTCGTTACCGTGCCGTCCACCACGGCGCCGACCGCATCCGGCCCCACAATGGCGCGCAATTCCGGCCGCAAGCTCACCTCTTCGAGGGACCCTTGCGCCACGAGCCTGCCCGCCTCGAGCAGCACCACGTGCGTCGCGAGCCGCAGCACTTCATCGAACTGGTGGCTCACATAGATCATCGGCAACGACAGCTGATCGCGAAGCGCCTCGAGATAGGGCAGCACTTCATCCCTGCGTGCCACATCGAGTGACGCGAGAGGCTCATCGAGCAGCAGGAGCCGCGGTTGTGAGAGCAGGGCGCGGCCGAGTGCCACGCGTTGCCGTTCACCGCCGGAAAGTTGATGGGGACGCCGCTCGAGCAGAGGTGCAAGGCCCAGCAGCTCCACCACCTGATCGAAGCCGATGCGCTGCTCGATACCTCTCGCGCGTTTCTGGCCGTAGCGCAGATTGCCCGCGACGCTGAAATGCGGAAACAGCCGCGCGTCCTGAAACACGTAGCCGATCCGGCGCCGCTCGGCCGGAATGCGCGATCCGGCGCGCGTATCGAAGAGCGTCAGATTATCGAGGCGCGCGTGGCCCTCGTCCGGCTCCAGGAGGCCCGCGATGAGATTGACGGTGGTCGATTTCCCGCAGCCGGAGCGGCCGAACAGCGCCACGACGCCCGGCGTCGGCGCATCGAAGGCCACATCGAGCGAGAAGCCCTCCCGGCGCTTTCTCAACGCAACGCTCAGCACTAGCGCCCCAGCTTCCAGCGCACACGCCGCGCAAACCCTTCGGCGAGCAGCAATCCCGTGAGCCCCAGCACGAAGGAAATCACGGCGAGGCGCGCCGCCACCGCATCACCGCCCGGTGACTGGATGGCCGTGTAGAGCGCCAGGGGCAGCGTGCGCGTTTCGCCGGGGATGTTCGACACGAACGTGATCACCGCGCCGAATTCGCCCAACGCCGCGGAAAAAGCCGTGACGGCGCCCGCCACGATGCCCGGCAGCATGAGGGGGAGGGTGATCGTGGCGAACCGGTCGAGCGGCCCGGCACCGAGCGTGCGCGCCGCTGCTTCGAGGCCGCGATCGACGTTCTCGAGCGCGATGCGAATGGCGCGCACCATGAGGGGAAACGTCATCACCGCGGTCGCCAGCGCGGCACCGGCCGTGCTGAACGTGAGCTGCAGCCCGAATTTCTCGTAAAGCCATGCGCCAATCGGGCCGCGCGTGCCGAACAGCACGAGCAGCACGTACCCGACGGCCACCGGTGGCAGGACGAGCGGCAGGTGAACGAAGGCGTCGAATACCGTGCGCCCGGGAAAGCGGGCGCGGGTGAGCACCCATGCCACGAGGACGGCGAGCGGCAGACTGAAGAAGACGCTGCGGGTCGCCACCTCCAGGCTCAGCAGCAGCGCATCGATCTCCTCAGGCGTCAGCAGCTCCGTCATCGGCTCGCGTGCACATCGCGCCGCCCGCGCGGCGGCGCGCGCGATGCTCCGGGAACGCCGTGGGTCCGGTCAAGCCGGACGTGTGAGGTCGGGATCCCGAACCGGGCTTCAGGCGGTGCGTGCGGACTCGAGCTCGCCGTCGCCGACCTCGCCCGTGACGCCGAGGCGCTTGTGCATGATCGGGCTCGTGGTGGTGTACTGGAGGTGCACCTTCTGGCCGGGATTCAGGTATTCCTTGATGGCGAACGCGGCGAGCGCGGCCTCGTGGAAGCCCGACAGAATGAGCTTCTTCTTGCCGGGGTAGTCGTTGATGTCGCCGATGGCGAAGATGCCCGGCACGCTCGTCTGGAAGCGGTGCGTGTCGACCGGAATGGTCTTGCGATTGAGCTCGATGCCCCAGTTGGCAATCGGGCCCAGCTTCGGCGACAAGCCCCAGAACACGAGCAGCTGGTCCAGCGACACCGTGCGCGTGATGCCGTCGCGGCTTGCGACACGAATGCCCTTCAGCACGTCGCCGTCCTCGACCAGCGATTGCACCGTGCCTTCCATGAAGTCCACGCGGCCTTCCTCGCGCAGCGCGAACATGCGCTCCACGGAGGCCGGGGCCGCGCGGAACTCCGAGCGGCGATGGATCAGCACGACGCTGTTGGCGGTTTCCGCAAACGACAGCGTCCAGTCGAGCGCCGAGTCGCCGCCGCCGAGGATCACGAGATCCTTGCCCCGGAAGGCTTCCGCGTCCTTCACGCGATAGTGGATCGACGTGCCCTCGTAGCGCTCCGCGCCGGGAATGCCGAGCTTGCGCGGCTGGAACGAGCCGACGCCCGCCGCGATGATCACCACGCCCGCATCGAAGCGCGTGCCGCGGCTCGTCTCCACATCGAAGCGGCCGTCCTCGCGCTTCACCACGCTCGTGACTTCCTGGCCGAGGTGCAGGCCGGCGTTGAACGGCTTGATCTGCTGCTCGAGCCGCTCGATCAGCTCGCGCGCGGTGCACACCGGCACGGCGGGAATGTCGTAGATGGGCTTGTCGGGATACAGCTCCGTGCACTGACCGCCGATGGCGGGCAGGGAGTCGACCAGCTCGGCCCGCAGACCCAGCAGTCCCAGCTCGAAGACCTGGAACAGCCCGCAGGGCCCGGCCCCGACGATGACGGCGTCTGTGACGATGGCAAGCTTGGTACGTTCAGGCGACAAGGGCTTTCTCCAGGTTGATCGGCTCGCGCCCCGCGGCAGGCGAGGTCGCATATTGCGCAAGTCCCTTCTGCGCGAGCCATTCGGGATTGAAGAGTCGGGACTGGTATTTGGCACCGCCGTCGCACAGCACCGTCACGATGGTGTGGCCCGGGCCGAGCTCGCGCGCCACGCGCACCGCCGCGGCCACGTTGATGCCGCTCGTGCTGCCGAGGAAAAGCCCTTCCTCATGCAGCAGCCGGTAGACGTAGCTCACCGTCTCCGAATCCTCGATGTGAACGGCATCGTCGATCTTCGCCGTGGCGAGATTCGCGGTGACGCGCCCGATGCCGATGCCCTCGGTGATGGAGCCCGAGCCGGTGGCTTTCAATGCGCCGTTCTTGACGTATTCGTAAAGGCTGCTGCCGGGCGGGTCCGCCAGCACGCAGCGGATCTTCGGGTTCTGCTGCTTGAGATAGTCCGAGACGCCGGCGAAGGTGCCGCCGGTGCCGCTCGCCGCCACGAAGGCGCTCACGCGCCCTTCCGTCTGCTCCCAGATCTCCGGGCCGGTGGTCCTGAAGTGGGCATCGCGATTGGCCGTGTTGTCGAACTGGTTCGACCAGATGGCGTTCGGGAGCAGCGAGGCGAGCCGGCCCGCCACCTTCTGGTACTGGTTCGGGTTGCTGTAGGGCACCGTGGGCACCTTGTGCACCTCGGCGCCGAGCATCTCGAGCAGTCTGTATTTCTCGGCGGACTGGTTGTCCGGCATCACGATGACGCAGCGATAGCCGCGCTCGTTGCACACGTGCGCGAGGCCGATGCCCGTGTTGCCAGCCGTGCCCTCGACGACGATGCCGCCAGGCTTGAGCTCGCCGCGCGCCTCGGCCGCCTCGATGATGCCGCGCGCAGCGCGATCCTTGACGGACCCGCCGGGGTTCATGAACTCGGCCTTGCCGAGGATCTCGCAGCCCGTGGCCTCGCTCGGGCCGCGCAGGCGAATCAGCGGGGTGTTGCCCACCGAAGCAGTGAATCCGGAGGCGATCTTCATAGGGTGCTCCCGCCCTCGCTCGGGCGAGGGTCTGTCCAGCGTCGCAGGCGCGCGATCATACAGGCTCCTGCGCGGCAGACTGGCGGGCCTGATCTGCGGTGGCGATGAGTTCCTCGTCGTCGCGGGCGAGCGAGGCGACTTCGCCCACGATGAGCACGGCCGGGGGAGCGATGTTCCGGTCGCGTGCAATGTCGACAATGGTGCTGATCGAGCCGCGGGCGACACGCTGTTCGGCGAGCGATCCGCGCTCAACCAGGGCCGCGGGCAGGTGCGGCGAAGCGCCGGATTCGAGCAGCTTCGCGACGATGCGCGGCAGCTGAGCCACGCCCATGTAGAACACGACGGTGTGATGTGGCTGGGAGAGCGAGCGCCAGTCCAGCGACTCGTCGTCGAGCGCGTGGCCGGCCGCGAAGGTCACGCTCTGCGCGAGACGCCGATGCGTCAGCGGAATTCCGGCGGAAGCGGCCGCGCCGAGCGCAGCCGTGATGCCGGGGACGACAACGTACGGGATGCCGTGCTCCGCGAGCACCTCGATCTCCTCGCCACCGCGGCCGAAGATGAAGGGGTCACCGCCCTTCAGGCGCGCGACGCGCAGACCGCGCCGCGCGTAGTGGACGAGCAGCTCGTGGATGCGCGTCTGCGTCTTCTGATGGTCCCCACCGGTTTCCTTGCCGACGAAGATGCGCTGGGCATCGCGGCGGGCGCGATCGAGCACCGCATCGGAAATGAGGCGGTCGTAGAGAATGACGTCCGCCTGCTGCAGCAGCTGCACCGCACGGAGCGTGAGCAGGTCCGGGTCGCCCGGGCCCGCGCCGATGAGGTAGACCTCGCCGAGACGTGTGCCATCGGCCGCAGCCGTGTCCGCGTTGTGTGCCGCTGCGAGTTCGCTCTCGAACGCCCGATCTGCATTGCGCTCGTCGCCGGCGAGCACGCGCGAGCCCACGAAACCTCCGATCACCCGCTCCCAGAACGACCGGCGCTGCTCGGGCGCGAGGGACTTCTGCACATTCTTGCGCCGGTCGCCGACGAAGCGGGCGAGGGCGCCGAGCCGCGCGGGCAGCAGCGTTTCGATCTGCTGGCGCACGCGACGCGCGAGCACCGGAGAGCAGCCGCTCGAGCCCACGGCCACCATCACGGGCGAGCGATCGATGATGGCCGGGAAGATGAACGAGGACAGCTCCGCATCATCCACCACATTCACGGGCACACGCCGTGCGCGCGCCGCCGAGGCAACGGCCGCATTTACCTCACGCGAATCCGTCGCCGCGATGGCGAGACTCACGCCGTCCAGATGATGCGGCTGGAACGGCAGTGACAGGAAACGGATCGCGTTCTGCTCGGCCAGCGCCCGCAGGTCTTCGTGCAGCTCGGGCGCGATTACCGTGATGCGCGCACCGGCGCGCAGGAGCAATTCCACCTTGCGCAGGGCGACCTCTCCGCCGCCGGCGACGACGACGGGCTCTCCCCGCAGCTGGATGAAGATCGGCAGGTAGTCCATGCAGCCCCGCCTGTCACGCTTGACCGACGGCGTGACGAACCCGGGGCTGCAGGCCGCACTCGCGCGATTCCGGTTGTTCCCACCACCAGCGGCCGGCGCGCTGGTCCTCGCCGGGCTGGATGGCGCGCGTGCAGGGCGCGCACCCGATGCTCGGGAAGCTGCGGTCGTGCAGCGTGTTGTACGGAATCTTGCGTGCGCGGATGTATTGCCACACCTGCTCTTCGGTCCAGTCGAGCAGGGGGCTGATCTTGTGCATGTTGTTCTGCGCGTCCCACTCGATCGGCTGACCGAGGGCACGCGTGGCGGACTGCTGGCGCCGCACGCCCGTGACCCAGGCCGAATAGCCCTGCACGGCGCGCTTGAATACTTCCACTTTGCGGACGTGGCAGCAGGCGAGGCGGGCTTCCAGGCTGTGGAAGAACCCGTTCACGCCCTGCTTCTCGACGAGCTTCGCGAGGTTCTCCGCGTCCGGGTACACGAGACGGATGCGCTTCTTGTAGCGCCGTTCGAGCTTCTCGACCAGCTCGTACGTTTCCTCGTGCAATCGCCCGGTGTCGATGCTGAAGATGTCGATCTCGGGCACGTGCGACCAGATGATGTCGGTCAGCACCATGGCCTCGGCGCCAAGGCTGTTCGAGTACACGACCCGGCCGTACTGCTGGACGGCTGCAGCCAGCATGTCCCGGACCGCCGCCGCCTTCTGTTCCAGTTCGAGTGGAAGTACGTCGCCCATAATGTGGGCGCGAATATATCGGTGGGCCCCGGCCGGCCAGAACGAATGATTGCTCATGAGAGCCTGCAATCCGGTTATAGGGCGGTAACAGGGCCGAAGCGGGACGCGCGCACCCGCGCGCGCCGGGATCGACATCGAGGCCCGTCTCGACCTGATCGGGGTCACGCCGGACCCGGCAGCCGGGCACGTGACGCTTCGATGCCCTCGGGAGAGGCAGAGATGGACGTTGAGTCCGCACGCCCCGGGGCCGCGCTGGCCCCAATCCGTCGTGAGGTTTCGCCGGCGTGCATCGCCCGGGCGCATCGCTGGCCGCCGGCGAGCCCGCCGGCTGTGCCGCGACTGCGGCGGGCTGCTAGGCTTGCCGCACTGTAAATTCCTGTAAATCGAAAGGTCCGGATGAAGCTGCACCAGTTGCGCTACCTGGCGGCGGTGGCGCAGAGCGGTCTCAACATCACCGCCGCTGCCCAGAAGCTCCACACGTCCCAGCCGGGCGTCAGCAAGCAGATCAAGCTGCTGGAGGATGAGCTGGGGTTCCAGATCTTCGTGCGCGAGGGCCGCAATCTCACGCGCATCACGCCCGCGGGCCAGCAGGTCATCGAGCGCGCGCTGCGCATCCTGCAGGAAGCCCAGAGCATCAAGGACCTCTCGACGGAGCTGCGCGACGAGGGCCGGGGCGCCCTGTCGATCGGCACCACGCACACGCAGGCCCGGTACGTCCTGCCCAGTGTCATCCAGCAGTTCCGGGCCCGCTATCCGCACGTGCGCCTGAACCTGCACCAGGGCACCTCCGAGCAGATCGCCGAGATGGTGGCGCACGATCGCATCGATTGCGCCATCGCCACGGGCTCGGAGCATCTCTTTTCCGATCTCACGCTGATGCCGTGCTATCGCTGGTATCGCACGGCCATCGTGCCGAAGGATCACCCGCTGGTGGGTGCGGGCAAGCTCAGTTTCCGCACGCTCGCGGCGTATCCGATCGTCACGTACACGTTCAGCTTTTCCGGCCCGTCCTCGCTCCACGAGGCGTTTGCGAAAGCCGGCCTCACGCCGAACGTCGCCATCACCGCGCGCGATGCGGATGTCATCAAGACCTACGTGCGCCTGGGGCTGGGCGTGGGCATCGTGGCGAGCATGGCGGTGAATCCGGAGGAAGACCGCGATCTCGTGGCGATCGACGCCTCGCACCTGCTCGCGGCCCACACGACGTGGATCGGCTTCCGGCGCGGCACGCTCCTGCGAAAGTACATGTACGACTTCGCGCAGCTCCTCGCGCCACATCTGGACCGGCGCCTCATCGAACGCGCGCACCGGCTGAGCTCGGCGGAAGAGGTGGCCGAGCTGTTCAAGGACATGAAGCTTCCGCAGCGCTAGCGCCGGCAAGGCTCGCCGGCGCTTCCTCAGGCCTCTCGCTGAGTCCGAAACCGTTCGCGCACCAGCCCCGGCAGCGGGGCACCGGGGGTGTAGGCGACCTTGAAGCGCGTGAGCGTCGCGAGCGCTTCTTCGGGCTTCTCGGTGGGCGCGAGCTCGAAGGCGTCGATGCCGCAGCGATGCATCAGATACAGCTGGTCCTGCTTCACGTGCCCGACAGCGCGGATTTCACCGGTGAAGTGATAGCGCTGCCGCAGGAGACGTGCGGTGGTGTACCCCCGGCCTTCGCCCGGCCCGGTGAACTCCACGGCCACGAGCGAGAGGCGCGGCAGATCCGGCGCGAGATCCTCGACGCGATCCGCTGGTGCGAGGCGCACGCCGAGCCGTCCGCGGCGTGCGAGCCACGCCTCGCGGTTCTCCCGAAAGGTGGCGAACGGAACGATGACGGACTCGGTGTCGCCCGGCGGCGTGTCGCCGAGGCTCACCCAGTCGTCCGCGACGAACTCATGCCGCCGCAGAATCCTGGACATAGACGGAGTCCTTGAAGGGCTTGAGGCCGATGCGGCGGTAGGTATCGATGAAACGCTCGCCATCCTCGCGCCGCGCGCGGTACACGTCCACGATGCGCTGGAGGGTGGGCGCCACCTCGTGCTGGCGCACGGACGGGCCGATCACATCGCCGAGCGCCGTGAATCCGTTGACCGAGCCGCCGAGCGTGATCTGGTACCACTCCTCGCCGTGCTTGTCGACGCCGAGTATGCCGATGTGGCCCACGTGGTGATGGCCGCACGCGTTCATGCAGCCGGACATCTTGATCTCGATGTCGCCGAGATCGTACAGGTAATCGAGATCGTCGAACTGCTGCTGGATCTGCTTCGCCACGGCGATCGTGCCGGCGTTCGCGAGCCCGCAGAAATCCAGGCCCGGGCAGGCGATCATGTCCGTGAGCGTGCCGATGTTCGGTGAGGCGAGCCCCAGGCGCTTCAGCTCCTGCCAGGTGTCGTACAGATCGATCTGCCGCACGTCCGCGAGCATCAGGTTCTGGTTGTGCGTGGTGCGCACCAGGCCGAAGCTCACGCGGTCCGCGAGGTCCGCCACGGCGTCCATCTGGTCTGACGTCATGTCGCCCGGCACGGAGCCGTGCGCCTTCAGGCACACGAACACGGCGCGGTAGCCCGGCACCTTGTGCTGGCGCGTGTTGTAGCGATACCAGGTCTGGAACTCGAGCTCGCGGTTGTGCGCGGCGTCGATGTTCTCGAGCGTCTCGTACGCCGGCGGCCTGAAGAACTGGCGCACGCGCTCGACTTCCGCCGGCTCGAGGCGGGTGGCAAAGTCCTTCGAGCCTTCCCACTCCGCTTCCACCTGTCTGCGGAACTCCTCGATGCCGAGCGACTTCACGAGGATCTTGATGCGCGCCTTGTGAATGTTGTCGCGCCGGCCAAAGCGGTTGTACACGCGCAGGATGGCCTCGCAGTACGCCAGCAGATCGGGCACCGGCAGGAACTCCCGCACCACCTGCCCGATGATCGGCGTGCGGCCCAGCCCGCCGCCCACGAACACCTTGAACCCGATCTCACCCTCGGACCCGCGCTGCATCTGCAGGCCGATGTCGTGCACTTCGGAGGCCGCGCGGTCCTGCGGCGAGCCCGTGACGGCGATCTTGAACTTGCGCGGCAGGTACGTGAACTCGGGGTTCAGCGTGGACCACTGGCGCAGGATCTCGCAGTAGGGACGGGGATCGTCGAGCTCATCCGGAGCGATGCCGGCGAGATGATCGGCGGTCACGTTGCGCACGCAGTTGCCGCTCGTCTGGATGGCATGCATCTGCACGCTCGCGAGCTCTTCGAGAATGTCCGGAACGTTCCTGAGCTCCGGCCAGTTGAGCTGCATGTTCTGCCGCGTCGTGAAGTGACCGTAGCCGCGGTCGTACTTGCGCGCGATTTCCGCGAGCTTGCGCAGCTGCCGCGTGCTGAGGAGACCATACGGGATCGCAATGCGCAGCATCGGCGCATGGCGCTGGATGTAGAGCCCGTTGCGGAGTCGCAGGGGGCGAAATTCGTCCTCGGACAACTCGCCAGCCAGATAGCGACGCGTCTGATCACGAAATTCCGCCACGCGCTGGTCGACAACCGCCTGGTCGATCTCGTCGTAGCGATACATGGCGGGCGACTATAGGCGGGCGGTCCCGGGGCACAAATACCGGTTGGTTTGGTGCGCAGAGCGGGCGGGTATGAGCATTTGGAGTGCAAAGCGGGCGGGCAGGCGCGTTCGGCCGGGGCAGGCACGCCGCATGCACCCTGTGCAAAACTAGCGTCCCCCGAATCCCGCGGAGGCGGCATGTCAGGACTCTACTTCGAGCAGTTCACCGTCGGGCAGAAGTTCGAGCACAAGGTGCACCGGACTGTCACCGAGACTGACAACCTGCTGTTCAGTGCCCTGACCATGAACCCGGCCGCCATTCACCTGGATGCGGAATACAGCAAGGGCACGCCCTACGGCCGGCCGCTCGTGAACAGCGTGTTCACCCTCGGGCTGTTGGTGGGCCTGTCCGTCTACGACACCACGTTCGGTACCACGATCGCCAATCTGGGGTTCGAGGAAGTGAAGTTTCCCAAGCCGGTTTTCGTGGGCGACACCCTCCGGGCCGAAACCACTGTGGTGGCCGTGCGCGAGAGCCAGTCCCGGCAGGATGCGGGCATCGTCACGTTCGAGCATCACGCCTTCAATCAGCGGAATGAGGAAGTCGCCTGGTGCCGGCGCGCCGCGCTGATGCTGAAGAGGCCTGCGTCGTGAGCACACTGCGATCCCTGCTGTTCGTGCCGGGGGACAGCGAGCGCAAGCAGGCGAAGGCGCTTGCCGCAGGGGCGGATGCGCTGATCCTGGACCTCGAAGACTCCGTTTCGGAATCGCAGCTCGTCCCGGCGCGACAGCGCGTGAGAGCGTTTCTGGACGCCCACCGTGACGCGGGAACACCGCAGCGATGGGTGCGGGTGAACAGCCTGTCGAGCGGCAAGCTGCTCGAGGACCTGGTCGCGGTGATCGGCGGCCGGCCGGATGGGCTCGTTCTGCCCAAGGTGTCGGCGCCGGCGGAAGTGGTGGAGGTGAGCCATTACCTGTCGGCGCTGGAAGCGCAGGCCGCGCTGCCTGTGGGATCGACGCGCCTGATCGTTATCGCAACCGAAACGCCTCGGGCGCTGCTGACGCTGGCCGGCTACGACGCAGCCGTGCAGACGCGGCTCGCGGCCCTCACCTGGGGCATCGAAGATCTCTCCGCGGCGCTCGGCGCATCATCGAAGACGCTTCCGGACGGCTCCCTGACGCCGCCGCTGGAGCTTGCGCGGTCCTTGTGCCTGATCGCAGCCGCCGCGGCTGGTGTTCAGGCCATCGACGGCGTGCACGCGAACTTCAGGGATTCCGCGGGGCTGCAGCGCGAGGCCGCGCGCGCCCGGCGCGACGGATTCACCGCGAAGCTCGCGATACACCCGGATCAGGTGCCGCTCATCAATGCGGCATTTACCCCAACGGCAGAGGAGGTGGAGTACGCGCGTCGCGTCGTCGCCGCCTTTGCCGCCACGCCCGGTGCGGGCGTGACGAGCCTGGACGGCCGGATGCTGGATCGTCCGCATCTCGTGCTGGCCCAGCGCGTTCTTGAACTCTCGAAACGTAGTGGACTCGACAAGGCATGAAACTGAGGATCAAAGGGGATTCACTCCGGCTCCGGCTCACGCAGGGTGAGGTGCGCGAATTGAAGGAGCATGGGTCGGTGGAAGACCGCGTGCGGTTCGCGCCAGGCGCGGCGCTCGCCTACCGCCTGCGGCGTGATGCGAACGTTCCGGCCCTCTCCGCGCTGTTTGCCGACAGCGCCGTGGAAATTCGGGTGCCCGATAGCAAGGCACTCGAGTGGTGCAACTCGAATGAGGTGACGCTGTCGGGCACGCAGCCGGCCGCGCCCGATGCCGAGCTGCGCATCGTGGTGGAGAAGGACTTCGCATGCCTTACCGCACGGGAAGGCGAGGACGAGTCGGACAACTTCCCCAATCCGAACCAGACCTGCTGAGCGCGGGCGGGAGCACAGCGCCCCGGCGAAGCCTCGCGGTCAGCTGGGCGGCGGTGCGGGCGGCCCTGCGCAGAAGCGAACCCACAGGGCTTCCTGCGCATCGCGATCATTGAACTCGTGGTCGGGGCAGTCGATGCGCAGATGCCGATCCGCAAACGGCGCACCGACCAGATGGCAGTGATGCGGCGTGGCCGAGTCCGGATACCGGAAGGGCTCGAAGTACCGGCAGCGCACGCACATGCGTGACAGCGGCAGCGTGCCGCTTTCCTGCAGGCCGCGGATCATCTTGATGGCGGACCGATAGAAGCTTTCCTGCTCGCTGGGCGTGAGCACGGAGAAGGCCGCCTGCAGCGGGTCCGGCAGGGCGGCGAGGGCCGCGACGCACCGGCGGCCCTCGGTCGTCAGCATGATGGCGAGCGCGCGCCCGTCCACGTGGCTGCGCCGCTTCTTCACGAGCCCCTTTGTCTCGAGCGCCGTCAGGCTGTCCGACGCGGTGGCGGGGGTGACCCCGAGCTCCTGCGCCACGGCGGAGAGCGTGAGGCTTTCCCGCCGCGAGGCGAGCAGCTCGAGGATCTTGCGTTGGGTGGGCGTCAGGCGCTGTGAGGCCCACTGATCCCAGGAGCTGGTGTGTGCGAGCTGGGCGAGCCTGCGCAGGGCGCTGGCGAGGGCCTGCTGCAGGGGGATCGAGATCCGGTCGAAGATGAGCGTAGTCATGTCGGGTAGGCGTCCTAATGCGTGCTGTTTGTGCGTGTTGTTCTGGTGTTGTCCGCACGTTGACCGCGGATTCCGTGCACGATCAATCGCGTGTACTCCTATAGACGTACCGCGGTTTGTTCTCCGCTAGCGGTGGGTCGCGCTGCGCGCGGGAGGTCGCGGAAGTCGCGCCCTCGGAAATGCGCACGTTGGCGGGTATCCCGCTCGCGGGTCGGGCGGGCTTCGGCCCGAAATCAGGCAAAACCGTTGGAGGCCTGTGGGCGCCACGAGTGCGGCACACCGCCCGCGCGATCACGCACATCGGTGCCGATCTCGCCACGTCGGCTCTTATCGCGCGCACAGATCGTCGCGCGCCTCGATCGCGGCCCTTCGCGGCGGCAGACACGCAGGCAGCCGAAATCGCTGCCGGCGATCCCTTCCGGTGAGCTCACGAGCTCAGGTTGAGGAGGTCTTCCGGCGTATCGATGTCGAGGGCGGCACTTTCCATGGGGACGCGCACGACGCGATCCGGATTGCGACGGAAGATCTGCGCCGCGCCCCGGTCACCCCGCAGCTCCAGCAATTGGCTGAAATAGGTGTTCGGAAAGATCGCTGGTGCGCCCAGCGTGGTGCCGTATTGAGCCGCGACGATGTAGGTCGGCTGGCGGAGCCACGTGCCGACCAGGCGCCGCAGATCCTCCGTCATGACGCTCGCCTGGTCGGCCAGCATCAGCATCGCCCCGGTGCACGATCCGGGAAGGTGCAGGACGCCGGCCCGGATGGAGCTGGCAAGACCTTCCTCCCAATCCCGATTGATCACGACCGTGGCCGGCGAGTGGCGCAGCAGAGGGGCGAGCTGCGCGGCATTCGCGCCCAGCACGACGAGCACGGCGTGGCCCGCCACCTCGACGGCTCGCGACACGACCGTGTGCATGAGGGGCCGCCCATTCACGCGAACGAGCTGCTTGGGCGAGCCGAAGCGGCGCGAAGCGCCCGCCGCGAGCACGATGGCGTAGAGACTCTGGCCTTCTTCGTGAAGAGCGTCCGTCATCCCGGCTCGCTGAACGGGCGGCCGCGCGCGTCATGCACGAACGCGTGGATTTCAGAGACGATGGCGAGCGCGATGGACTCCGGCGCACGCCCGCCGAGCGCAAGTCCCACGGGTGCGCGCAACCGAGGGCGCAGCGCGTTGGCGGATTCGCCGAGGTCCGCAAGCAGTTTCTCGCGCCGGATCGCCGGGCCAAGCAGCCCGACGTAAGGGATCGGCGCACTGGCCAGCACCCGCAGGTATGAAAGGTCGGACGGCAGGTGATGGCTCATCACGACGGCGGCCTTGTAGCCGGTGAGATCGACGGCGGTGGCGAGATCATCCGGACGGGCATGCACGACGCGCTCCGCATGCGGAAAGTGAGCCGGCTGCGCGTAGGCGGAGCGGTGATCGACGAGGGTCACCTTCCAGCCGAGGCGTGCGGCAAAGTCCACGACGGGCAGCGTATCCGGCCCTGCGCCCAGCAACAGGATGCGAGGGGGCAGGGAGAGCGGCAGCGCGAACACCTTCGCGCCTTCGCCAGCCGAATCGATCCAGCCGACGCGATGGCTCGTGGCCGCATCGGCCAAAGCCGACTGGATCGCCTGCGCCAAGGCGCTGGCTGTATCCGAACGCTCCGCGCGCACGCCCGGCGGGTAAGACGTGCCATTCGGCAGCACCACGGTGCCCGCCGAAGTGTCCGTGCGGGATGAATCGATGACGAGACCCACCGCCGTGGACTGGTGCAACGACTGCGCCTCGAGCATGTGGGCGAGGGGCTGCCACTCATTGCTCGCCGACACGCGCAACAGACCGATCTTCATCGCGCCTTCACAGCCCACGCCCAGGCCCCACAACAGATCGTCCGGCCCGCGTAGGTCATAGCTCACGATGCGCGGCTCGCCGGTGCGACGGACCCCGTCCGCATGCTCGCGCAGATCGCTTTCGAGGCAGCCGCCGGAGAGGAGCCCCGCGTAGTCGCCGTTTTCGGCGATCAGCATGAGCGCGCCAGGCTTGCGGTACGTGGAGCCGGCGGTTTCCAGCACGACACCGAGCACGAGCGGCCGACCGGCCGCGCGCTCGCGCTCGAACAGGGGCAACAGAGGGCTGAGTGAGGATTCCACGGGCTCGCGATTATGCCAGCCGGCTGCCAGAGCGCGAGGTTGGCGTTGCGGACGGCGCTTCGCAAACGAACCAGCCTCAGCGCGGCCCCAACCGAAGCCACCCCCCCCAACGCGGCACGAGGCGAGCGGACGTGCGAGGGTGTGACGGGAGCTTCCGGCGCGCAGGCACGCAGCCGCCCGCGCATTGCCTACCCGAAGCCTCTGTACAACTCGCCCACCCACTCCTTCATTCAGACAAGCACCGGGCGGCGGCCGTCTACTGCATCACCCGATTCCGCGCGCCGGTTGCGAGCGGCACACCCTCGCGCGGCCGATCGCCGCCCCACCGAAGGAATGCTCTTCGCGAACGAAGCCGCAAGCCCCAATGTGCCCCGCCACGAACGTACTGCCCGGGGCACCGGACCCAGCACCCAGCACCGGACCTGGCGCGGGCACATCAGCCCCGGACCCGGAAATTAAACACTTGTTGACATGCGCCACATTGTGCCGCCCTCAGCCGACGCGTCTAATTACACGCATGCTTAATAAATCCTCCGCAACGGTGCAGCGAAAGCGTCGCAGTCGCGGCCGCCCGCGCACCGCTCACAGCGAGGACGTGCGCGAAAAGCTCCTCCGCGCCGCGCGCGATCTGTTCATGCGCTACGGCTACCGCGCGGTGTCCAGCCGCCAGATCGCCTCCGCCGCCGGTGTGAACGTCGCGATGATCCGCTACTACTTCGGCGGCAAACCCGGCCTCTATCGCGAGATCACCAACGCAATGGTCG
This sequence comes from Steroidobacteraceae bacterium, assembly GCA_019683695.1. Taxonomy (GTDB): domain Bacteria; phylum Pseudomonadota; class Gammaproteobacteria; order Steroidobacterales; family Steroidobacteraceae; genus JADGHX01. The sequence continues at coordinate 29,979 of JADGHX010000027.1, forward strand.
GGCCGCTGCGCGCCGGCATCGACGCCATGAGCGCCGGCGCCACGCAGATCGAACTGGCCTCGCTCATCGGCACCGCCATGCGCATGTGGGCCACGAACCCGTGGCTGCCGGGGCTGATCGTGCGCGAGGTGCTGATGCAGGAAGGCCCGCTGCGCGCGATGTTCATCCGCGACTTCCCGGAACGCCTCGTTCCGGTGCTCGAGAAGCTGGTCCGCCGGGAGATGGAGCGCGGGCGGCTGCGCGCGGACCTCGACCCCCGGCTGGTGGTGCTCTCGATGATCAGCCTGGGCCTGTTTCCGTTCCTCGCGCTCCCGGTCACGAGCCGCGTTTTCGGTGTACGCGCGGATGAGGCGTTCCTGCAGCACCTCATCCGCCACACGACCGACGTGCTCACGCGCGGCATCGCCGTGCACGACGCGCCGGGGAGCAAGAAGTGAAGGCCCCTTCCATGCGTAGTGCACTCACGATGATCGCGCTCGGCGTCTGCCTGTCCGCCTGCAACGGCGGCGACCCGCCTCCACTCGTGGGCACGCTGGAGCGCGATCGCATCGAGATCGTGGCCGAGGAAGCCGAGCCCATTCTCACGCTGGAAGTGCGCGAGGGCGATCACGTGAAGGCCGGCCAGGTGCTGCTGCGGCAGGAAACCGACGTGGCGGCAGCGCGCATCGCGCAGGCGAGCGCGCAACTCGAGGAAGCCCGTCATCGGCTCATGGAGCTGGAGCGCGGTGCGCGCCCCGAAACCATCGCAGAAGCCCGCGCGCGGCTCGCCGCCGCTCGCGCAGCGGCGGATCGGGATCAACGCGAGCTCGTCCGCGCCGAAGAGCTGGTCAAGCAGCGGCTGGTGAGTCAGTCCCAGCTCGACCAGGCGCGCGCGGCGCGTAATGCGTCGGTCGCCGCAGCGCGCGAGGCGCAGGCCGCGCTCGATGTGCTGCTGAATGGCACTCGTGTGGAGCAGATCGATCAGGCGCGCGCCGCCGTGGCCGCTGCCGAGTCGGCAAAACGCCAGCTGGAGCTGACAGACTCGCGTCTGGTCGTGCGGGCAACTCGCAACGGGATCGTGGATGCGCTGCCCTACAAGGCCGGCGAACGCCCGCCGCGCGGCACTCCCGTGGTGGTGCTGCTCGCGGACAGTCCCGCGTTCGCGCGTGTGTATGTTCCTGAAACAAGACGCGCGCACATCAAGCCGCGCGCACCGGCCCGGGTGTTCGTGGACGGAGTGGAGGAGCCGCTCGACGGATTTGTGCGCTGGGTGGCAACGGAAGCCGCATTCACTCCCTATTACGCACTCACGCAACGGGATCGCAGCCGGCTCTCGTTCCTCGCCGAGGTGGAAATCACGGACGAGCGCGTGAACGAGCTGCCCGCCGGCATCCCCGTCGAAGTGCAGATCCTGGAAGGCCCGGCGCCGTCCAGGACGGCAGACACCCGTGGCTGAGAGCGCGCCCGACACGAACGGCCTCGCCGTCGAAGCGCGGGATCTGACACGCCGCTTCGGCTCGGTGCTGGCGGTCGATCACGTCTCGCTCGACATCGAGCGCGCGCACATCTACGGATTCCTCGGGCCGAATGGGTCGGGCAAGTCCACAACCATCCGCATGTTCTGCGGTCTGTTGCGGCCCACCTCGGGCACCGTCCGCGTGCTCGGCCGGGACATCACGCGCGAGCCGGAAGCCGTGCGCTCGAAGGTGGGGTACATGACACAGAAGTTCTCGCTGTGGGATGACCTCACCGTTCTGGAAAATCTGCGCTTCATCGCGAGCATCTACACGCTCGGCAAGCGCAAGGCGCAACAGCGGATCGATGCCGTGCTCGAGGAGTTCAAGCTTCGGCCGCTCGCCGGGCGGCTCGCCGCTCAGATGAGCGGCGGTCAGCGGCAGCGCCTCGCGCTCGCCGCGGCCACTCTGCACGAACCGGAAATGCTCATGCTGGATGAGCCCACGAGCGCCGTGGATCCGCAGAGCCGCCGGGACTTCTGGGAAAGCCTTTTCGCGCTCGTGGCGCGCGGGACCACGATTCTGGTTTCCACGCACTACATGGACGAGGCGGAGCGCTGCCATCGGCTCGCGATCCTGGATCAGGGCCGTGTGGTCGCCGAAGGCGAGCCCGAGCGTCTGATGGATGAGCTGCCGCTGCAAGTGATCGAAGTGCAGGCGAAAGACGTGGACGGCGCCCGGCGCGAGCTGCACACGCTGCCGGAGGTGCGGAGCCTCGCTCAGCTCGGGCTGCGGCTCCATGTGCTCATCGATCAGGATGTGCCGGACGCGGCCGGCCGCGTACGCGACACGCTCGCCCGCGCGGGCATCGCTGCGGAGGTGGAGGCCACGCGAGCCAATCTGGAAGATGTGTTCGTCGCAGCGACGCTTCCGGGCAGACAGTCGGGGGAGAGGAGCGACGCATGAGCCCGGTGCGTGCGTTCTTCCAGCGCGTGGGCGCCATCGCGGCCAAGGAGGTGCGCCAGCTCCGCCGCGATCGGCTCACGGGCGCCATGGTGGTCGGCATTCCGCTCATCCAGATCCTGATCTTCGGGTACGGCATCAACCTCGATGTGCGCCACATCCGCGCCGGCGTTGTGGATTACGCGGACACCTCCGCCTCGCGTGCTCTCGTCAGCCAGCTCGAAGCGAGCCAGGTCGTGCAGTTCGTGCACCGTGCGCCCGATGTGAGGGAGCTGCGCCGGGCGCTGGCCGCAGGTGACATCTCGGCGGGCCTCTACATCCCGCCGGACTTCGAACGCCGGCGGCTGGAGGCCGGGCGGCCGATCGCGCAGGTGCTCATCGACGGCAGCGAGCCGGGGATCGAAGCGGCGCTGCGTGCGCTCGCGTCCATGCCGCTGCGCCTCCGGGCGGCGGACTACCGCGCACCCGAGCGGCCGCTGGAAGTGCTGACGGAATACAACCCCGAGCGGCGCACGGCCGTGCAGATCGTGCCGGCACTGATCGGCGTCATCCTGAACATGACGATGGTCATCTTCACCGCCATCGCCCTTGTCCGGGAGCGCGAGCGCGGCAACCTGGAGCTGCTCATCACGACGCCCGTGAAGCCCGTGGAGCTGATGATCGGCAAGCTGGCCCCGTATGTGGTCGTGGGGCTGATCCAGACCACGATCGTCCTCGCCACCGGCGTGCTGTTGTTCGACGTGCCGATCAACGGGCCGCTGTGGCAGCTCTACGCGGGCGCGAGCCTCTTCATCGCCGCCACCCTGGCGCTCGGGCTCGTGATCTCCACGGTCGCACAGACGCAGTTCCAGGCCATGCAGCTCGGATTCTTCACGATGCTGCCGTCCATCCTGCTCTCGGGGTTCATGTTCCCGCTGGCGGGCATGCCGCGCGCGGCACAGTGGCTCGCCCAGATCCTGCCGCTCACGCACTTCAACAGCATCGTGCGAGGGGTGATCCTGCGCGGCGCGGCGCTTCAGGATCTGACCGGGCCGCTGCTCAAACTGACCGCCTTCCTCGTGGTCGCCGTCACAATCGCGGCATTGAGGTTCCGCAAGCGCCTGGGCTGAAGTTGCGCGCCGAAGGGGCCGTCAGTAGAGTCGCACGGCCTTTTTCACCGTAGAACCCCCACTTCGATGGTCAATTCCGCCCCCTGGGTCGTCCACAAGTTTGGCGGCTCGAGCGTTGCCGATGCCGATTGCTTCCGCCGTGTCGCGGAGATTCTCGAATCCCAGGCCCCGGGCCCCCTGGGGGTGGTGCTCTCGGCCTGCCGCGGCGTGACGGATGGGCTGCTGAAGCTCGTCGAGCTGGCCGAGCGCCAGGACGAGGGCTACCGCGCGGAGCTCGGCAAACTGCGGGCGCGCCACGCCACCATTGCCGAAACGCTGCTGCGGCCCGAGTCCGCGCGGCTCTTTCTCGCCGGCTTCGACCGGGACTGCCACGACATCGAGGGCATTCTCCACACCGTGCGGCTCACACGCGCCGCCGCGCGCAACGTCACCGACCTCATCGCGGGCTACGGCGAGCTGTGGTCGACGAAGCTCTTCCATCGCTACTTCGAGGAGCGGGGCGGCCGGCCCGGCGCGGTCAAGTGGGTGGACGCGCGCACGGTGCTGGTCGTGGAGTGGGGCTCGCTCGGCCCGGCGGTGCAGTGGACCGAGTCGCACGAGAGGCTGGCGGCGCTCGTGCCGAAGGGCTTCGAGGGCACGCTCATCATCACGGGCTTCGTCGCGTCGGACCGGCGGGGTGTGCAGACCACGCTGGGGCGCAACGGCAGCGACTTCTCCGGCTCCATTTTCGGTGCGTTGCTCGAGGCGCGCGAGATTCACATCTGGACAGACGTCGACGGCGTGCTCTCCGCGGACCCCCGTCGCGTTCCGGATGCCACGGTCATCGACTCGCTCTCGTACAACGAGGCGATGGAGCTTGCGTATTTCGGCGCCAAGGTGATTCACCCGCAGACGATGGCGCCGGCCGTCGGCAGCGACATCCCCATCTGGATCCGCAACACCTTCGCGCCCGAGAAGCCGGGCACGCTCATCTGCGCGAAGCCGGATTCCGCGTTGCCGGTGAAGGGCATCACCACCATCGAGAAGGTGGCGCTCATCAATCTCGAAGGCGCGGGCATGATCGGCGTGCCGGGCACGGCGCACCGCCTGTTCGGCGCCCTGCGCGAGGAGGGCATCTCGGTCATCCTGATTTCGCAGGGCAGCTCGGAGCATTCCATCTGCTGCGCCATTCCGCAGGAGCAGGCCACGCGTGCAGCTGCCGTGGTGCGCGATGCGTTTGCGCGGGAGCTGAAGGAAGGGCAGATCCAGAGCGTCGATGTGGATCCGGACCTCGCCATCCTCGCCATCGTGGGCGATGGCATGGCCGGCACGCCCGGCATTGCCGGCAAGGTGTTCGGCGCGCTGGGCGTGGCAGGCGTGAACGTTCGCGCCATCGCGCAGGGCGCGTCGGAGCGGAACATCTCGGTCGTGATCGACGGGCGGGACGCCACGAAGGCGCTACGGGCGGCGCACGCCGGTTTCTATCTGTCCCCGCATACGCTTTCCATCGGCATCATCGGCCCGGGAACGGTCGGGCGCGTGCTCCTCGCGCAGCTTGCGTCGCAAGCCGCGCGGTTGCGCGAGAAGTTCAAGGTGGATCTGCGTATTCGCGGCATCATGGCGTCGAAGCGCATGCTGCTCTCCGACACGGGCGTGAATCTCTCCCGCTGGCGCGAGGACTTCGAACAGGATGCCGTCGAGGCCAACCTGGAAAAATTCATCGAGCACGTGCGCGTGGACTACCTGCCGCACACGGTCATCATCGACTGCACGGCGAGCGAGGCCATCGGCCGCAAATACGCCGAGTGGCTCGGGCGCGGCATGCACATCGTTACGCCGAACAAGAAGGCGAACAGCTCCGAGCTGAGCTACTACCGTAGCCTGCATGAGGCGCGGCGGAGCAGCGGCGCGCACTACCTGTACGAGACCACGGTGGGTGCCGGCCTGCCCGTGATCCAGACGCTGCGCGATCTGCGCGACACCGGCGACGAGATCATCAGCATCGAAGGCATCTTCTCCGGCACGCTCGCGTATCTCTTCAACGTCTACGACGGGCGCACCGCGTTCTCGGACATCGTGAAGGACGCGAAGCAGCGCGGTTACACGGAGCCCGACCCGCGAGATGACCTCTCGGGCATGGACGTGGCGCGCAAGCTCATCATCCTCGGCCGCGAGATGGGGCTCGAGCTCGAGATGGCGGACGTGAAGGTCGAGAGCCTCGTGCCCGAGGGGCTCGAAAGCGGCTCCATCGAGGAGTTCCTCGCGAAACTCCCGCGCCACGACGGCACGATGCGCGACCGCCTCGAAGGCGCGCGCAGCCGGGGCAAGGTGCTGCGCTATGTCGGCCGGCTCACGGCCGACGGCAAGGCCACCGTCGGGCTCGTGGAGCTCGATGCGAAACACGCATTCGCGAACATCGCGCTCACGGACAACGTCGTGCGTTACGAAACGCGCCGGTACTGCGACAACCCGCTCATCGTGCAGGGCCCGGGAGCGGGCCCCGAAGTGACGGCGGGCGGTGTCTTTGCGGACCTGCTGCGTCTGGCGGCTTATCTCGGGGCACGGCTGTGAGCGTTCAGAAAGCGACTGCGTTTGCGCCGGCCTCGGTCGGCAATGTGGCCATCGGCTTCGACATCCTCGGGTTTTCCGTGGATGCGCTCGGTGATCGTGTCACGGTGTCGCGCCGCGCGGAGCCGGGCGTCAGCATCCGCGCTGTACGCGGCGTCGTGGGGGAGCTGCCGCTCGAGCCGGAAAAGAACACCGCCGGGCGGGCCCTGCTCGCCATGCAGGAGGCGTTGCGGCCGGGCTTCGGGTTCGAGATGGAAATCGAAAAAGGCATTCCGCTCGGCTCGGGCCTGGGGGGCTCCGCAGCCTCTGCCGTGGGTGCAGTGGTGGCGGCGAATGCGTTGCTGGATGAGCCCTGCTCGAAGCTCGAGCTGCTGAAGTTCGCCATGCAGGGCGAGGCGGTGGCGAGCGGATCGCTGCACGTGGACAACATCTCGCCCTCGCTCTTCGGCGGCCTCGTGCTCACGGTGGGCATCGATCATCCGCGTGTGAAGCAGATTCCCGTGCCGGCCGAAGTCCGCGCGATCATCGTTCATCCGCACATGTTCCTGTCCACGCGCCAGGCGCGAGCGATTCTCAGCCAGTCGGTGAAGATGTCGGACTTCGTGTGGCAGACGGCGAATCTCGCCGGCTTCATCTCCGGCTGTTACACGAACGACATCGACATGCTGCGCGCATCGTTCGAGGATGTGGTGATCGAGCCGCAGCGGCAGGCGCTGATCCCGGGGTTCCAGGACGTGCGGCGCGCCTCGATGGAGGCCGGTGCGCTCGGCTGTTCCATCTCCGGTGCAGGGCCCACGCTGTTCGCCTGGGCGACGGAATCGCATGCGCAGGCGGTGCGCGATGCCATGCGGGCGGAATTTGCCCGGCGATCCATCGAAGTGGACGAGTGGATCGTCGAGATCAACTCCGGCGGCGCGCGCGTCGTGGAATCCGCGTAGGGCACAGCGATGGCGACTCCTTCGGTCATGCAGTTCGCGAGCACACGCAATCCCGAGCTCACCGCGGGTTTCAGTGAGGCGCTGGTTCGAGGCATCGCGCCTGACGGCGGACTTTACGTGCCCATGCGCTGGCCCACGCTGAGCCCCGAATCCTTCGATGGGCAGACCTCGCTCGCGAGCATCGCGCGCACGCTCATCGCGCCCTTCGTTGCGGGGGACAGGCTCGAATCCGAGCTCGGCGCCATCACGTCGGAAGCCTTCGACTTCCCGGCGCCGCTCGTGCCCGTTTCGGCGGACCAGCGGCTGAGCGTGCTCGAGCTCGTGCACGGGCCCACCGCGGCCTTCAAGGATTTCGGTGCGCGTTTCCTGGCGGCCTGCCTCACGCGCCTGCGGGCGGGCGCCGAACGCCCCTTGCAGATTCTGGTCGCCACCTCCGGCGACACCGGTGGGGCGGTTGCGGCGGCGTTCCACAACCGCCCGGGCATTGGCGTTTCCGTGCTGTTTCCGAAGGGGCTGGTCTCGCCCACACAGGAGCGGCAGCTCACCTGCTGGGGCGGCAACGTCCGGGCGTTTTCCGTTCGCGGCACGTTCGACGATTGCCAGCGCATGGTGAAGGAAGCCTTCGCGGATCCGGAGCTGCGCCAGCGCATGGAGCTGTCCTCTGCGAACAGCATCAATCTCGGGCGCCTGCTGCCCCAGGCCTCGTATTACGCGGCGAGCAGCCTCGCCGTGTGGCGCGAACATGGCGAGCCGGCCTCGTACATCGTGCCGAGCGGCAACCTCGGCAACGTGGTGGCCTGCATCTGGGCGCGGAAGATCGGGCTGCCCATCGCCAACATCGTGCTCGCGCACAATGCGAACCGCACGGTGCCGGACTACTTCGAGTCCGGCGAATGGAAGCCGCGCGCGAGCGTCGCCACTCTCGCGTCCGCCATGGATGTGGGCAACCCGAGCAACATGGAGCGACTTCGCTCGCTCATTCCCGATGTGGAGGCGCTGCGTGCCGCCGCCAGCGCCTATTCGGTGACGGACGAGGAGATCCGCGCCCGCATCCGCACGGATTTCGAACGCTACGGGCGCGTGTGGTGCCCGCACACCGCAGTCGCCGCCGAGGTCTACGAGCGGCTCGACCCGGAAGTGCGGCGCAAGGGGCGCTGGATCGTGGTGGGCACGGCTCATGCGGCAAAATTCCGCGAAGTCGTCGAACCGTTGATCGGGCGCGAAGTGGCGGTGCCGGAGACGCTGGCCAGACTCTTTGCGCGTCCGACGGAGTGTGTGGAGATCGCAGCCGAGCTCGGCGCGCTGCGCAGCGCGCTGATCTGATC
>JADGHX010000170.1 GCA_019683695.1 Steroidobacteraceae bacterium
GCCCATTGGGGGCGGCGGCGAGGGCTATCGGGGCTTCGGGGGCGGCAAGCCGGTCACCGTGGCCGGCGAGATCAACGAGGTGAGGAAGCGCGGACCGCGCACGATCATCATGCTGGACGACGGCACGGGCTGGCTCGAGGTCACGTTGTTCGACGACGTGTTCCAGCAGTACCGCGAGCTCGTGGCCAAGAGCTCGCTCGTGATCGTGGAGGGCATGCTCCGCTTCGATGAGTTCAGCGACGGCTGGCGGCTCTCGGCCAAGCGGCTGAAGGCGCTCGAGAAGGCGCGGGAGGAGCATGCGCGACGGCTCGTGCTGCGCTGGCCGCAGGGTATGGAGCCCCGCCATTGCAGCACGCGCCTGGCGGAAATCCTGTCACCCTGGCGCGGCGGGCCGTGTGCCATCACGGTGGAATACCGCGGGTCCGGTGCCACCGGCGCATTGATGCTCGGTTCGGAGTGGAATGTGAAGCCCACGCGCGAGCTGATCGAGCAGCTCGAGACGTTCGTGGGTGATGCGGGCCTCAAGGTGATCTATGGCGGTGCTCCGGGCGGCGGCGCCGCAGCCGGCGGATACAACTGATCTCAGCCCCGCAGCGGCCCCGGCTCGGCGAACGACCGGCACATGCAGCACCGGCGGGAACGGGTACAGCGACAGCCGTATGCGATCTCGCGTTGGAGGGGCACGGGAGCGCGTTTGTGGCGCTCGTGGCCCGCGCGACTAACGCGGCCGCAGCTGGCGGCTTTCGTGCCGGTCCTGCGAGCTTGGCAGACGGTGACGCGGGCCATTGCGTGGGGCGGGGCGCCTTCCCGGCGCGAGACGCGTGCGCTTGCGCGGGCGGGGCCGCGCCCGTAACCTCGCGCGCACCATCAGACAGGGCCTTGCGAAAAGGCAGCACGTTACCGAATGGCCGTTGCTTTTCTCGATTTCGAACAGCCGATCGCGGAGCTGGAAGCCAAGATCGAGGAGCTGAAGCACGTCAGCTCCGACTCGGAGGTGAACATCCAGGATGAGATCGGCCGGTTGCAGGCGAAGAGCCGGCAGCTGACGACGAGCATCTTCGCGAACCTCACGCCCTGGCAGATCACGCAGCTCGCGCGCCATCCCCAGCGCCCCTACACCCTCGACTACGCGAACCTCATCTGCAGCGAGTTCCACGAGCTGCATGGGGATCGCATGTTCGCCGACGACCTCGCCATCGTGGGCGGCCTCGCGCGCATCGGTGATCGGCCGATCATGCTCATCGGGCATCAGAAGGGGCGCGATACGAAGGAGCGTGTCCGGCGCAACTACGGCATGCCGAAGCCGGAAGGCTATCGCAAGGCGCTGCGGCTCATGCGGCTCGCGGAGCGCTTCGGGCTGCCGCTCGTCACGTTCATCGATACGCAGGGCGCCTATCCGGGCGTCGGGGCGGAGGAGCGCGGTCAGAGTGAGGCCATTGCGCGCAACCTCTTCGAGATGTCTGTGCTGCGCGTGCCGATCGTGAGCGTGGTCACGGGCGAGGGCGGCTCGGGCGGTGCCATCGCCATTGGCGTGTGCGATCGATTGCTCATGCTTCAGTACAGCGTGTATTCGGTGATCTCGCCTGAAGGGTGCGCGTCGATTCTGTGGAAGAGCGCGGACAAGAAGGAAGCGGCCGCCGAGGCCATGGGGCTCACGGCGCAGCGGCTTTCGCAGCTCGGGCTCGTGGACGAGGTGATCGAGGAGCCGCTCGGGGGAGCGCATCGGGATCACGTCGCGATGTCGGAACGTCTCAAGTCGGCCATCATTCGGCATCTGTCTGCGCTCGAGAAGATACCGCCGGATGAGTTGCGGGCGCGGCGGCAGGAGAAGATTGCTGCGTTCGGGGTGTTTTCCGAGTCCGGGTGAGCGGGGCGCTGTCCGCGCCTTCGGCGCGGGCGGTGGTGCGGGCGTGAGCGCGTGTCGCCGCTGGCGATCAACGCGCACTACCCGTTGTGGATGCTCAGTCGGCGCGGCGTGAACGGTTGTGCAGTGCCTGCGGCATGAGCGCGTGGCGGCTTCGTGCGGGCATGAACGGTTTGCGGGCGGTGCCAGGCGGAGGCCGTGCCGTTCATGCCTGAAGCGCATGTGCGCGGTGCGTTTCGGGTGAGTGCACATGGCCGAGGCCTTCGCTTGTGTGGTGGTTCATGCCTGAACGGCACGTGGGCGGGACGTTTCCGCGTGAGCGCACATGGCCGGGGCCTGCCCTTTTGGGGTGGTGCCGTTCATGTCTGAAGCCCATGTGCGTGGCGTTTCGGGTGAGTGCACGCGGCCGAGGCGTTCGCTTGTGTGGTGATTCATGCCTGAACGGCATGTGGGCGGGACGTTTCCGCGTGAGCGCACATGGCCGGGGCCTGCGCTTTTGCGGTGGTGCCGTTCATGCCTGAAGGGCATGTGCGCACAGGCGTTCCTGGGGGCTCACATATCTCGGCCTTCCGTTTGTGTGGGGGTGTCGTTTCTGCCGATGCACGGTGAGTCGCAAGAACGCACCTGATGGGTACACGTCGTCGTCATCCTTCGCTCGAGGATTCACTGCCTGCGGTTGTGCGGCAGCGGATGGCGGCGCTGGTGCCGGCATTTCCGGATGTGTCGGTTTGCGTTGCCTTCAGTGGCGGCGTGGACTCGGTTGCATTGCTTGCCGCGTTGGTGGAAGTGCGTGCGACGCATGGGCGGCGAATGCGGTTGCGTGCGGTGCATGTCCATCACGGGTTGCATCCGAATGCGGATCGGTGGAGCGAGCATTGCGCGGAGATTGCGGCGCGTTTGCGGGTGCCGCTGCGCACGGTGAAAGTGAACGTGGCGCGCGGGCGTGGCGTCTCGATCGAAGCGGCTGCGCGTGAGGCGCGCTACAGCGCGTTGGCGAAAGAGCTCGCGCGCAGCGAGGTGCTCGTCACCGCGCATCACGAGGACGATCAGTTCGAGACCGTGCTGCTTCAACTGCTGCGCGGCGCCGGCGTGCCGGGGCTTGCCGCGATGCCGGAGATCGCGCCATTCGGGGCAGGGTGGCTGGTGCGTCCCTTGCTCATGCAGTCGCGGGCACAGATCGAAGCCTGGGCGCGCTCGCGAGGCCTCGCCTGGGTGGACGACGATACAAACGCGAACGAGCAGTTCGATCGAAACTATCTCCGTCAGCGAGTGTTGCCGCTCATCCGGGCGCGTTGGCCGGGCGCCGCGGCCGCCGCGGCGCGCAGCGCGCGCCACGTCGCCGAGGCCAAGCGTCTGCTCGATGCGTTGGCACGCGCGGACGTCGAGCGCGCAGCCATCGGCTCCGCGCTCTCTGTGCAGCGCCTGCGAGCGCTCGATCCGCCTCGGCGGCGAAACGCGGTGCGCTTCTGGATCGCACGCGCGGGCCATTCGCTCCCCGATACCCGGCGTCTCGATGAGATCACGCAGACCCTGCTGAATGCGCGACCCGATGCGAATCCTCAGGTGGACTGGAACGGCAGCCGCGTGCAGCGGCATGCGGACGAGTTGACTCTGCAGTCCGTGCCCCGGCGCGCAGCCCGCTCCACGGCCGCAGGCACATCGGCCTCCGCGGCCGGCACCGAGCGGTTCAGCGCTTCCGCACGTGGTCGTGAAAGGGCAGGCGCCGCGACGGTGGGCGCTGACGGCGCAACCCCCAACGAATGGCACTGGCGCGAGCGCTCGCGATTCGAGCTCGGCGACGGTCGCGGGATACTGACCATCGAACCGGATCCTCACGGGCCCGTCGATCTCGACGCGTTGCCTGCCGTGCTGCTGGTGCGCGGCCGGGCAGGTGGCGAAGCGCTTCGGCCGCATCCGAAGCGTCCCACGAAGACGGTGAAATCGCTGTTGCAGGAAGCACGCGTGCCACTCGCCGAGCGCGATCGACTGCCACTCCTCTTTTCCGGGGCCCGCCTCGTTGCAGTCGCGGATCGCTGGCTCGATGCCTCTGTCCAGCCCACTGCGTCGACGCGCAAGCGCGGCCGAATCCGCTGGCAGGTCGCAAACTAAAGGCGCGTTGCGCACGCAAGCTTGCGGGAACGCAGGCCTGCAGCCGGAAGGGACGCGGGGCTTCCACATGGCGAGCACATCCGGCCACGTCATTCAGGCACTTTGACTCGAATACCTTCCGGGCGCTGTCTCGATTTGCTACCCTGTCGGCCCGTCGATTCGTGGCCCCGCTGCGGGTCACAACAGGCGTGTCTCTCTCGACGGGAATCCTTTTTTCAAGCGAACATCAAAGGCTCACCACCTTGACGCGTTTCGTTTTCGTCACCGGCGGCGTCGTGTCCTCATTGGGCAAGGGCATCGCCGCAGCCTCCCTGGGCGCCATCCTGGAGGCTCGCGGCCTCAAGGTGGCCATGGTCAAGCTCGACCCGTACATCAACGTCGATCCGGGCACCATGAGCCCGTTTCAGCACGGCGAGGTGTTCGTCACGCACGACGGCACCGAGACCGATCTGGACCTGGGCCACTACGAGCGCTTCGTGCGCACGACCACCGGTCGTCACAGCAACTTCACCACGGGCCGCATCTACGAGCGCGTCATCGCGAAGGAACGGCGCGGTGATTACCTGGGCGCCACGGTTCAGGTGATTCCTCACATCACGGACGAGATCAAGCGCAGCGTGAAGCTCGGGGCCGATGGGGCCGACGTGTGCATGGTCGAGATCGGCGGCACCGTCGGCGACATCGAGTCCCTGCCGTTCCTCGAGGCCATTCGCCAGCTGGGCGTGGAGCTTGGGCGCACCAACTGCGTCTACATGCACCTCACGCTCGTGCCGGTGGTCGGCGGGTCGGGCGAGATCAAGACCAAGCCGACCCAGCATTCTGTCAAAGAGCTGCGCGGCATCGGCATCCAGCCGGATGTGCTCCTCTGCCGCAGCAAGCACCCGCTGCCTGAAGAGCAGCGGCGCAAGATCGCGCTCTTCACGAACGTGGAAGAGCGTGCGGTCATCTCCGCCATCGACGCGGACGACATCTACAAGATCCCGATGCTCCTGCACGAGCAGGGGCTCGACGACATCGTCGTCGAGAAGCTGCATCTCGAAGCCCGCCCCGCGGACCTCTCCGAGTGGCGCCAGGTGGTGAGCGCAAAAGCGAACCCCGATGGGCAGGTCGACATCGCGATGGTCGGCAAGTATGTGCAGATCCGCGATTCGTACATCTCGCTCAACGAGGCGCTCGTGCACGCGGGCATCAAAACCCGCACGCGCGTGAACATCCACTACATCGAGTCCACAGACATCGAGCAGCACGGCACGCACGTGCTGAAGGGCATGGACGCCATTCTCGTGCCGGGCGGGTTCGGTGAGCGCGGCATCGAGGGCAAGATCCAGGCCGTGCGCTTCGCGCGCGAGCAGCGCGTGCCGTACCTCGGCATCTGCCTCGGCATGCAGGTGGCCATCGTGGAATACGGCCGCCATGTGCTCGGCCTGCAGGACGCGAACAGCACCGAGTTCAATCGCGCGACGCCGCATCCCGTCATCGCGCTCATCACCGAATGGCAGGACCAGACGCTCGGCGCGCAGGTGCGCAGCGAGAACTCCAACAAGGGCGCGACGATGCGTTTGGGCGCGCAAGAAGTGCTGCTGGCCGCCGGCTCGCGCGCGCGGGAGATCTACGGCAAGGAATCCATCGCGGAGCGGCATCGCCACCGCTACGAGTTCAACAACAACTACATGGAGCGTTTCCGCAATGGCGGCATGCGCTTCTCGGGCTTCTCGCGGGACGGTCTCGTGGAGATGATCGAGCTGCCGAGCCATCCGTGGTTCGTGGCCTCGCAGTTCCATCCGGAATTCACGTCCACCCCGCGCGACGGGCACCCGCTGTTCACGGGGTTCGTCCGTGCGGCGCGCGCGCACCGCGCCGCGGAGCTGCCGCAAGCCGCCGGCGCATGAAACTCGCTGGACATGAGATTGGCATTGACCGGCCGTTCTTCCTGATCGCCGGTCCTTGCGTCATCGAGAGCGCCACGCTGGTGGAGTCTGTGGCGGGCCGGCTGAAGGAAATCACCGGGCGGCTCGGCATTCCGTTCGTGTTCAAGGCGTCCTTCGACAAGGCGAACCGCTCCTCGAAGGACAGTTTCCGCGGCCCGGGCCTCGAGGCCGGGCTGAAGATTCTCGAAGGCGTGCGCACGAAGATCGGTGTGCCCGTGCTGACGGACGTGCACGAGGATACGCCGCTGGCCGAGGTCGCCTCCGTGGTGGATGTGCTGCAGACGCCGGCCTTCCTCGTGCGCCAGACGAATTTCATCGTGAACGTGGCCTCGCAGGGCAAGCCCGTGAACATCAAGAAGGGCCAGTTCCTCTCGCCCTGGGAGATGAAGAACGTGGTCGAGAAGGCCCGTTCCACAGGCAACGAGGCGCTGCTCGTGTGTGAGCGGGGCTTCTCGTTCGGCTACAACAATCTCGTCTCCGACATGCGTTCGCTCGCGGTGATGCGCGAGACGGGTTGCCCGGTCGTGTTCGATGCCACGCATTCCGTGCAACTTCCCGGCGGCAAGGGTTCCGCCTCCGGCGGCCAGCGGGAGTTCGTGCCCGTGCTGGCGCGCGCGGCCGTGGCCGCAGGCATTGCCGGGCTCTTCATGGAGACCCATCCGGACCCGGCGAAGGCGCTCTCGGACGGCCCGAACGCCTGGCCGCTCGATCGCATGGAGCCGCTGCTCGAGGTGCTCCAGGCGCTCGATCGCGCCGTGAAGCAAGCGCCCCTCGAGGAATCCCTGCTGACAGCCACCCGTTAGTCCCGAACCTTTCTGCTCACAGGACACTGCTGCCATGACCCGAATCGCCGACATCCGCGGACGCGAAATCATCGACTCGCGAGGCAATCCCACCGTTGAAGCGGATGTCATCCTGGAGTCCGGCGCGCGCGGCCGGGCGGCCGTGCCCTCGGGCGCTTCCACCGGCACGCGGGAAGCCGTGGAGCTGCGCGACGGGGACAAGAAGCGCTATCTCGGAAAGGGCGTGCTCAAGGCTGTGGAGCATGTGAACACGGTGCTGAAGAGCGCGCTCGTCGGGCACGACGCGGCCGATCAGGCCGGCCTCGACCGCCGCATGATCGAGCTGGACGGCACTGAAACCAAGGGCCGCCTCGGCGCCAACGCGCTGCTCGCCGTTTCGCTTGCGAATGCCCATGCGGCCGCCGCAGATGCGAAGCAGCCGCTCTACAAGCTGCTCGGCAAGGGGCGGGAGCCCGTGATGCCGGTGCCGATGATGAACATCATCAACGGCGGCGCCCACGCCAACAACAGCCTGGACATCCAGGAGTTCATGATCCTGCCGGTGGGCGCGCCCACGTTCCGCGAGGCGCTGCGCTACGGCGCAGAGGTCTTTCACACCCTGAAGAAGGTGCTGAACGATCGCGGCCTGTCCACCGCGGTGGGCGATGAGGGCGGTTTTGCGCCGAACCTCGGCTCGAACGCCGAAGCGCTCGCGGTGATTCTCGGGTCCATCGAGAAGGCCGGGTACAAGCCGGGGCGCGACATCTATCTCGGCCTCGACGTGGCGAGCTCCGAGTTCTTCAAGGACGGGCGCTACGTGCTCGAATCGGAGGCCCGCACGTTCACCTCCGCGGAGTTCACGGAGTACCTCGCAACCCTCGTGAGCCAGTACCCCATCATCACCATCGAGGACGGCATGGCCGAAGGGGACTGGGCCGGCTGGGCGGAGCTCACGAAGCGCCTTGGCAACCGCATCCAGCTCGTGGGGGATGACCTCTTCGTCACGAACACGAAGATCCTGAAAGAGGGCATCGAGAAGAAGATCGCGAACGCCATTCTCATCAAGCCCAACCAGATCGGCACGCTCACCGAGACGCTCGCCGCCATCGACATGGCGAGCGCGGCGAACTACGCCTCGGTGGTGTCGCACCGGTCCGGCGAGACCGAGGACAGCACCATCGCCGATATCGCCGTGGCCACGCCCGCGACGCAGATCAAGACGGGCTCGATGTCCCGGTCCGATCGCATTGCCAAGTACAACCAGCTGCTGCGGATCGAGGCCGAGCTGGGCACGGTGCGGTATGCGGGGCGGGATGCCTTTCCCGTGAAGCTGTAGCAGCCGCATCTCGCGGATGCTCGGCCGCGCGGCCTCTGTTAACCTCGTGCGCCCATGAAGTGGTTCGCGGCAGCGCTGGCCCTGGTCGTTCTGCTCCTGCAATACCGCCTCTGGTTGTCGGCGGACGGGGTGCGCGAGCTTGCCCGGCTCGAGGAGGCCGTCGCGGCACAACGTGCCGAGAACGAGCGTCTGGCCAGCCGCAACGCACAGCTTGCCGCGGAAGTCCGGGATCTCAAGAAGGGGGTCATTGCGCTGGAGGAACGCGCCCGCAGCGAGCTGGGGATGATCGCGAGCAACGAAACCTTCTATCAGGTCGTCCCCCCACACGCCGAGGCTGCCGGCGAATCCCCCACGCGAACCGCCTCACGCTGACCCATGCCCGCGCGTTATTGGCTCGTCGTGCCAGCCGCCGGGACGGGCCGCCGGTTCGGCGACCGCGTTCCCAAGCAGTATGCGCCGCTGCACGGCCGCACCGTCCTGGAATGGTCGCTCTCGTCGTTTCTCTCGGATCCGCGCTGCGCGGGCGCGGTGGTGGTGATCGCCCCGAGTGACACGTGGTGGCCGAAGATTTCCGATCGCATTTCGCCCGTGGTCGTGGCGCCGGGCGGTGGGGAGCGCAGTGAATCCGTGCGGAGCGGGCTGCAGGCGCTCAATCGCAAGGCTCAGCCAGGGGATTGGGTGCTGGTGCACGATGCGGCCCGTCCCTGCCTGTCCGCGGCCGAACGTGACCGATTGCTCGAGCAGACGGCCTCGCACGCCGTCGGCGGCCTGCTCGCCGTGCGTGCCGCGGATACGCTGAAGCGCGGCCGCGATCAGCACGTCGAGGAAACCGTCGAGCGCGCGGATCTCTGGCGCGCCTGCACGCCGCAGATGTTCCGGTATGCGCGGCTGTGCGAAGCGCTGGATCGGGCGATTGCCTCCCGGCGCTATCCAACAGACGAAGCGCAGGCCATGGAGTGGCTCGGCGAGAAGCCGCTGCTCGTGGAAGGCCTGGGCACCAACATCAAGATCACCTCGCCCGAGGACATCGCCCTCGCCGAAGCCGTGCTCATTGCGCGCGAGCGCTCGCAAAAACCGGCGCGCGGGGCGTAACGCAGCAGGGCGCTCTTTCATCGTGAAGATCGGATCCGGTTTCGACGTGCATGCGTTCGGCGAAGGCGATTTCGTCATGCTCGGCGGCGTGCGCGTGCCTCACTCGAAAGGTGTGGTCGCCCACTCGGATGGTGACGTGGTGCTCCACGCGCTGTGCGACGCCTTGCTCGGCGCCGCAGGGCTCGGCGACATCGGCCAGCACTTCAGTGATCGGGACCCGCGGTGGAAAGGCGCAGATAGCGCGCAGTTCATCGAGGCGGCCACGCGCATGCTCGCCGATCGCAAGCTGCGCGTGGGCAATGCGGATGTCACGATCCTTGCGGAGGCGCCGAAGATCGGCCCGGTGCGCGAGCAGATGAGGCGCCGCATGGCCGAGCTGCTCGGCGTGGCGCCCGAGCACGTGAACATCAAGGCGACCACGACCGAGCATCTGGGGTTTCTCGGCCGATCCGAAGGCATCGCCGCGCACGCCGTCGTTCTGCTCCTCGATGCGTGAGGACTGGGTGGCTGCGGCCCTGGCGCCGCCACGCGCGTTCGGTGAGCCGTGCGGCAACGGGCGCCTGCGCACCGAGCCCGAGGACTTCGTCGTCGAGGAAGATCTCGGCTTCGCGCCGTCCGGTTCGGGGCCGCACGTGCTTCTCCGGGTGCGCAAGCGGAACGCGAACACAGAGTGGGTCGCTCGCGAGCTGGCGCGCGCCGCGGGATGCCGCGCGAACGAGGTGGGCTACGCCGGCCTGAAGGATCGGCATGCCGTGGCGGTCCAGTGGTTCAGCGTGCCGCTTCCCCGCGCACGCAGCGGATTGACGCTTGGCGATCTCGCGGCGCTTCGCGGCGAAGGCTTCGAGGTGCTGGAGGCACACGCCCACTCGCGCAAGCTCCCGCGCGGTGCGCTTGCTGGCAACCGCTTCACGATCCGTGTGCGCGATCTGAATGCTTCCCGAAACGCGGTAGCGCATCGCCTGAATATCATTGCGCAGGAGGGCGTGCCGAACTATTTCGGCCCGCAGCGATTCGGTCGCGATGGCGCGAACCTCGGGCGCATCGTTCGCGACCCGAGCCTGATTCATCCTCGCGAGCGCACGTACGTGCTTTCCGCTGCGCGAAGCCTCGTGTTCAACGCTGTGCTTGCGGCGCGTGTTGCGGATGGCACGTGGTGCCGGCTTGAGCCGGGGGACGTTGCGAATCTGGATGCGCGGGGAAGCGTGTTCCCGGTCGAGACCGTGGACGAGGCGCTTCGCGAGCGCGCCGCGCGGCTGGAGCTGCATCCGACCGGGCCGCTGTGGGGCGCGGACGATCTGCTCTCTCAGGGGCGCGTACGTGAGCTGGAGAAGGGCGTTGCGGCCACGTTTGACGAGGCGCGCGCTCTCGTCGCAGCGGCCGGCATGCGTCAGGAGCGGCGCAGTCTTCGCCTTGCCGTGAGAGGCCTCGAATGGCAGTGGGAGGGCGCGAATCTCGTGCTTCGCTTCTGGCTCGCGCGCGGGAGTTTCGCCACGACTGTTCTTCGCGAGGTTGTGGACGCGGTGGAGGTGGGCTTCGGGTCGGAGTGAGGCGGCGCGGGTGTGGCGTCGTTCGTGAACCGCGCTTTGCTTCGGGTGGGTGGCGATCGGGCGTTCGTGAAGAGGGTTGCGTCGGTGGGGTGGCGATCGGCCGCGCGAGGGTGTGCCGCTCGCAACCGGCGCGCGGGATCGGCTGGTGCAGTTGATGGCCGCCGCCCGGTGCTCGTCTGAATGGGGGAGTGGGCAGGCGAGTTGCGCAGAGGCTTCGGTTACGAAACGCGCGGGCGGCTTTGTGCCTGCGCGCCGGAAGCTCCCGTCACACCCTCGCACGTCCGCTCGCCTCGTGCCGCGATGGTGTGTTGTGCCTTCGTTCGCGGGGGAGTGTTGTGGGGCGTGCCGCTGTGAGGCCTTGGGGAGCGTTGTGGGTC
>JADGHX010000171.1 GCA_019683695.1 Steroidobacteraceae bacterium
GCATGCCGCTGGCTGGCTTGATATCGAGCCCACCGCTATCGAAGCACACTCCCTTGCCCACGAGCGTCACGCGCATTCCCCCGGCCCTGCCCCATCGGAGGTCGATGAGTCGTGGCGCACGAGGGCTTCCCGCACCAACTGCATGCACGAGCGGGAAGTTGCGGGCACGCAGCTCATCACCGACCACCACGTTCAGCGTTCCGCCGAACCGGGTCGCAAGGTCTGCCGCCGCCTGAGCAAGCTCCGCCGGCCCCATGTCGTTGGCCGGCGTGTTGATGAGGTCGCGCGCAAACGAGGTGGCCGCTGCGGCAGATTCCACATACGCCATGTCGGTGCCGGCGGGTGCGACCAGTGATGCGCGCGGAGCGCTCGGCGGAGTGCGGTAACGCCCGAAGCGGTAGCCGCCGATAAGCCACCCGAGCGCGAAGTGAGTGGCCGCGGCCGGCGGAAGCGGCGCGGCCAGGTGATACGTCTGAGCCGGGAGTCGGTCGGCGAGCCCCGCGGCGTGCCAGAGCTTGAGATCCGCTGCCGAGGAGAGTGTCCCGAGCCCGGCAATCGCACCCGCGATGCCGCCGCCCGGGCCCGGCAGCGCCAGCACACGATGCCGCTCGGCCTGAAAGGCGTTCGCGCGCACCCACGCCGCCACGTCCGCGGCCTGATCGGCAAGCCAGTGGGTCAGCTCCGCTTCGGTGAGCAGCCAGAGCGGCAGGCTGGCCGCCGCGTCTTTCACGATCAGCATCGTTGGTGAATCCCGGAAATCCTGAGGTGAACGCAAGATGCGAAAGATACCGGTGTTGCGTTGACAACGCTCGGGGGGTTGTGCTGACATCGCCCACACTTTTTTGATTTCGAGTCTTCGCACGTGGCATTCGCAGCAGCGCCGGTCGCAACGTCCTCCAGGGGGCTTCTCCCTGGCGACGTCATCGCCCTGCTCGTAGCGCCGCTCGTACTGCTCCTCCTCAGGAGCGGCAAGTGCGGGGCACTCGTGCACGCCTGAAGCAACGGGCGAAAGCGAGCAAACACAGAGAAACCCCGCACCGGCCTCGAAGCCGCTGCGGGGTTTTTTACGTGTCCTGTCGGGATTTGTGGCGCGATCGAGCGTGGGGAGCAGTTTGATGAAGCTTTATGGTCAGAAAGATGTCGACAAGAAGGCACTGAGGGGCGCCCGGATCGCCATTCTCGGCTACGGCAGCCAGGGGCGCGCGCACGCCCTGAACCTGAAGGACAGCGGGTTCGATGTCGTGGTCGGTGTCCGCAAGAACGGCAACGGCTGGAAGAAGGCGAAGCGCGAGGGTCTCGCGGTGGCCGAGCCGAAGGACGCCGTGAAGGGGGCCGACCTCGTCGCGATGCTGGTGCCGGATCTCGCCCAGAGCGCGCTGTACGAGCAGGTGGAGCCGAACCTGAAGAAGGGCGCCACGCTCCTCTTCGCGCACGGCTTCAACATTCACTTCAAGCAGATCCGCCCGCGCAAGGATCTCGATGTCGTGCTCATCGCGCCGAAGGGCCCCGGCGACCTCGTGCGTCGCCAGTATCAGCAAGGCCGCGGCGTGCCGTGCCTCATCGCGGTCGCGCAGGATGCCACGGGCAAGGCTCACGCCCGGGCGCTCGGCTATGCGCACGGCATCGGCGGCACGCGCGGCGGCGTGCTCGAGACCACCTTCGCCGAGGAAACCGAGACGGATCTGTTCGGCGAGCAGGCCGTGCTCTGCGGTGGCGCCACCGAGCTCGTCGTGAAGGGCTTCGAGACGCTGGTCGAGGCCGGCTATCAGCCCGAGGTGGCCTATTACGAGTGCCTGCACGAGCTGAAGCTCATCGTGGATCTGCTCCACGAGGGCGGCATCACGAAGATGCACCAGTTCATCAGCGAAACCGCGAAGTACGGTGACCTCACCCGCGGCCCGCGCGTCGTGAACGATCGCACCAAGAAGGAGATGGTGAAGATCCTCAAGGAGATCCAGAAGGGCACGTTCGCCAAGCAGTGGATCGAAGAGAACGCCGACGGCCAGCGCACCTACAAGAAGCTGCTGCAGAAGGACATCAACCATCCGATCGAGAAGGTCGGCGCCGCGCTGCGTGCCCGCATGCCGTGGCTGAACGAGAAGCGGGCCTGAGCACGATGCGCCGGTTGCCAGCAGACGAGGTCTCGAGCAGGCCGCTCTGTCGGAGGGGCTTCCGGCGCCGTTCGCAATACCCGACGCAAGGGGTTCGTGCACCTGCCGAACCCCGGTCGGACTCCAGGCGAAGGTCCTGACCTCCCATGGACATCGCCGATCAAGCCTGGAGCTCGACCCCGACGCTGGATCGCCAGCTCGGCGATGTTCACTTCGACGACATCGTGGCGGCGCGCCGGCTGCTCTCGCGCATGCTGACCGCCACACCGCTCGTCACGCATCCCCTGCTCTCGCGCCGGGTCGGCGCGGAAGTGCATGTGAAGCTCGAAAACGCGCTGCCGCTCGGCTCGTTCAAGCTGCGCGGTGGCCTCAACTTCGTGGCGAACCTCACTCCGGAGCAGGCCTCGCGCGGGCTCGTCACCGCCACGCGCGGCAATCACGGGCAGGCACTGGCGTCGGCGGCCCGGCGCCATCGCGTGTCCTGTGCCGTGTTCGTTCCCGAGGGCAACAACCCGGATCTCAATGCGGCCATCGAGGCGCTCGGCGCGCGCGTCACCGTCGCGGGTCGGGACTTCGATGCGGCTTGGGAAGCCGCGCTCGCACATGCCGAGCGCACTGGCGCCGTCGCCGTGCATCCTTCCCGCGAGCCGCAGCTCATCGCGGGCTACGCGACGGTCGCGCTGGAAATGCTGGATCAGGCCTCGCAGCCGCTGGACACGGTATTCGTGCCTGTCGGCGGCGGCAGTCTCGCCGCCGGTATGGGGCTCGTTTTCAAGGCACTGTCGCCGCACACGCGGTTGATCGGCGTGCAGTCCGCGGCGGCGCCCGCATTCGCGCGCGCGTGGCGCACCGGCGAGCTGAGTGAAGTTCCCGTGGGCGAGACCATCGCGGATGGGCTCGCCACGCGCGTGCCGTCGCCGGAGATGGTGAACGTGCTGCGCGAAGTGCTCGACGATGTCATCGAGGTGAGCGAAGCGGAGATCGCCGGCGCCATCCGGTGCCTGGCGGAAACGGTGCATCAGCTGGCCGAAGGCGCGGGCGCCGCGGCGCTCGCGGGCGCCCTGCATCTGCATCGCCGGCTCAAGCGGCAACGCGTGGGCATCGTGCTCTCGGGCGGAAACATTACCTCCGCCCTGCTCCTCAGGATTCTGCATGGCGAGGTGCTGCCCGGCGGGCACCGCGGGCCGCAGCTCGCCGCGACACTCGCCGACATGGAATACGGCGAACGTGTGACGTGATCAATGAAACGGAACGCTTCAGAGGCTGACACAATGGCTCCGGAACCCGATCAGGTGTTGATCTTCGACACGACCCTGCGCGATGGCGAGCAGGCCCCCGGCTGCAGCATGACGCTGCCCGAAAAGCTGCGCGTGGCGCGCGCGCTCGCCGAGCTCGGCGTCGACATCATCGAAGCCGGGTTCCCCGCCGCCTCGCGCGGGGACTGGGAAAGCGTGAATGCCGTCGCCCGCGAGATCCAGGGCGCCACCATCTGCGGCCTCGCCCGCTGCAACCGGGACGACATCGAGCTCGCCGCGAAGGCGCTGCGCGATGCGCCGAAGCACCGCATCCACGTGTTCCTCGCCACGAGCGCGATTCACCGCCAGTACAAGCTCAACATGGCGGAGGAGCAGATCCTCAAGGCCGCCGTCGAAGGCGTGCGCATCGCGCGGGACTTCTGCGACGACGTGGAATTCTCACCCGAGGATGCCTCGCGCACGGAGCTCGAGTTCCTGGCGCAGGTGGTGGAAGCGGTGATCGATGCCGGCGCCACCACGGTGAACATTCCGGATACGGTGGGCTACACCGTGCCGGATGAGTTCGCGGAGCTGTTCCGCTATCTGCGCAAGAACGTGCGCGGCATCGAGCGCGCCCGGCTCTCCGTGCACTGTCACAACGACCTCGGCATGGCCGTCGCCAACAGCCTCACGGCCGTGGTCGCGGGCGCGCGCCAGATCGAGTGCACCATCAACGGCATTGGCGAGCGTGCCGGCAACTGCTCGCTCGAGGAAGTCGTCATGGCGCTGCGCACGCGCGATGCGTTCTTCAACGTGCGCACGAACATCCAGACCACGCGGCTGTACCCGACGTCGCGCCTCGTCTCGAACATCACCGGCATGCCCGTGCCGCGCAACAAGGCGATCGTCGGCGAGAACGCCTTTGCGCACGAGGCCGGCATCCATCAGCACGGCATGCTGAAGCACCGCTCCACGTACGAGATCATGCGTCCGGAGGACGTAGGCCTCTCCCGCAGCAGCCTGGTGCTCGGCAAGCACAGCGGCCGGCACGCATTCCGCGAGCGCGTGAAGAGCCTCGGCTTCGAGCTGGACGACGCGGAGCTCAACCGCGTGTTCGAGGAGTTCAAGGCGCTCGCGGACAAGAAAAAGGAGCTGTTCGACGGCGACATCGAGGCGCTCGTGCTGCGCGCGGAAAACTCGGCCAGCGGCCCGTGGAGCCTCGCCGAGCTCAAGACCGTGTCCGACATGAGCTCGCCCGCCGAGGCCCATGTGCGCCTTCAGCATGCGGACGGCCGCACGGTCGAGCGCACCGTCACGGGCGACGGCCCGGTCGATGCGGCCTTCAAGGCCATCGAAGCCGCGACCGGCATCAACGCGGCGCTGCGGAAGTTCGAGCTGCGTGGCGTCACCGAAGGCGAAGATGCCCAGGGCGAGGCCATCGTCTACGTCGAGTACAATCAGCGCACGTACCGGGGCTCGAGCGTCAGCACGAATATCGTGGAGTCGAGCGCCAAGGCATTCCTCGAAGTGATCAACCGCATCGAACTTGCGCAGACAACCGGCGCCCGCGCTCGGGAAGAGCGTCGCGCCGAAGGCGTGCAGGTCGCCAGGGCCATCTAGGAGTTCCCATGCCCATTCCCGCCACTCAGTACATCTGGTTCAACGGCAAGCTCGTTCCCTGGGAGAAGGCCACGGTGCACGTGCTCTCGCACGCCCTGCACTACGCCTCCTCCGTATTCGAGGGCGTCCGCGCCTATCAGACGAACAATGGCGTCGCCATTTTCCGCCTGCGCGATCACACGCGGCGGCTGTTCGATTCGGCCAAGATCTACCGGATCGCCATGCCCTTCTCGCCCGAGCAGATCAACGAAGCCTGCAAGCAGGTGGTGGCGGTGAACCGGCTCGAGCGCGGCGCCTATCTGCGCCCGCTCGTGTTCAAGGGATATGGCGAGATCGGTGTGACGCCGAAGGTCGATCCGCCGACGGAAGTGGCCATCGCCGCGTGGGAATGGGGCAAGTATCTCGGCAGCGAGAGTGCGGACGCGGGCGTGGACGTCTGCGTCTCCTCGTGGCAGCGCGTGGCGCCGAACACGATCCCGGCGCTGGCGAAAGCCTCCGGCAACTATCTCTCGAGCCAGCTCATCGGCGCGGAGGCGCGCCGCCTCGGCTTCGCCGAAGGCATCGGCCTTGCGCCGGATGGCACGGTGAGCGAAGGCGCCGGCGAGAACATCTTCGTCGTGAAGGACGGCGTGCTGCTCACCCCGGCGCTGGCGCACTCGGTGCTGGGCGGCATCACGCGCGATTGCGTCATCCAGCTCGCACGCCAGCTCGGGCTCGAAGTGCGCGAATGCGCCATTCCGCGCGAGCTGCTGTACATCGCGGACGAGCTCTTCATGACGGGCACCGCCGCCGAGATCACGCCGATCCGCTCGGTGGACCGCCTGCCGGTGGGCAGCGGCAAGCGCGGCCCCATCACCGAATCGCTGCAGAACGCCTTCTTCGGACTCTTCACCGGCAAGACCCCCGACAAGTGGGGCTGGCTCGATCCGGTGGACATGTCCGCGCCCCGTGTCGCTGCGGTGAACTGACGACGCCTCTTGCCGACTGGAATTGAACGGAGACTATGAACCCGCAGCCGAAGACGATGTTCGAGAAGGTCTGGGCACAACACGAAGTCGTGCCCGAGACGCCCGACACCCCGGCGGTGCTCTACATCGATCTGCATCTGATCCATGAAGTCACGAGCCCACAGGCCTTTGCCGTGCTTCGCGAGCGCGGCCTGCGGGTGCGGCGCACGGACCTCACGCTCGCCACCATGGACCACTCCACGCCTACGCGCACCGAGCAGGTGTTCGGGGGCGCGCCCATCACCATCGAATCCGCCGCGAAGCAGATTCGCGAGCTCGAGCGCAACTGCGCCGAGTTCGGCGTGGAGCTGCTCGGGCTGCAGCATGCCTCGCGCGGCATCGTGCACGTCATCGGGCCGGAGCTCGGGGTCACGCAGCCCGGCAAGACCGTGGTGTGCGGGGACAGTCACACGAGCACGCATGGCGCCTTCGGCGCCCTCGCCTTCGGCATCGGCTCCACCGAGGTGGGGCACGTCTTCGCCACGCAGTGTCTGCTGCAGAGAAAGCCGCGCACGCTCGCAGTAAACGTGTCGGGCCGATTGCGCCCCGGCGTCACGGCGAAGGACCTCATCCTCGGCATCATCGGCAAGCTGGGCGTGGCCGGCGGAACCGGTCACGTGATCGAGTACCGCGGCGAAGCCATTCGTGCGCTCGACATGGACGAGCGCATGACCATCTGCAACATGTCCATCGAGGCCGGCGCACGCGCCGGCATGGTCGCGCCGGATGACACGACGTACGCCTATCTCAAGGGCACGCCGCGCGCGCCCAAGGGCGAGGCGTGGGAGGCCGCTGTCGAGCGCTGGCGCCAGCTGCCCACGGATGACGGTGCGCGTTTCGATCGCGAGATCGACCTCGACGCCTCGACCCTCGAGCCGATGATCACGTACGGCACGAATCCGGGCATGGTCATTCCCATCAGCGGCTCGGTGCCGGCCCCCAACGGGGATCCGGCGTTCGCCAAGTCCCTCGCCTACATGGGCTTCGATGCCGGAACCCCATTGCGAGACAAGCCGGTGAACGTGGTCTTCATCGGCAGCTGCACCAACTCGCGTCTGTCGGACCTTCGCAGCGCCGCTCGCGTGCTGCGCGGCCGGAAGATCGCAAGCGGAGTGAAGATGCTGGTGGTACCGGGCTCGCAACAGGTGAAGCGCGCCGCCGAGGCCGAAGGCCTGCATCAGATCTTCCTCGATGCCGGCGCCGAGTGGCGCGAATCCGGCTGCTCGATGTGCCTCGGCATGAACGGGGATCTCGTGCCTCCCGGCCAGTACTCGGTGAGCACCAGCAACCGCAATTTCGAGGGACGCCAGGGCACCGGCGCCCGCACGCTGCTCGCCAGTCCCCTCACGGCAGCCGCGTCCGCCGTGCGCGGCCGGGTCACGGACCCGCGCGAGCTGCTGGCCTGATCCCTCGAGGGCGCACACCCATGGAACCCATCAAGACGATTCGTTCGCGCACCGTGGTCCTGCCGCTCGAGAACATCGACACGGACCAGATCATCCCCGCGCGCTTCCTGCGCAGCACGACGCGCGAAGGCTTCGGCCGCAATCTGTTCGCCGACTGGCGCTACGACGCGAGCGGCGCGCCGAAGCCGGATTTCGTGCTGAACCAGCCGGAGGCGCGCGGCTGCACCATTCTCGTGGCCGGCCGCAATTTCGGCTGCGGCTCCTCGCGAGAGCACGCCCCGTGGGCGCTGACCGACTACGGCTTCCGTGCCGTGGTGAGCACCGAGTTTGCGGACATCTTCCGCAACAACGCGCTGAAGAACGGCCTCGTGCCCGTGCTGGTGGATGAGCCCACGAGCCGCTGGCTCATCGAGCACCCGGGCGCGGAGATCACGATCGACCTGGAGACCACCTCGCTCGCACTGCCCGAGGGGCAGCGGGTCTCCTTCCCGCTCGAGCCGTTCGCGCGCTATTGCCTGATGAATGGCGTGGACGAGCTCGGGTTCCTGCTCAGCAAGAGCGCCGACATCGACGCCTACGAGCGCCGCAGGGCCGCTGTATGAAAGCGCGCATCACGATATTGGGCGGTGACGGCATCGGGCCCGAGGTCGTCGCCGAAGGGGTGCGCTGCCTGCGCACTATCGCTAGTCGTTTCGGGCACGAGTTCGAGCTGGTCGAAGCGGATTTCGGCGGCATTGCCATCGACCGCCACGGCGACCCGCTGCCGCAGGCCACTCTGGAGAAGTGCCTCGAATCCGATGCGGTGCTGCTCGGCGCGATCGGCGGGCCGAAGTGGTCCGCGCCGAATGCGAAGCTGCGTCCCGAGGCAGGGCTCCTGCGCTTGCGACGGGAGCTCGGCGTGTACGCGAATCTCCGGCCCGTGAAGGTGCTCGGTTCGCTCGTCGACGCCTCCCCCATCAAGCCGCACGTGCTCGAGGGCGTGGATCTCGTGTTCGTTCGCGAGCTGACCGGCGGCATCTACTTCGGCGAGAAGCGGCGCGAGCCGCTGCATGCGTCGGACCTCTGCGAGTATTCGGTTGCGGAAGTCGAGCGCGTCACGCGCGTTGCAGCGCGCCTGGCACAACAGCGCCGCCACAAGCTCACGTCCATCGACAAGTCGAACGTGCTCGAAACCTCGCGCCTGTGGCGGGAAGTGGTCGAGCGCGTGGTGCGCACCGAATTCCCGGACGTGAAGCTCGATCACATGCTCGTCGACGCGGCGGCCATGCATCTGATCCGCCGGCCGACGGATTTCGACGTGCTGGTCACGGAGAACATGTTCGGCGACATCCTCACCGACGAAGCCTCCATGCTGTCGAGCTCTCTCGGCATGTTGCCGTCGGCATCGCTGGGGGATTCGCGGCGCGGCCTGTACGAGCCCATTCACGGCTCGGCGCCGGACATCGCGGGCAAGGGCATCGCCAATCCCTACGGCACGATCTTCAGTGTCGCGATGCTCCTGCGCCACTCGCTGGGGCTCACGAACGAGGCCGAGGTGCTCGAGCTCGCCGCCACGCGCATGATCGAGGAAGGCGTGCGCACGCCCGACATCGCCCTGCCCG
This sequence comes from Steroidobacteraceae bacterium, assembly GCA_019683695.1. Classification (GTDB taxonomy): domain Bacteria; phylum Pseudomonadota; class Gammaproteobacteria; order Steroidobacterales; family Steroidobacteraceae; genus JADGHX01. The sequence goes on from JADGHX010000171.1 coordinate 8,981, forward strand.
GCGCGCGCAGCTATTCCACTCACGAGATCGGCGACGCCATCATCAGCGCGCTGACGCACTGAAGGCCGCTGCACGCCGCCGCCGGATCGCATGAGCCGACGGCGAGCGTGACTGCAAAAAAAAAGCCGCGGGTGACCGCGGCTTTTTTCTTGTCTTCGAGCACCGGAGGCCCCGGTGCTGCGACGGGCGTCCGGCCTACGCCGCCGTTACAGCCGCTTCACGTGCCGGCAGTACAGCCGCGGCCCGCTCCAGGCCCGCGACGAGATCCGCCTGAAGGTCTTCGAGTGCCTCGATGCCCACGGACAGACGAATGAGCCCGTCCGTGAGGCCGGCCTTCTGGCGGGCCGCCGGATCCATGGCCGCATGGGTCATCGTCGCCGGGTGAGCCACCAGGCTCTCGACGCCACCGAGCGATTCCGCGAGCGAGAAACAACGCAGCCCCGCAACGAACGCGCGCACGGCATCGTGACCGCCCGCGAGCTCCAGTGTGACGATGGCGCCGAAGGCGCGCTGCTGGCGCCGCGCGATCTCGTGGCCCGGATGCGTGGGCAGCCCCGGGTAGTACACCTTGTTCACATTCGGCTGCTCGTTGAGCCACTCCGCGAGTGCCATGGAATTGCGCGCGTGCTGTGCGAGGCGAACGTGCAGCGTGCGCAGCCCGCGAAGCGTCATGAAGCTGTCGAACGGAGCGCCCGTGACGCCAAGGCAGTTCGCCCACCACACGAGCTGCTCATGCAGTGCCTTGTCGCGCGCGACCACCGCGCCGCCCACCACGTCGCTGTGGCCGTTGAGGTACTTCGTGGTGGAGTGGAGCACGAGGTCTGCCCCGAGCTTCAGCGGCTGCTGCCACACCGGGGACAGGAACGTGTTGTCCACGAGCACGAGCGCGCCGGCGGCATGACCCATGGCGGCGAGCTTTTCGATATCCGTGATCCGCAGCAGCGGATTGCTGGGCGTCTCGATCCAGAGCAAGGCCGTCGGCTTCGAGAGCGCTTCGCGAACGGCCGCCTCGTCGTTGAAATTGACGAACTCGACCGCGCGCTCGCCGCGGCGACGCCACGCGTCGAACAGACGATACGTGCCACCGTAGCAATCGTGAGGCGCAACGATGCGCGCCCCTGCCGGAATGAGGTATCCGACCAGCGTGATCGCAGACATGCCCGTCGACGTGACCACGCCACCGATGCCCTCCTCCAGCTCCGCGAGTGCGTTCGCGAGCAGATCCCGCGTGGGATTGCCGGATCGCGTGTAGTCATACGCGCGCTTTTCGCCAAAGCCGCGGAAGGCGAACGTGGAGGTGAGATGAATCGGTGGCACGACGCAGCCGGTGTGATCGTCGCATTCGAGCCCGGCGCGCACGGCGAGCGTGCTCTGCTGGAACTCGCAATCGGGTGTCGCGCCAGCCGGCGGCGCGGAGGAATGGCGATCGCTGCTCATGACGCACTCCCGATCGCTGCAGTGAAGATGGGACGCAACTGTTCCGACTCCTTCAGAAAAGCATCGTGACCGTAAACGGAAGAAATCTCGTGCAGGCGGCCCGACGGCAGGCGCGCAACCATGCTGCGCATGTCTGCGAGCGGGACGAGCTGGTCTTCACGGATGGCGACCGCAGCAGTGGGCACGAAGATGCGTGATGCATCCACGCGATGCAGATCGATGGACTCCGAGAGACACAGAAACGATTCGGGCCGATACCGCGTGGCGTAGTCCGCCCCGCGAGCAAACAGATAATCCTCGACCGGAAAGACGAAACACCCGTCACCGCGCACCGGCGCGCCGGAAAACCGGGCTGCGAACTCCTCCGAGCTGCGGTACGTGGACATCGCAAGCGCGCGCGCCAGCTGCAGCCCTTCCCTGGCCTGACCGGCCTGCAGGGCGAAGCGCACGATGCGGCGCTGAACACTGCGCCAGGCCGTGGACATGGGGTGCGCGCGATCCGCTGCGCCGATGACCAGCAGCTGTGAAACCCGTTCGGGATAACGCTCGCCAAAGG
>JADGHX010000028.1 GCA_019683695.1 Steroidobacteraceae bacterium
GCGCGGCGATAGCAATTGCCCGATGCGCAGGGCGGGGCTCGCACCATGTGCCTGCGACGTGCACCTTCCGCCCGCGCCGGCACATACGCGAATCCGTGCACGCGGCAGCGCGCGCCTCTTCACTCGGAGGCCGAACGAAGCTGCTGCACCCGATCCCGCGCAGCACCATCGACCAACCGCACATCCCCTTCGCCAAACCTCATCTGCATCCATGGAGGCACTGCGCCCATCGGGCCCCGTCGCCTCGGGCGACGTCGCCACTGCGGTTGAAGAACGAAGATGAAAGAACGAAAAGAAGAAGAATCGCGGAAGAACGGAAGGGAGGAAGAGAGGATCGCAAGGTCGCGGAGAATGAGGCCGGGCGGCACGCGCTGCCCGCGGGATATGCGTCGCTCGTTTCCGCGGGAACGAGCGCTTGAAGCCTGCGTTTCTGCCCGGGCCGGCGCACGCCCGGGTCGCCTGTCCGGATGACGGCGCATCGATAGTAATTGCCCGATGCGGCGAACGGTGCTCGCACCCAGTGCCCACCGCGGCGTACACCTTGTGCCTGCGACGTGCCCCTTCAGCCCGCGCCGGCACACGCCTCAAAAAGTGCATGCGGCAGCGCGCGCCTCTGCACGCGGGAGATGAACCAAACTGCTGGGACTGATCTCGCGCAACGCCATCAACCAACCGCACATCCCCTTCGCCAAACCTCATCTGCATCCATGGAGGCACTGCGCCCATCGGGCTCCGTCGCCGCCGGCGAGGTCGCCACTGCGGTTGAAATCGCGGTTGATGATCTCACGCTGCCGACGCCGCGCGTCACGTCGCGCACCAGCAACGCGAGTTTTCAGCCGGCCATGCCGACAGTTGATCCTGAGCCGCGCTGCTCTGTGGCAGAGATCGCCTCCGAACACACCTATCCCCGCGTGGTGCGTCTGCAGTTCTCGGCCTGCGGCCTGATTGCAAGCAAAGGCCACCGCGCACTCATCGCAGCCTCTCAACGCCCGCCGGCTTTTCAAGATACGGCGCCAGAATCTCGGCCACCCACGCCATGAAGACCTGCACGCGTCGTGACAGATTCCGGCGGTGCGCGTACACGAATGCGACCGGCATTGGCTCCGCCCTCAGCTCCGGCAGGACTTCGACCAGCTCGCCCCGCTCGATCAGGGGCTGAAGGCCGACCGCCGGGGCCTGAATGATGCCGAGTCCGGCAAGGCAGGCGGCCCGGTACGCGCCGGCGCTACTCACCGTGACCGGGCCGTTCATGGGGACCGTGCGGTACTTCGTGCCGTCGAAGTACTCGAATCCCGGGCACTTCCCGCCGAGCGTCGTCACGTAGTGCACGAGGAGATGCGACTTCAGATCCTCCAGAGTGCGAGGCACTCCGCGCTCCTCGATGTAGCCGGGGCTCACGCAGTTGAGAAGCCGGAACCGCCCCAGCGGCCGCGCCACGAGGCTCGAATCCTCCACCGCGCCCACGCGCAGCACGCAATCGAAGCCTTCCCGGATCACGTCCACCTTCCGATCCGTGCTGCTGATCTCGATCTCGAGCAGCGGATGCTCGCGCAGGAATCCACGCAGCTTCGGAATGACGTGCTCCTGCGCGATGCCACTCGGCATATCCACGCGCAGCCGCCCACGAAGCGATTGAGAGCGGCTCTGAAACATCGACTGCACCTCGTCCACCTGCGCGAGCAGATCCTTGCAGCGCTCGTAGAACACGCGGCCGTCTTGGGTGAGCTGCACCTTGCGCGTCGTCCTGTTCAGCAGGCGAGTGCCGACATGCTCCTCCAGCTGGCGCACCGCCATGGAGGCGCTCGCCTTCTGCAACCCCATCGCCTCCGCGGCACGCGTGAAGCTTGCGAGCTCGGCGACGCGCACGAAGATCTGCATGCATTCGAGTCGGCTCATGAGGCACCGGAAGATTGTTCAGAGAAATTGAACACTATGGTCGCACGCGACTCGTTTATCGCAAATCCCGCCGTCCCTAATCTGCGCCTGACCCATTCTTCACGAGGGACGAATCATGAATGCCCATCAACGTATCGCGATCATCACCGGCGGAAGCCGCGGCCTCGGGCGTAACGCCGCCTTCAAGCTTGCGGAGGCCAGCACCGATGTGGTGATCACCTATCGCAGCAACCGCGCGGAGGCAGACAACGTCGTCGCGCAGATCCGGGAACGTGGCCGACGTGCAGCAGCTCTTCAGCTGGATGTCTCGAACGTGTCCACATTCGATTCATTCGCCGCCGAGCTGCGAGCGACCCTGGCGCAGCACTGGGAACGCGATCGTTTCGACTTTCTCGTGAACAACGCAGGCGTGGGCGTCCGCGCGCCCTTTGCGGAGATCACGGAAGCGCAGTTCGACGAGCTCATGAACACTCATCTGAAGGGCGTGTTCTTTCTGACGCAGAAGCTTCTGCCGCTGATCGCGGATGGCGGGCGGATACTCAACGTCTCCAGTGGCCTGGCGCGCTTCACGCTACCGGGCTATTCCGCGTATGCGGCGATGAAGGGCGGCATCGAAGTGCTCACGCGATACCTCGCGAAGGAGCTGGGCTCCCGGCGCATCTCAGCGAACGTGCTCGCGCCGGGCGCCATCGAGACCGATTTCAGCGGTGGCGCCCTGCGCAACAGCGCGCAACTCAAGGCGTTCGTTGCCTCTCAGACCGCGCTCGGGCGCACGGGACTGCCGGACGACATCGGCGGCGTCATCGCCGCGCTGCTGGCGCCCGAGACAGGGTGGATCAACGGCCAGCGTATCGAGGCCTCGGGCGGGATGTTCTTGTAGTGTTCCGGCGGGCGCCATGCCCCTGCGTGTCGAGTCCTGCTACTCTGCGGCCGGTCTCACACGACAGTCAGGGGGGCAGAAAACATGAACACCAGGAAAGCATGGGCGCTCGCCGCACTTCTCACGTTGCCGATGCTCGCCATCACGGCACAGGCATCCGACCCGGCGCCCGCATGTGACCGCAATTGTCTCAACAGTTATGTCGACCGGTATATCGACGCGATGGTGGCACACAAGCTCAGCGATGACCTCTTCGCCCGCGAGCTGAAGTTCACCGAAAACGGCATCCGCTTGCCTTTCGGTACAGAGGGCGCCTGGCACCTTGCCACGGCACGCGGCAGCTACAGCTTCTATGTACCCGATGTCGAAACCCAGCAGGTCGCCTTCCTGGGCACGCTGAAGGAGCGCGGCCGCAATCCCACGGATCAGCGGACGGTGGGTTTCTCGCTGCGGCTGAAGATTCGCGGCGGCCTGATCACGGAAGTCGAGCAGCTCGTCTCCCGGCCGCCCATCAACCTGTTCGGCCCTGCCAACGCCAGCAGCTCGCCCTTCGGTAACACCGGGGACAACGTGGAAAAGATGAAGGCGCCTCATCCACGCTTCACCGCCGACATTCCCGAGAACGAGCGCGCCACGCGCGAAGAGCTGATCCGCACGGCCAACTACTACTTCACCGGCCTGCAACAGAACGACGGAAAGGGCTACTACCCGTTCACCGACGACTGCGTGCGTTTCGAGAACGGCGTGGACGTGCTGGCGAACGTTCTGGATCCCATCACCCAGACCCGCGGCCGCATGAGCTGCAAGCGGCAGTTCGAGGTGGCCCTGAGAGGCGTCGTCTCCCGAGTGCGGGACCGCCGCTTCGTCGCCGTGGATCGCCAGAAGGGCATCGTGTTCGCCTTCGCGTTCTTCGACCACGAGAACATCAACTGGACCTGGCAGCTCGCCGAGCTCTTCAGGATCGAGAAGGGCAAGATCGCCCGCATCGAAGCCATCTTCCACCAGGCGCCGTATGGCATCCCTTCGGGCTGGAGCACCTATGAGCAGTCGATCTCCGATGCGCCTCAGGACGTGCGGTAACCCGGCGTAACGCGGCGACGAATCCGCATGCGGCGGGTGCGACCGCCGAGTGGCATCACGGCAGAGCCGAAGTGCGATCCCTGCGGCGGATTCTGTACTCTTTCCGGAAAACGCTCAGGGGGATGCATGTCTCAGCCTCATGCGCTCAAGGCAAGAATCGCTGCCGTCTCGTTTGCCACAGCACTGCTGCTGGGCTTCTTCCACACGCCCGCCGCCGCGGAGAACTGCGATCGCGCATGCCTCAGCGGCCTGCTCACGCAGTACATCGATGCCGTCGTGGCGCGCGACCCCTCGCGGTTACCCCTCGCCGAGAATGTGCGTTTCACGGAGGACTCCGAGGCGCTGAAGCTCGGCGAAGGGCTTTGGCAAGCCACGCTAACCAAGGGCACATTCCGTCAGGACTATCTGGACACCCGGAAGCAGATAGCCGCCACGCACGTGCAACTGCTCGAGGGCAAGAACCAGGTGCTCTTGTCCGCGCTGCTGCACGTGAAGGACCGGAAGATCGCCGGGATCGAAACGTTGGTGCAGCGGGTGACCCCCGAGTCCCGCCTTCAGCCGAAGGAGCTCGGCAAGCCGATCCGCGGCATGAACGATCCCGTGCCCGCGAACAAGAAGCAGTCCCGCGAGTCGATGATCAAGACCGCCCTCACCTATACCGAAGGGCTGCGCATCGGCAACTTCACCGACGCCGGAACACCTTTTGCGCCCGAAGCCTACCGTGTCGAGAACGGCGTCATCATGGCCGGCGAGGGATGTGGGCGCGACGATTGTGGCCTGTACTCGCAGAACATCATGGTGCATCCCGGCATCATCGCCAGTGTTGCCGCGGTGGATGAGGAAAACGGCGTCGTGCTGCTGTGGATGAACTTCGGGCACACCGGTTCCTCGTACGGCGAAGGCAACTCGCTCGTAACGTTCGAAGCCTTCAAGGTCTGGGGCGGGCAGATTCACGCGATCAACGCGTTCTTCCGCGGCCTGCCGATCTCGACCGCGCGGTTCTGGCCGTCCGCAGACCCGGTATACAAGTAACCGCATTCACCAGGGGGAGCGTTCCATGACACTGAGCAAGACGCGCACGGCGTGGACCACGGCTGCAATCGCCTGCGTTGCCCTCTGCGTGAGTGACGGCAGCCAGGCTCAACAAGTAGCGGACCCTGGCTTCAAGAGCGTGGGCCGCGGCGCGCCGCTCACACCGCCCTTGCCGCCCATGTCGATGCCACCTTACGGCACGCCGATTTCAAAGGCTCAGGCCGAGCAGATCGCGAAGGAAGTTGCGCAGTTCCCGTTCGTCGGGCCCATGAAGCTCCCGGTGCCGACCGGCGGCAACTCGCCCCCCAAGGTGCTGGAGATCGGGTCTGCGTGGAACGGCGCGGCGCCGCCGGGCGTGGAGCCCTTGCCCGTGGACATCTTCACGTCGACGGATTTCTACAAGGATCGCGAGCTCTGGAAAGACAAGCGCTACTTCCGCTGCAACAGCCCGGAGGGGCTGGAGATGCAGCGTGGCGCCATTTTCACCCCCACCATCGGTGACGACCCGCCGCGCACCGCCGCCTGGGGCTATTGCGACCGGGATTATCCGCGCGAAGCCATCGTCAGCCCCTATCCCTTCAAGACCGCGCAGGAGCACTACGAAGCGTTGCTCGCCGAGACGCGCAAACGCGGCGGGCCGACGGTGCACACCTACAAGACGGTGCCCGGCGAGCTCAGCGGCCGGTATGCGCCCGGCCCGATTTTCGAGAACTGGTATTCGCTGATGCTGTCCGTGCAGTTCCCCACCGTGCTCTCGTTGCTGACACCGGAATATCAGAAGCGCATGGTGCAGGACGCGTATCACCAGGGAAACACCAACGCGCCGCAGTGGCCGTCCCAGTACTGCTGGCCTGAAGGCTTCATGCGGCGCTGGTACGCGTTCGCAATTCAGTTCCCGCAAACGTTCATCGTCACGCCCACCCTCGTGCAGATGATGGGGGGCGTGGCCGACAACTTCGTCACGAACATCTACATCGGCCGGCAGTTCCGCATGGATGGCGCCGTGCCGCGGCTCGGGGCGGACGTGCCGCGCTGGTACGGTGAAACGATCGGCTTCTGGGATCACGACGTCCTCATCACGTGGACCTCAAACATCCGCGGCTGGGCCGCGCACGGCGCGTTCGAGTTCTCGAACAAGATGCAGACGATCGAGATCTACACGCCCATCCGCGATGCCAAGGGTGAGGTGAAGGCGCTGAACCACGAGGCCGTGTTCTACGATCCGGAAGCGCTGGTCCAGCCGATCCGCATGATCCGGAACTACGCGCGGCTCGGCGGCTTCGAAACGGGAGACCCGATCGAGTACATCCGCTGCATTCCGACGATCTATCCCGTGAAGGGTCGCGCGACTCACGTCACCGCGGGCGAGACCATCGAATACGAGGTGCCCGACATGTTCGGCCGCCCCTGGGCGCAGATGTGGGAGAAGTACTTCGAGCAGGGGATGGAGCGGCCGCAGGAAGAGGATATTTTCAGCTTCGATTGACGGCCCGTACGGTTTCAGCGAGGCACGGCCCGGGGCACGTGTACCGGATCGTCAGACACCGCCTTTGCAGCACTCCAGGGCGGGTTCGTCCGTTCCGTAGGTGGTGCTCTCGCCCACGGTCAGGAACGTCTCCCATTTCACGCCTTGCGGGTCCGCGATCCAACTCTTCTCGCTCCTGGCGTAGCAACAGGTTGTCGCGCCCTCCTCGAGCACTGGGGCGTCGGCGCGCTTCAGACGCGAATACACCTCGGCAAGCTCCGCCCGATCTTCCACCTGAATGCCGAGGTGCCGGAGACCCGTGTCCCCACACCGCTTGCTGATTGCGAAGTTCACTCGCGGATCCTCAAGCATCCACTTCGCGTAATCGGACTTCACGACCGTGGGTTCCGTCGCAAAGAGCGTGCTGTAGAAGCGGATCGAGGCGGCGATGTCTGCCACGCTCACGTGCACATGCAGGCGTTTCATTGGACGTCCCTCTTCAGAGTTGCTTGACCATGAATGCAGAGCTCGCCGGACAGATGTCGGCGAACTCGCGCGTCGAGCGGATCTCCATCGGCGCACTGTCCCGCGCGGCGGGCACGTAGCCGCGACGAGCGAAGAAGCTTTCCGCAGTTGTCGTAAGCAGGTAGATGCATCGCGCCCCCATGGAACGCGCGTACTGTTCGGCCCGTTCTGCGAGTGCGCTACCCAGGCCTCTGGAACGATGCTCTTCGGACACAACGAGAGAGCGAAGCAACGCCACAGAACCGTGCAGCTCGACACCCGCGATGCCAAACGGTTGCGCGGACGGGCCGGCGTAGAAGAAGTGCTCCATGTGCGCATCCGTCAGATCTGAACTGGGGAGCGCTGCAGACTCCAGCAGCCTCACAGCCGCGGCTCGCAGAGGACATTTCGTGATCGCTATCGGTGTCATGCCGCTCAGACCGCCTTCGTGGTTCGCTTGCGCGACCTCTTCTGCGCGCTGCGCGGACCGCAGTCACTGGCGCAAGTGGCATTTCCTGTGCAGCAGTTCTCGGTGAGGTAACCGATGAGTGCATTCATCGCTCGGAAATCTGCCGAGTAGATGAGCTCGCGACTGCGGCGCTGCTGCGTAACCAGTCCTGCGCGGTGAAGATTCTGCAAATGAAATGTGAGCGAAGACGGCGGCAGCTTCAAACGACTCGCAATCGTACCGGCATTGAGACCCTCCGGGCCCGCCTCGACCAGCAAGCGATAGACGCCGAGACGGTGCTCGTGGGCCAGTGCAGACAACGCCGCGACAGCCTGGTTCGAGTTCATCTCTCCAATTCCACGTTTCGACAACTATCAAAATATGCGAGGCGCGGGCATCCGTCAAGGGAGAACAAACCAAGGTGGCAGCCATGAGCACGGGGTCCGCGAGCAGAGTCCGCCTGCGTGTCGCACGCTTCCGGCCGATCAGTTCGCGCCGCAGCTGCTCTCGCGAACTTCACCCGCGCGGTGACCAAGGTGCAATAGATTCGGCCGCGCGCTCCTGCTCTGATGCATCCGCCCGAGGGTGTGTGACGACAAGCTGAGGAGCTCGACATGAGCAGCAGTCAGGCGCGCAGCGAAGTGATGAGGCTCGAGGTCGTGGTGATCCCTGTTTCAGACGTCGAACGCGCCAAGCGCTTCTACGCCCGGCTCGGCTGGCGGCTCGATGCCGATCTTGCGGTCGGGCCGGAGTTCCGGGGCATCCAGTTCACGCCGCCCGGCTCCTCGTGCTCGATCCAGCTCGGAAAAGGTCTCACCTCGGCGCGGCCGGGCCCTACATCCGGACTGTATCTCGTCGTCTCCGATATCGAGGCAGCGCGAGCACAGCTCCTGGAGCGTGGTGCCCGGGTGAGCGAGGTGTTCCATCATGGCGTCGGCGAAGCGCCCTCGAACGGCCCGGATCCGGCCCGGCGCAGCTACTGCTCCTACGCCACGCTGAGTGATCCCGATGGCAACCGCTGGCTTCTGCAAGAGGTGACAGAGCGCCTGCCCGGGCGCATTGGCGCAGCCGACACGAGCTTTGCGTCGTCGGCTGAGCTCGCAGCGGCGCTCCGACGGGCCGAAGCTGCGCACGGCGAGCACGAAAAGCGCACCGGCGAGCGCGATGCGAACTGGCCGGCGTGGTATGCCGAGTACATGGTGCGCGAGCAAGCCGGCAGGCCGCTGCCGGTGTGAGCGCCGATGCGAGGCTGCTAGTGCTCGTCCTCAGCGGGCAGCAGCGTTGCGTCCCGCCAGAACAGATCGGCGATGAGGACGCTCTCCGCATCGAGCTCGATTTCATCGAACGGAAGCTCCTGGATCAGCTCCAGTTGCACAGCGCTTCCCGTGCATGACTGCAGCTCACTGGCCCACGCCTGCGTGTTCGCGAGCCACGTGGGATAGATGTCATCGTTGTCGTGAGTCGGTTGGACGGCAACGATGACGCGAAGCTCCTGCGCGTTCCTGAAACCCCACAACCGCCGGACCGCGGGCTGTGCGTCATACCATGAAGCAAGCGCCAGCGATTCGGCCGTGAAACCGCTCGCCGCGGGGACAGACGGATCGAGGCTGAGTTTCATAAGCGCTCCGGTAGATGCTTGACGCGAGTCGATGCTCGCGTGAACTGAGCTATACCGCGTCTTGCCTGCAACGGATGGCGCGATGGTATAGGCACGCCACATCACAGGACAGTGGCGCATGGTTGGCCGACGCATGTGTCATTCCCGGTACACGCGCCGCCAGGCCTCTGCGCGGGCGACGCTACCGCTGCGGTGGGCGGCGCCGCTCAAGGCCGACGATGCAACGTTCCGCTCGGGGTGCGATCTTTCGCGCGAAGCGTTGAGGAGAGCGGACCGTGAACAATCAGAACCGACCCATCGCGCGAGGGTTCAGGGGCCGACGTACCGACCCGGCGAACCGCGCGCGCGTTCCGCCCGGCCAGCACGTCACGCAAGACTTTCCCGTGCTCTCCGCCGGCCCGACACCGCATGTGCCGCTCACCGAATGGACGTTCTCGATGCACGCCGGTAACACGCCGCTCGGGAAGTGGACCTGGGCGGAGTTTCAGGATCTGCCTCACACGCACATCACGGTCGACATTCATTGCGTCACCAAGTGGAGCAAGCTCGACACCGTGTGGGAAGGTGTGACGATCGACGCCTTGCTCGAAGCGGCCGGTCTCACCGCGCCGCCCACGGCGCACGTGATGGCACACTGCGACGGCGGATACTCCACGAACCTGCCGACAGCCGACCTCGTCGGCGGCCGCGGCATGATCGCGACTCGCTTCGCCGATGCACCGCTGGCCGCCGCTCACGGCGGACCCGCGCGCCTGCTCGTGCCGCATCTCTACTTCTGGAAGAGCGCCAAGTGGGTGCGGAGTTTCGAATTCATCACGGCGGAGCGGCCCGGCTTCTGGGAAAGCCTCGGGTATCACATTTATGGCGATCCCTGGCGGGAGCAGCGCTACAGTGGCGACTAGCGCACCCCCGCTCGGGCGCCGTCTCGATTGGCAGACGGTGCGTGTCGAGTCGACCGAGCCGCTGGGCCGCCGCGCAAGACTGCTGAAACTCGGCGTCACCGACTGGCCCGGACACCTGCCCGGCCAACACGCCGACGTGCGGCTCACCGCCGACGACGGGTACGAGGCGCAGCGTAGCTATTCGATCGCCTCGGCGGCCCATGAGCCGGGAGTTTCACTCGCCGTGGAGCACGTCGAAGGCGGCGAGGTATCGCCGTATCTCACGACCGAGATTCGGCCGGGCGATGCGTTCGAGCTGCGTGGCCCGATCGGCGGCTACTTCGTCTGGGAAGCCGCGAACGGCGGCCCGTTGTATCTGTGCGCAGGCGGCTCGGGCATCGCGCCCTTCAAGGCGGTTCTCGAGCACCGCGAACGCTTCGCGCGCGGTGTACCTACCACGGTGCTTTATGCCGTGCGCTCGCCCGAGCACGCGATGTTCGCGGAGCGCATCAACGCGCTGGCCACCAGCGACCCCGCCTTGCAGATCGTGTGGACGTATACCCGCGCCGCGCCCAAGTCGTGGCGAGGCTACGCGCGGCGCGTCGACGCGGCGATGCTCCGCGAGACCGCGCCGAGACCGGATGCCCGGCCATTGATCTATGTATGTGGCCCGACCCCGTTCGTCGAGCTCGTCGCATCGACCCTGGTCGAGCTCGGCTATGCACCCGAGAGCATCCGGACGGAGCGCTTCGGCCCCTCGGGAGAGTGAACTTTCCGGAGAGCGATATGGATACGCTGGACGCAAACGAACTCGACGGCAATGCCGCGGCCGGCCTTCTCGCCTCGGTGTTCGTGCTCGATGCCACGCGGGCACGGATCGTCTGCGCGGCCTGCGGGCATGACGCCGCGCTGGCCGAGCAGCGCGCCTTCGCGCTGGAGCTCGGCGCCGTGCTCCGCTGCCCCAACTGCGCGGACATCACCGTCCGCATCGCCTCGACCCGGCACGGCGTCTTCATCGATATGCGCGGTGCACAGGTCGTGCATTTCGTTTGATGACGCCCCTAACGTGGAGAAATGGTCATGAATGAAGATGCACAGCTGGCAGGCGGTGACCGAGCCGCGCTACGTCCGTTTCACGTGAATGTTCCTGAAGCGGAACTCACGGAACTGCGCAGACGTGTCAATGCCGCGCGGTTCCCCGATCCGGAAACGGTCAAGGACTTCTCGCAAGGCGTGCCCTCCGCAACGCTTCAGAAGCTCGCCCGCTACTGGGGCACGGAATACGACTGGCGCAAGGTGGAGGCGCGACTGAACGCCTACCCGCAGTTCCTCACCGAGATCGATGGCGTGGACATTCACTTCATCCATGCCCGTTCGCAGCACGAGGACGCTTTGCCGATCATCGTCTCGCATGGATGGCCGGGCTCCATCATCGAGCAACTGAAGATCATCGAGCCTCTGACCAACCCGACGGCGCATGGCGGAAGCGCAGCCGACGCATTCCATGTGGTGATTCCGTCGATGCCGGGCTACGGCTTTTCGGGGAAGCCCACCACCACCGGTTGGGGTCCCGAGCGCATCGCACGTGCGTGGGACATGCTGATGAAGCGCCTCGGGTATACACGCTACGTGGCGCAGGGCGGCGATTGGGGTGCGGTCGTCGTCGACCAGATGGGCGTGCAGGCGCCGCAAGGATTGCTCGCCATTCACACGAACATGCCTGGTGTCATTCCACCCGCCATCGACGCCGCGGCGCTCGCCGGCGCGCCGATGCCCGACGGCCTTTCCACGGATGAGCAGCACGCCTACGAGCAACTGGCAGCGTTCTACAAGAATGTCTACTACGCGTTCTTCATGGGGACGCGGCCGGAGACGCTTGCCGGGCTTGCGGATTCTCCGATCGGGCTTGCCGCACTCATGATCGACCACGACGCGCGCAGCCTCGAGTTGATCGCGCGCTCGTTCGACGGAATTGCGGAAGGCCTTACACGCGACGATGTGCTCGACAACATCACGCTGTTCTGGCTGACGAACACAGGGGTTTCTGCCGCTCGGCTGTACTGGGAGAACACGCTCGGATTCTTCTCGCCGAAGGGTGTCAAGATCCCGGTCGCCGCGAGCGCCTTCCCGGACGAGCTCTTTCAGGCGCCGAAGAGCTGGACGGAACAGGCGTACCCGCATCTCATCCACTACAACAAGCTCGAGAAGGGCGGGCACTTCGCCGCCTGGGAACAGCCGGAGCTGTTGTCAGAAGAGGTGCGCACAAGCTTCAGAGCGCTGCATAGCTAGCCGCGCAAACGCCGGCTGATACTGAACTGTGACCGTCCCGTCGCTGATTCGTAACCGCGGGGTCGCTAATCTCCGCGGTTGCTATGAAGCTCGTACAACTGCGCTTTCTGGCGGCGGTCGCACAGAACGGTCTCAACATCACGCTGGCTGCGAACAAGCTCTCCACCACACAGCCCGCCGTCAGCAAGCAATTGCGACTGCTGGAAGACGAGCTGGGTTTCAACATCTTCGTGCGCAGCGGACGCGCGCTAACCAGAATCACGCCGCCTGGAGAGCGCGTCGTCCAGTGTGCCCTGCGTATCGTTCGCGAGGCACAGAACATCAAAGGGATCGCGGCCGAGCACAAGAACGAGGGCCGCGGCACATTGTCGATCGGCACGACACATACGCAGGCGCGGTATGTGCTGCCGCCCGTGATTCGAGAGTTCCGCATCCGCTACCCCGACGTCCAGTTCCATCTGCATCAGGGCACTTCGGAGCAGATTGCGGAGATGGCTCAGTCGGCTTGCATCGATCTGGCCATCGCGACGGGCGCCCGCGATCTTTTCAGCCAGTTCGTGCTTCTGCCCTGTTATCGCTGGCATCGCCGAATCATCGTTCCGGCCGGACACCCCCTCGAGCGCGTGGAGCACATCACGCTGAAGCATCTCGCGAAGTATCCGATCGTGACGTATGTGTTCAGCTTCAGCGGGCCTTCTTCCCTGCACGACGCCTTTGCCGCGGAAGGGCTGAGACCGAACATCGCGCTCACGGCCCGCGATGCCGACGTCATCAAGACATACGTGCGGCTCGGCCTCGGGGTGGGGATCATCGCGGAGATGGCGCTCGATGCGGAGAGCGACTCGGACCTCCTCTCGATCGACGCGTCACATCTGTTTCCCATGCTGACGACCTGGATCGGCTTCGCCCGGGGCATGCTCCTGCGTCGCTACATGCACGAGTTCATCTCGCTGCTGGCGCCGCATCTGGATCGGAGTCTCGTGGATCGCGCCGCCCAGCTGCGAACGCAGTCCGAAGTGGACGCGCTGTTCTCGAGCATCTCATTGCCAACATGGATCAGGACCGTCGCAGGGCTTCCGCAACGGGGAGCCGCGCACTGCGAATCGCCGGCGCAAGCCCACCCAGCGCCGCGATGAGCATCGCCCATGCGACGCCCAGCGCGACAAGCTGTGGGGAGATCGAAAGCGTGAACACCGCGTTGAAGATCGCCTGCCACCTGCCGTCGAACAGGACACGCGCAATCCCTGCGCCGATCAGCGCGCCGATCACAGACAAGGCAACTGCCTCTAGTATCACTGAGACAGCGACCGCAACACCGCCGTATCCGATGGCCCGCAACGCCGCGATCTCCCGGGCGCGCGAGTCGACGGATCCATGCAGGATCTTCACTGAGCCGAATAGCGCACCCAGCGCCATGATCATGCCGACGAGGTAGGCGACTGACGTGAAGAACGACGAGTACCGACGCGCGACTCGTCGATAGTAGTCGGACTGCCTTTCCGCGGTGAGGCTCAGGGCCGGATTGCTCGTGAGCCAGCTCTTGAAGGCATCGAACGAGTCCGGGCTGTCGAGGCCGATGAGCACGCTGCTGAAGTTCGTGGTGCGCATCACGGCAGACATTACCGTCGGCGCATCGCCCACCAGCTCCGCTTCCATGATGCTGCCGCCCGCGGAGAACGACCCCACGATGGGCCACTCCCCGTCCGGCATGATGATCGTGTCGCCGACTTCGAGCCCGAAGACTTTGGCCGCACCGCGTCCGACGATGACCTCGTGCATGCCGGGCCGGAACAGCCGGCCCTCCGTGATCCGGAACTCCGGCCGCATCGCGAGGCTGTTGCGCCCGAGCCCGCGAATGAACAGCGATCCGGAGGCGAAACCTTCGACCGGCGGCAGGATTCCCAGCACTTCCGCTTCGATCACCGGTTTCCCGTCTGCGAACCGCGCCATGTACGGAGCGCCCTCCAGTACGGCGAGCGCTTCACGCGAGATATGGCTGGCTTCTTCGGGTCGCCCGCCCGGGCCGGGATACGCGTCCTTGGAAAAGACGATCGCACGCGATGGGCTACCCGCGACCTCCGAGGCTTGCAACAGACCCACGGTGACGGAAAGCAGCGAGACCAGTACGCCGACAACGCACGCCATGCAGACCACGATCACGAGCGACGAGCCCATGCGCTGTGGCAGCGTCATCAGACTCAGCCGGGTGGCGACCAGCATCTCGACCAGCGGCTTCATCGCGCCAACCCGGCCAGCTGGTTCACGACGCTCATGCGCCTGACTCTTATCAGTGGGACCACTGCGCTTGCCACCGCGAGCAACGCAGCGAATGCCAAAGCCCAGAGCAACACGCTGCGGGAGATGGTCGGCGCCGGGAGATACGCGAAATCTCCGGGCAGAAACTTCAGAGGCCAGCCAGCGAGCTGCCACGCCAGGAATGTTCCGAGAATCGCACCCGCAAGGCACGGAATCGCAACTTCCGCGAGAATGAGTCCCATGACGTGGCGGCTCTGAAAGCCGATCGCGCTCAGCACCGCGAGCTGAGGCGCGCGCTCGCGAACGGACTGGGCGATTCCGTTCGCGATCAGCAGCAGGATCATGAACAGGCCTGCTGCCCCGACGATCGATGTGGCGAGCGCGCGGTTGCCGCTCGAGTTCGCCATGTTCTGGCTGGCGTGCCGCTGCGAAATGCTGAAGGTGGGCGTTCCGGAATTGGCGAACAGCCGGTCGATCTGACGGCTCACTTCCAGCGCGCGGCTCGCGTCACTGACAAGCACCTGGAACATGACGTCGCGCCCCTGGCTCTGCGGCGGGCGCGCCTGATCGATGTAGTTGAAGTTCCCGATCAGGAACCCGTCCGAATCCGGCACATCCGGAACGATGTCGATCACCCGAAACGGAAATGCCGATGTGCCGTCGGCGCGCAGGCCGGGCCGTCTCGCGTTGACGATGAACGTGTCTCCGGGCCTGAGATTCCACCGGGCCGCCGCTCTCTCGCTGACGTACAGCCCGTCCGGCGCCGAGAACAAACGCTGCCAGTGATCGGGCTGCAGCCGAAACTGCGGTGTCGCTTCGCTGCCGCGGTTGTCCACCGTGATCACGGTGACGGCGTTTCGCGGATCCGTGTGATAGCCGTTCAGGATGAACATCACGGACGTCGCCGACACCCCGTCGATGCGCTCGATGGCTTCGCGCATGCCGACTTGCAGGCGCGCGGACTGGAACCGCGGATAAACCGAAAGGATGTCTTCCGGTGCGCTGTCGATGTACGCCTGAAGGGTTGCGTTGACGCCGAGCATCAGCCCGAAGAGTGCGAACGCAACCGTCACCGTCAACCAGGTCAGCACCGCTTCCACGGGCTTGTGCCAAAGCGCGCTCCAGACGAGCGGGGCGTACTTCACGCGATGCTCCAGCCTCCTCCCTGATGAGGCGGCGGATCATAGCAGCTGCTATTTGGCGAGGACGCAAAGGGTTTCGCGTGATTCCACTCGGCGGCGTACTCTTCGGCCGATTCGATCGGAATTATTCGCGGTACACGATAAGACTTTTGCGCGATTCGCAATGACGACGAATCGCGCGGGACTGCGCAGCTCGGGGAGAGAGATCCGCGCGGTCGAGCGAGTTGTCCTTCGCTCGTACCGCGCGGCATGCGGCAATCGCCAGACTACTTCTTCGCGGGCGCGTCCAGCGGATAGTAGACCGAGAGCGGCTCACGCGTGACGTCGATTTCGATGAACGTCTCGTCCCAGTGGTTGACCGTCAGCTCCCAGCGTCTGCGCTCGCCCCGAACGTAATCCTCGATGTCCGGGAACAGCTTGCGGATGACCTCCGCGCGCGTCATGCCGAGCTTGGGTGTCTTCTCTTCCGGTGGCGAGATGTTGATGATCGCGAAATCCCAGGGCTGGCCCGGCGAGTGATTGCCGGCGGCGTAGAGTGTGCTGCTGATCGTCACGCCCTTCTGGATCTGGAAGTCCATGATGGGGCGGTGATACTTCTTGTAGAGCGCGAGCCACTCGTCCTGTTTTCCCGGCGGCGTCTTGTAATAGGACACGCTGACGCGATTCGTGCCGATTTGTCGGCCACTCATCGCCTGCGCGTGCACGCCGTCGCCGCTGAAGGCTCCCATCATCACGCCCACGAGGCCCAGCGCCAGAACGCGTAGTGTCGTTTTCATGCTTTCTCCATCCCAATTCATCAAGAGCCAAGGCAAATCGGCTTCGTGCGCCCGATGACGAACAGGGCTCTGTCGTCATCGCACGCACGAACCTGGCACGAATACGCAGCGCCGATTGCCAGCGAGTTCACCCACTCCTGGTTCTCTCTCACAACGAGACCCGGACAGCCGCGTAAAACGTACGGCCGAGAATGTCATACGTGCTCGGCTCCGTCACACCCGCGGTGCCGTTGACGACGGGGGGATCCTTGTCAAAGAGATTGTTGATGCCCGCATTGATCAGAATCTTTTCACTCGGAGTCCAGTCCGCGAACAAGTCGAACACGCTATGGGACTTCGTGTCCGGCGTGGTCGAGCTCGGATTGCTCACCTTGGCGAGCGCACGCAGATGGCCGATGTAGCGCCAGCGCACGCCCGCGCTCAGAGCGGCCTTCGTGTACTCGACGGACGTGACCGCCTTCCAGTTCGGCAGCGACCCGAAACCGCCGTTCGTGGGGCTGCCGACGGTGTTGCTGTAATCCGCGAACGGCGCTCCAGGCTGATTCTGAACATCGAACGCGAGCAGGTGGTTCACAAGCGAGCTGAACGTGAGATCGCCACTGTCCGCTGAAAGGCCGAATGCATCGAGACCCACTCGCCACTGCGTCTGCAGGTCGATGCCGCGCGTCTTGTACGCGCCCAGGTTCTGAGTCTGCTGCAGCACCTGCGTGAGCACGCCCGTCGTCGGATCGCGCGTGAGCAGGGAGCAGTAGACGTTGTTCACGTCGTAGCCCGGGTTGGACCCATCGAGGTTGTAGCACTTGTTGAGCGACTGCCCGCCCGTGATGACGCCGACGACATCCTTGATGGAGATGTCGTAGTAGTCGACCGAGAGCGACAGCCCGCGCAGCAGTTCGTGCTCCGACGGAGCCGTGAGAACGGCGCCGATCGTATAGGTATCCGCCGACTCGGGCGTGAGCAATGTGTTGCCCACGTTGGTTGACGGGATTTCGTTCTGCGCGTTGACGAAGTTTCCAATGAGATCCGCCGGTACGCCCTGCGCCACGCAGAGCGCCTGGATCTGTGCGGCGTTCGCCCCTGAGCGAGCCCGGCTGTTCGCCGCGCACGGGTCGCCGCCTCCTGCGGTAATCTCGCCGATTCCCGCGAAGCCGGCGGTCGGCGCCGTGAACAGCTCACCGACGTTCGGGGCGCGAACCGCACGCTGGTAACCCCCACGCAAGCGGAACGACGGCAACACAGCCCAGTTCAGGTCCGCCTTGTACGTATCGACACCGCCTGCGAGGTTGTATTGCGAATGCCGATACGCAACGTCGAGATCGAGCGACTCGATCGCGGGACGGTCCGCGAGCAATGGAACCAGAAGCTCGACATAGCCTTCGTGGACGCGCGTGGAACCGCTGCTGGCTCCCGCGCGATTCACGCCAACGATGGTGCCCTGGGAAATGTCGCTGTCCGGCGCGTAGTCGAACCGGTCCGCCCTGAAATCAGCACCAACGGCGAAGCGGACCTCGCCCGCCGGCAGGTCCGTGATACGGCCCTGCACGTTTGCCTCCACCACGTCCTGCGTCAGCCGTGTCGTCTGCATCGGCGTGCGCACCAGATAGCTTCGGCAAGCGTCTGACAGCGTGGTGAGGCCAAAAGGATTGTAGCCCCCGCTGCAGAGGCTATCGCCACCATCCGGCGCATTGAGCAACGTCTTTAATGACGCGGCCACCACGGAGCCAGGGTTCCGCTGGTTGACGTCGACCGTGCCGCGCGTCGCGTACACCTCCCATGTGCCATCGAGCGGCGCAACGGGCCCGGAGAGTCCCGCTGTGATCTGGTAAAGGTTGAACCGCCTGTCAAATACACGCGGACCGGCTTCGTAGAAGCGCTTTTCGAGCGTGAACGGCGCATTCGGATCCGGGCGCGACGCAAGCAGGATTGCGAGGTCCTCCGGAATGAACGGATTCGTCACCGGGATCGTGAGCGAGGTATTCCCCGCCTCGGCAATGGTCGTCGACTTGTAGCTGACGAAGTGCCCTTGCACGAACGCGGTCACGGAGTCCGACACATCGTAAAGGCCGCGGGCGAACAGCGTGTATCGATCGAGCGGCGTCTGCACGATGCTCGAGATGTTCGTGTAGGCAATGCTCGTGCCGTTCGCATCCGGGCGCAGCCCGAGTCCGCCCTGGAAGTTCGCCAGTCCATTGCTGGCGCCGAACAGCGTGCCATCGGGATTGAAGCTGATGAAGGTCGAGGGCGGCGGTGCCGCGACCCCATAGGCGCCGAATACCTGATCGAGCGCCGCCTGACTGGGAAGATTCGCGCCGGGGTTGTAAACGCCCTGCCAGGTCCGGAAATCCCCCGCGCCCGCATAGTTCCGATAAAACGGCAGGTCCAGATAGCCGATCGGATCGCGGGTCGTGTATGACAGGGACACCACCGCGTTGCCACGACTCTCGGAAAAATTGCCGCCGGCTGTGATGGAGTACTCCTGCGATGGGCCGCCGTAGTGCTGCGGGGTGCTGAACTCAGCGTCGATCTGCACGCCCTCGAAGTGCTTCTTCGTGCGGAAATTCACCACACCCGCCATGGCGTCCGATCCATAGACCGCCGAGGCACCTCCCGTGATGACCTCGACGCTCTCGATAATGGCCTTCGGGATCGTGTTGATGTCGACCACGTTCTGCGTGTCGGAGGGTTGCAGCCGTCGGCCGTCCAGCAGAACAAGGTTGCGCGAGGGGCCCAGGCCACGCAGATTCAGGCTCGCCTGGCCGGTAGCGAAGAAGCCGGTCGTCGTCGGGCCGCTACCCACGGTGAACTGCGGGAACATCGACAGCGCGCTTTCGAGCGTCGTGGCGCCGGTTGACGCAAGCACGTCGCCGGACACGGTCGCGATCGGGCTGCTCGCAGTGTAGTCACGCTGAACGATGCGAGTGCCCGTCACAGTGACCTCTGCAGGCGTCTCTTCATCGGAAGCGGTCTGCGCGCTCACGATGCCGGTACTCGCGAGGAATGCGGCGGCGACTGCACAGGTCATCGCACCCGGCCGCGCCATCCTCCCGAAGCTCGATGACTGCCTGTGTTCTGTTGTGTCGTCGTACATTCCGGTCTCCACAATTGACTTGCATGGTGCGAGGTTGCGCGAGAATCGAGTACGCAAAGTCACGCGCAGCCGGCTGCGCGCCGTCCCTGAATACGGGCACAGCGTCAGTCTTTTCGCGTCCGGTGCGGGCGTGACTCGAACGAGTCGATTCAGTGCAACCTGCTCTGAGGTTGAAGCGTCTGCAGGCGAACGAAGGGCCGACTCCAGGGTCGGCGTGTCGACCTTTGCAGCGTGCGCGGAATCATAGCGTCACTGCCGCATGTCTCGTCATTTCATGTCTTCATGTCAGTAGACATTGCGGTTATATCCGACCGGGCTCCGACCTTGCTGCCCGGATCAAATCGAACACGCGTCGCGCGAAACACGGCACTCTCCGAACGCGCTAACCGCAACGCGGCTGCTCGATGGTGCTCAGCGTGAGCGTGTTCGGCACCGATCGGAAATCGGCCGCGGGAGGAAGGTGCGGCAGCTGAGCCGGCGCCGCCCATGGGCTGAGCGGTTGCATCCGACTCTTATTTGCCTATACATTACCCGCCAGCGGTCCACCCCAGGGCCAACATGGCACAGACGCATCCTCCGCGGCCGACTCGCCTCTGGCGCAACGCGCGTCTCGCTACGCTCGCCAAGACACGCGCTGGTCTCGGCATCGTCGAGCAAGGCGCAATCCTCGTCGGTGGTGAGCGCATCCTCTACGCCGGCTCCGAAGCGCAAATGCCCGCGCCCGGCGATGTCGGTGGCGACATCGAGGTCATCGATTGCGAAGGGCGCTGGATCACACCCGGCCTCATCGACTGCCATACGCATCTCGTCCACGCCGGTGATCGTGCGAAAGAATTCGAGATGCGGCTGCGCGGCGCCACGTATGAAGAAATCGCGCACGCAGGCGGCGGCATTCTCTCCACGGTGCGCCACACGCGCGCGGCGCAGCCCGAAGAGTTGCTGCGCCAATCGTTGCGGCGACTGGATGCGCTCATTGCAGAAGGCGTGACCACGCTCGAGATCAAGTCCGGCTACGGCCTGGATCTCGACACCGAGCGCAAGATGCTGCGCGTGGCGCGCGAGCTCGCCAGGCAACGACCGGTCACCGTTTGCACGACCTTTCTCGGTGCTCATGCGTTACCGCCTGAGGCCGGCGGCGACAAGGATGCGTACATCGACGAGGTCACCCGGACCATGCTTCCCGCGCTCGCGCACGAAGGACTCATCGATGCGGTGGACGCCTTTTGCGAGCACGTCGCCTTTTCGCCCGCGCAAGTCTCTCGGGTGTTTTCAGCTGCCGCCGCTGTCGGCCTGCCCGTAAAGCTGCATGCCGATCAGCTTTCGAACCTGAACGGCGCCGCGCTCGCCGCGAGCTACGGCGCCCTCTCGGCGGACCATCTGGAGCATGCGGACGAGGCGGGCGTGCGGGCGATGGCTGCTTCGGGCACCGTCGCGGTCCTGCTGCCCGGCGCCTTCTATTTCCTGCGCGAGAAGACCGTTCCGCCGATCTCTCTGCTGAGACGCCACGCGGTGCCCATCGCCCTCGCAACCGACTGCAACCCCGGCACCTCACCGCTCACGTCACTGCTGCTTGCCATGAACATGGCGGCCACTGTTTTTCGCCTGACCGTCGAGGAATGCATTGCGGGCGTCACGCGCGAAGCCGCGCGCGCACTCGGCATGGCGGACCGATGCGGCACGCTCGAGGCCGGAAAACTGGCAGATCTGGCGATCTGGAACATCGACGACCCGGCCGAGCTCGTCTATCGCATCGGCTTCAACCCACTCTTTGCTCGCATCTGGAGAGGCCGATGACCGTGATCACCTTGAAGCCGGGTGACGCCACGCTGGCCGACTGGCGCTCCATCTATCGGGGCGCTGTCCCGAAGCTCGATGCGAGCTGCCGCCCCGCCGTCGAGCGCAGCGCCGCCGCAGTCGCGCGCATCGTGGCGCAAGGCAAGCCGGTGTATGGCATCAACACAGGCTTCGGCAAGCTTGCGAGCGTTCGCATCGACGCTGCCGATCTCGCCCGGCTGCAACGGAACATCGTTCTGTCCCACGCCGCCGGAGTCGGTGAGCCGCTGCCAATCGGCATCACACGTCTGATGATGGCGCTGAAGCTGGCGAGTCTTGCACAAGGCGCCTCGGGCATTCGGCCGGCGACACTCGACTTTCTGGAAACGATGCTGGCGCACGAGATCATTCCCGTCGTGCCGTCGCAGGGCTCGGTCGGCGCCTCCGGCGATCTCGCTCCGCTTGCGCACATGGCGGCTGCGATGATCGGCGTCGGCGATGTGGAGACGCCGCAGGGTCGCATGCCGGCGCGGCAGGGTCTCGCGCTCGCAGGGCTCGAACCGCTCGTGCTGGCGCCGAAGGAAGGGCTCGCCCTGCTCAACGGCACACAGTTCTCGACGGCCGTGGCGCTCGCCGCCTTGTTCGAAGCGGAAGTCGTCTTTCAGACCGCGCTGGTCGTCGGCGCGCTGACAACCGACGCCTATCGAGGCACGGACGCCCCGTTCGACCCCCGCATACACGTGCTGCGCAAGCATCAAGGTCAGATCGAAGCCGCCGATGCCCTGCGCAATCTGATGGCCGGCAGCGCACTGCGCGCCTCACACCTCGAGAACGACGACCGCGTGCAGGACCCATACTGTTTGCGATGCCAGCCACAGGTGATGGGTGCCTGCCTCGACCTGCTGCGCACCGCGGCGCGCTTTCTCGGCACCGAAGCCAACGGCGTCTCGGACAATCCGCTCGTGATGGCCGAGGACGGCGCCGCACTCTCCGGCGGCAACTTCCACGCCGAGCCCGTCGCCTTCGCCGCAGACATGATCGCGATCGCGCTGTGCGAGATCGGCTCGATTGCCGAGCGGCGCATCGCCATGCTGATCGATCCGGCATTGTCGGCGCTGCCGGCCTTCCTGACGCCCAATCCGGGCCTGAATTCGGGGTTCATGATTCCGCAGGTGACCGCCGCCGCGCTCGTTTCCGAGAACAAGCAGAAGGCGTTTCCGGCAAGCGTGGACTCCATTCCGACTTCCGCGAACCAGGAAGATCACGTCTCGATGTCGGCGCATGGTGCGAGACGATTGCTGCCGATGCTTGAAAACACCGCCGCAGTGGTCGCGATCGAGCTGCTCGCGGCTGCGCAGGCATGCGACTTCCATGCGCCGATGCGCTCGAGCGTGCCACTCGAGGCGGTGCGCGCCACGGTGCGTGAGCGGGTGCCAAAACTGGAAGACGATCGATACATGCATCCCGATCTCGAAGCTGCCATCGCGCTCGTTCGCAGCGGCGCAATCACCGCGGTGGTGGGTATCCGGCTGCCCGAGATCACCGGAGCAGAAGCATGACCGCGACGCCTCAGTGGCTGCGCGTTCATCGAGGCTCGGCGCCGCTGGTGCTCAGCATGCCGCACGCCGGCACGGACCTGCGCGGCCTTGAAGGCCGGCTCATCTCGCCTTGGCTTGCGCGAAAGGATACGGACTGGCACGTGCCGGAGCTGTACGATTTCGCGGCGGAACTCGACGCAACCATCGTGCGCACGGACATCTCGCGCACGGTCATCGACGTCAACCGCGACCCGACCGGCCAGTCGCTCTACCCCGGCCAGAACACGACCGCGCTCTGCCCGACGACAACGTTCGATGGTGAGCCGCTGTATCACGTGGGCCGCGAGCCGTCCGAAGCCGAAATTGCGGAGCGCCGCGCACTCTATTTCGACCCGTACCACGACACGTTGCGAGCGGAGGCGGCGCGATTGCTGAAGCAGCATCCGCGCGTCGTCATTTACGATTGCCACTCGATCCGCTCCGCCGTGCCGCGCCTGTTCGAAGGTCTCCTGCCCCACTTCAACATCGGCACAAACGACGGCCGCTCTTGCGCCCCAACGCTGACGCGCGGCGTCAATGCGCTCTGCAAGCAATCGGGATTCAGCGTCGTCGTGAACGGGCGTTTCAAGGGCGGATACATCACGCGCAGCCTGGGCGCGCCCGAGGCGCACGTGCACGCGATTCAGATGGAGCTTGCCATGCGCAGCTACCTGCACGAACCGCCGAACGTGGTCGGCGAGGCAGACTGGCCTCCGCCCTACGATCCACAGCATGCAGCGCAAATGCGCAACGTCCTGCGCGTGGTCCTGGAGCACTGCATCGGATTCGCGCGCAACTAGTTCGACGGAGAGAGATCGTCTCGTGATGATCTTCGTCCGACCCGTACAGCTTGTGGCAGGCGTGGACACGGCTCGGCCGGCCTGCGCTGTGGCCCTTCATATGACTCACTGACAGGTACCGCCATGACCCGACTCGATACTTCCCGCGTCGTGCGGGCTCCGCGAGGCACCGTTCTCTCCGCCCGCAGCTGGCAGACCGAGGCGCCGCTGCGCATGCTGATGAACAACCTCGACCCCGAAGTGGCGGAGCGACCCGCCGAGCTCGTCGTGTACGGCGGCATCGGCCGCGCGGCTCGCGATTGGGAGAGCTTTGATCGCATCGTTGCCACGCTGAAGCGCCTCGAAGGCGATCAGACGCTGCTCGTCCAGTCCGGCAAGCCCGTCGGTGTGTTCCGCACGCACGCCGATGCGCCGCGCGTGCTGATCGCGAACTCGAATCTCGTGCCCCGCTGGGCGACGTGGGAGCACTTCAACGAGCTCGATCGCAAGGGCCTCATGATGTTCGGCCAGATGACCGCGGGCTCGTGGATCTACATCGGCTCACAAGGCATCGTCCAGGGCACCTACGAAACCTTCGTCGAGATGGGCCGCCGGCACTATGGCGGCAACCTCAACGGCAAGTGGATTCTCACTGCAGGGCTCGGCGGAATGGGCGGCGCGCAGCCGCTCGCGGCGACCATGGCGGGAGCGAGCTGTCTCGCAATCGAGTGCAGACAGTCGAGCATCGACTTTCGGTTGCGCACGGGGTACGTCGATGTGTGCGCGGCAAACCTCGACGAGGCGCTGGCACGCATCGAATCCGCAAAATCGAGCGGCAAGCCGATCTCGGTGGCGTTGCTCGGCAATGCCGCCGAAGTGCTGCCCGAGCTCGTGAGGCGCGGTGTGCGGCCGGACGCGGTGACGGACCAGACCTCTGCCCACGATCCGGTGAATGGCTATCTGCCGCTCGGCTGGACGGTGGAACGCTGGGAATCGGAGAGGAAAACCAACCCCGATGCCGTGGCAGAGGCCGCGAAGCGCTCGATGGCCGTGCACGTGCGCGCGATGCTCGAGTTCCACAAGCTTGGCATCCCGACGTTCGACTACGGCAACAACATCCGTCAGGTCGCGTTCGATCAGGGTGTGAAGGACGCATTCGATTTCCCGGGCTTCGTCCCGGCGTACATCCGGCCCCTGTTCTGCCGCGGCGTCGGGCCCTTCCGCTGGGCCGCACTGTCCGGCGATCCGGAGGACATCCGCAAGACCGACGAGAAGGTCAAGGAGCTGATGCCCGACGACAAGCATCTGCACAACTGGCTCGACATGGCGGGCCGGCGCATCAGGTTCCAGGGGCTACCGGCGCGCATCTGCTGGGTGGGGCTGGGCGACCGGCATCGGCTCGGTCTCGCCTTCAACGAGATGGTCGCCTCCGGCGAGCTCAAGGCACCCGTGGTCATCGGTCGCGATCATCTCGACTCGGGCTCGGTCGCCTCGCCGAATCGCGAAACCGAGGCGATGCGCGATGGCTCCGACGCCGTGTCGGACTGGCCGTTGCTGAATGCGCTTCTGAATACCGCATCCGGCGCGACGTGGGTGTCGCTGCACCATGGCGGCGGCGTCGGCATGGGTTTCTCGCAGCATGCCGGCATGGTCATCGTGTGCGACGGCACGCGTGAGGCGAGCAACCGCATCGCCCGCGTGCTGTGGAACGACCCGGCGAGCGGTGTCATGCGCCACGCCGACGCGGGCTATGAGCTTGCGATCGAGCATGCGCGCAAGATGCAGCTCGACCTGCCGAGTCTCTGAAGCGAGACGACCGCGCCGTGCCACGGGGCGGAGCAGCACGGCGCAATGATCAGAGCACCTGCGCCGGATGACTTTCGATCCGCGGCCGATCAGGATGTCGGCGCTGCTAACCGAGGCGCGTGGCCAGCTCGCCGCGGAATCAGGTTGACACGGCATTTCCGGGCTGGCGCGCGGCGCTCGGCGGCGAGAAGCTCGCCACCAGCTCGTGCAACTCGCCCGGGTATGCAAGCCGAACGAAGGTGATGAGCGTGGACTCCGCCGATCGTGTCGTTCGCTCGATGGTGAGCACCGCGCTCTTCGGCCGCACCTTCAGCGCCGCCGCCGTTTCGGGGCCCGCCTCAGCGGCACGGATGCGATGCTCGGCGAGTGCCCAGGGCACCGAGCGCAACAGCCACGTGCCCGGCGGCATCTCGGCGAAGGTCTCCTTCGCCACCTGCGGGACGGCTTCGAGATTGATCAGCCGCTGCTCGAGACAGAACGGTTTCGGCCCGGCCCAGTGCAGGCATTCGACCTCGAGCACCGGAACCGATTTTCCGAACCCGAGCAGCGCATTGTCTTCGCGTGTGCTGCGCCGGCGGACCCTGCGCCGGATCTCGAAGCTGTAGGGCTGGCCGAGCGCCGCCACTTCCGTCTTGATATCGGGAATGGTGAGCACGGCCGACTGGGAATGCGGCCGGCTCACGAAGCTTCCGAGTTTGCGACGGCGTTCGATCATCCGCGCGTTCGCGAGCTGCGTGAGCACCTTGCTCACGGTCATGCGCGAGCACTTGTATTGCTTCATGAGCTCGTGCTCGACGGGGATTTTTCGTCCGGGGGGCCATTCCCCCGAGAGAATCCGATTCTGGATGTCCGTCAGGATGCGCTGGTGCAGCGACATCGATTCCTTGCCCCCGGTGGGCCCGGCCGTTCGGGCCGCTGGTGTACTCAACTGTGCAATTCCTTCATGGCTCGGATGAACTCACGGGCGACGCGCTCGCGCGCGATGTGCCGGCCCTGCGACACGACTTTCGCGCCGGCGACCCAGACGCAATCGACGACATCGCCCGCGCTTGCGAAGATCCACGCATCAAGGAGCGCATCCGCCGCGTGACAGGCAAGCGCAGGATGGTGCTCGTTCAGGCTGACGAAGTCTGCGGGCTCGCCTTCGGCGATTGCGCCGCCACCTGCACCGAGCGCCCGAGCGCCTCCCGCAAGCGCGATTTCCATGATAGCGCGGCCCGTCGAGTGTGGTTCCTTCCTCACGACATTGCGCATGCGTGCGGTGAGACGTTGCGAGTACTCGAGCAGGGAAAGCTCCGCGACCAGGCTGATGTGGACGTTGGAGTCCGTTCCGATTCCGAAACATCCCTGCCGTTCGAGCAGGCTCGCGATGGGAAACACGCCATCGCCCAGGTTGGCTTCGGTGACCGGACAGAGCCCGACGACGGCACCGGATCGGGCGACACGCTGCGCTTCCTGAGGCGTTACATGCGTCGCGTGGACAAGGCACCAGCTCGTACCCACTGGTGCGTGATCGAGCAGCCACTCGACGGGCCGTCGCCCGGACCAGGCGAGGCATTCCTCCACTTCGCGCACCTGCTCAGCCACGTGGATATGCACGGGTGCCGTGCCCGCAAGGGCTGCGACGGATGACAGCTCTTGCGGTGTGACCGCACGCAAACTGTGTGGGGCCACGCCGACGACCGCCGTCGGCAACCGCGCAGCGAGACTTTGGCAGCGCTGAAGCAGAGCCTCGTAGCTTTCCAACGTGCTCAGAAAACGGCGCTGAGTCGTCTTCGGAGGTGCTCCACCGAACGTCGAATGCGCATAGAACACCGGCAGCAGTGTAAGCCCGATGCCGCTCGTCTCCGCGGCCGCAAAGAGCCGCGCCGACATCTCACCGGGATCTGAATAGGGTGCGCCGGTGGGATCGTGGTGCAGGTAATGGAACTCACCCACACGGGCAAAGCCGCACTCGAGCATCTCGACATAGGCTTGCGCCGCCACCGCCTCGAACTGATCCGGATTCATGCGATGCGCGAGGCGATACATCGCGTCGCGCCAGCTCCAGAAGTTGTCGGCGGAATCGCCGCTCACCTCGGCGAAGCCGGCCATGGCCCGCTGAAAGGCATGGCTGTGCAGGTTGCCGAGCGCAGGAACGACAATGGCGTGGCGTTCGTCCCCCGCTTGCGGTGGCGCGCCGACCTGCACACTCGCGATGCGGCCGGACTGCACGCGCAGCCTCACCGCATCGCGCCAGCCTTCGCGCGTCAGCATCTGACTGGCATGGATGTACGTCACGGTCGTCGTTTCCGCGGCGGGAAGGGCTGGCGTGCAGCCTCTCCGGATATATGCCTAGACAATATCAGTTTCACCGGCCTGATGGCCAGCAGCGGGCTGCCAAACCGACTTCGCTTTCGCCTTCGTCACGAGCTGCAGTGTCGGCCACACGTCCGGCGAGAGCGTCTCCCGCAACTCGGCCGTCTGCGCGACCGTCTGCATCGGCCGCGTCCACCGCACCTTACATCCGAAGGCGGAACTGATTCGGTCAGGACACTCCGGACATCAACCACCCGTCACGCCGTCGGAGTTGCGCTGCGACCGGTGCGTGAGCTAAAGCCATCACTGGCAGGCGTTGTGCTCGGCACAGATGATGCCCACGAGGGCGGCATGCATCAGTCGACCCGTCATGCGCCCTCGCTGGCGTCGAACAATTGGTACATGACCAACGCGTCAACGAAGCCGAGCCGAGGGTGCCGGAACGCCTTGGGTAATCGGCCGACGATCTGAAAGCCCAACTTCTGCCATAGCCGAATGGCGCCCTCATTCGTGCTGATCACGAAATTGAACTGCATCGCGCGAAAGCCTTGCGAGCGAGCTTGCTCCAGGGAGTGCTGACACATGGCAGTGGCGACGCCGCGGCCTTGCGCGGACTGGGCCGTCATGTATCCACAGTTGGCCACGTGGCTGCCGCCGCCGCGCTGGTTGGCACGAAGGTAATAGGTTCCGACAATGGATCCGGCGTCTTCGGCGACGAAGACCTGGTGATCGCTGGAAAACCAATAGGCCAGCCCATCCGCCTTCGAGAGATCGCTCGGCAGCGCGTAGGTGGCGCCCTCGCGGATGACGGGCTCGATGATCGACCACACGGCGTCTCGATCGAGCGATGTGGCAGGACGTATTTTCATTCATGACCTTTCGGGAATCAGAAGCCGTCCGGGAGATGCAACCCAGGACTGTCGACGAGCACCAAATGTTTCACGTGATCGATGGATGACGACGACATGGAACGATCGCGTCGGAGCCTTGGGTAACGGATGCAGCTGTCCTTCAGTGCCTCCTGAGTGGGTAAAAACAGTAGCATTTGCGGGTAAGTGGCGCTTTTGCCCGGCATCGACCGGGCTTCCTCTCGACGACTGAACCCGTTCGGGTAGTGGCCGGGCGGCGAAATCGTGACAGCGTGTGCCGGCTCGCCGTGCGCGGCCGATCAGGTAGGATCAAGGTGAGTCAAAAGGGGGCAGATTGCTCGACGGGCACTGCTGATCACGTGACTCCGTTGCAGCGGAGCTCGGTTGTTGATGAAGGTCGCTCATCCGCACTACATCACGCCTTGAGAATCTCCCAATCGGCTAGCAGTTTCATCGCTGCCTGCGAAGCCGGACAAGTTGACAACGCAATCAAGATGAGACGACGCGCCCGTCCGCGGTGAGACGAATCGCGGCGGCAATGGCCGATGGCAGACCCTTTGGAGACTCAATGACGCGCACGCGCTGCTTGCCCATTGCGGCTGTGACAACGGGCAGCCCCGGGTGACCGCGGGCGATCAACACATCGCCCGTACAGTGGGGCGCGAGCAAGGAGAGCAGATCGCGCAAGCCTTCAACGGAAGGCACCGGGGCGCGGCGATCTGCCGGGGGGCTCCAGTCCGCGATGGCAAACAGATCGAATCGATCCAGCGGCAGCCCGGTCGATGCGAGGTCCCTTCCGTCCGTGTCCAGAAGGATTGCCTCCGATGACTGGTCGATGAGTACCGCGCGCGTATCCGGGAGTATCGGACCGCGCTTCGCGCGAATGCAGTGGGCTCCCACATATACGCCTTCCGCGCTCACCGTCCCGGCCCGTATCCCGAGACGGGAAAGCAGCTCAGCGCTTTCGCGCACGATGCTCGGTTGATTGCCGCTGCTTAGCACCAGCGCCGAGGGAATGCGCCCATCACCGGGAACCAGCTTTCGTAGCAGTTCCGCATGGAAATGTGGCAACGCCAGCGTACTGAGCTGCAGCTGCGCATTGACCTCACAGATTGCCGCGCCGGTTTCGCGCCACGAACGCGCGATGTCCGGAATGAGCAGATCGACTCCGGCGAGGTCGAGCCTCAACGCGTGAGCCGCGCGCTCGCAGAGCGTCGCGTTGTCCGGATGCATGCGATCGAACACCGGCACGGGAATGCCGCCCATCGAGATGTTCGCCGCCCGCCGTAATCGCACGAAGCGCCCCGCTTCGGGCACGGAATCGGCGGTCAGGCCCGCAAGCGCCAGCAGCTCGAGCGCCTCTTCGTCGAGCACGAGCCGTGCGAGCAGGGACCAGTCGTCATCACCGCGCCGCGGATCGCGATTCTCTGCAGCAACCAGCTCCCGCACAGATCTCGTTCCATCCCCCGTGACGCCACCCGGTATACGTTCCGTCGCGCCTACGGCCCTGCCGCGGAAAATGTACACGCGATAATTGCGACCCCCGACGTGCTTTTCCACTAGCAGGTCCTCCGCGTACTTGCGCGCGGGCTCGAACGCAGCGCGCAGCTCCGCCTCAGAAGCGAGACTGGCCGAGACCCCCACGCCGCCATCCTGATTGAGCGGCTTCACCACCACCGGATAGCCGAGAGCGGCCGCCGCCTCGATCGCGGTATCGAGGCTCTTCACGACGCGATGTTCAGGAACGGGCAGGCCCGCCTGTCGCAGCAAGGCACCCGCCACAGCCTTGTTCCGCGCCGCCTTGCACGAAATGATCGAGGTGGACTGGGTGAACGTGCTGTCCATCCATCTGCCCCGGCTTCCCCAGCCATACTGGAAGACGCCACCCGGCAGCGGCAGCCACGGAATGCCCAGGCCGTGCGCGGCGGAGAGGAGATAGCGGTTGTTGTATCCGCGCGTGGCGTACCGGCTCATGCGCTCCAGCAGAGGCTTGAGGCGCCCGCGGTCGATCGGAGCAAACTCGTCCGTCCCCATTCGGAGCCGGTTCAGCCATTCAACGAGCCATGCCAGGGCTTCCGCCAGCGCGGGCGGCGCAATCGCAGGCAGCGCGAGCAGCCAGTGCCTGATCGTCGTGGGCATCAGGCGCGCTCCGTACGCCGGAGTGCGCGTCAGCCCTGCGGACTCGATGGGCGGTGCCCCATCCGTCGAGAGCGCGTTTGTGCGGGAGGTTCGATACACCGTCACGCTGCGCTGACTGGGCAGGGGAACGACACGCGCTTCCCCCATATCCGGCATGCCAGAGGCTTGCATCAGGCACCGGACTGCGCGCGCCATGCACGCCACCACCTTCGCTGACGGCCGATTGATCGAGTTCGTGGCTAGGCTGTCGTGCGACGCGCGTTCCGCGCGCGCAGAGCCACCCAGGCACTCCTCGATGGCGATCAGCGCACGGCATGCGGCTTCCGCCCACCCGGCAGAATCAGTTATCGCGATGCGCGCCTCCACGCTTGGCGCACTCAGCCCATGCAGATACCCGGGTACGTGCCGCATGTCGCGCAAGATGAGCGCGCGCACGGCGCTCGTTCGCGCAGGTAGCGGCCTGCCGTTGCTTGCGCGCCGCGAGTGCGCGGGCCGCTTGCTTCCGGCGCCAGGCCCAGCAGCGCGTACAGGCGTTGTTTTCTGCATGTTCTGATCCGCTCAGCCGGTCCTGCACTCAGCCCAGGAAGTGCGCCTGCAAGACTGGTGAGATCCGCTACATTCGATCCGCCTACCCCCGGTGCCTTCGAAGGCGAGCTCCAGCAGGTCTTCAAGCCGCGCCTTCAGATCGCGACCGCCGAGCGGATCTTTGCCCACGCACGCGCAAAGTACCTGCTGTCGATCCACGACCCCCCCAAATCCAGCGCCGCCGCCGGATTGTCGGATCGGCAGCCAGAGAGCTCGAGGTAACGATAGAAGTGACTGACGGATTTCCGCAGTCGCTGCATCAGAGCACTTCGACGCCCCTGTGCGACACGCATCCGCAGGTACGCCTGCAACTCCTCGGTACGCGCAGTGATCAGCGTTCGGCTGTACGTACGATGCATCCACGCGTCAAACGCCAAAAGATCTTCCAGATATCCCCGACGAAGCCTCCAGGAAAGACGCTCCTCGACGCACCTCACATCAAGAAAACGCTCGATGAGATCCGTCGACAGTCCCTCCCAGAGATCCACAATGCGCGCCTGCTGGCGAGATGCTGATTCAGCGTTCGTGCACATCGCCAGCAATACCCGCCCCGGCACATTCCCGCTGACTGCGTGCATCATCAACTCGTCTCCCAATCCATCAGCCCGCGTTCACGATGCGGGAGGCTGAACGATACGGCGCCGCGCGTGACGCAAGATGCAGATGCGTACAGCCTGAACGCATTTGCGAAGAATCTCTCCTGGTTGGCGGCTTCGCTGGTCCCGTGTGTCGTCTCGAAAACGTGTCCACGATGGATCAGAGTCGATCGCGCGCAGGAATTCACGCCATAAACTGCCGCCCGACGCGGCCGGGCAGTCCTCGGGACTATCCGGTCTGCAGCGTTCCACCTCTGACTCTCACGGTTGCGGCAGCCATGCGCATGAAGAGCTACTCCGGGACGACACGTACCTCGTCGAACGGCCTGCGCCAGATCCAGATCGGCACAGGTCTCACGTTATCGGCGGTCTGCGGGCTTGCTCTGAACTCGGTGCTGGGTGATGCAATAGGAAATGCGCTCACGTTCTCCGCCATGATGTGCGTTGCTGTGCTTACGAGATGGCCGGTTACGGTGCTTGCCGGCGCGGTCGTCTCGGTAGCTGCGCTGACGTTCGACAGCGGGTACGCCCAGGTGACCGGCGCCATGGTCGCACTGCTCTCGGGCCACCTGTTGCGTTGGGGCCTGCGTCCGGAAATCGTAACCGCTGGGCAGGTGTGCGTGGCGGTCGCGCAAGGCGCTTTGCTCGCTCGAACGCGTGACTTCTCTTTGGTTCAGGTTGCCGCGACCGCGGGTTTCTCGTCTTGTGTGGCCGTAGTCTGCGCAACGCTCGTTCTGGTTCTCACAAGACGGCGGGCAGCAGGATTTCCCATGCGCGCGCGTGTACGGTGGGATCACCATGCATTCGTCTATGTCGTTGGCAGCGCCTTGATCGGCGCGACCAGCTTGATGGCCCCGGAGCTGTTCTCTGGAGCTTTTTCTGGCGTACCCGGACAGACACCCGTCGCTCTGCCCGCCTGCATCCTGATGCTGGCCGCTATTTCCGCCAGCACCGCTCTGAGCCTTCATTTGCGAGGGGCGATCTCGCAGCTCTCGCCAATCTGTGGTCTGCGTGCCGCCGATGACCCGGCGTCTGCCTCGCGTGCCATTCGCGCGGTGCCAGCCGAAGTACTGCATTTCGCCAGTAGGTTGCGGCGCAAGTATCGGCGGACTCACTCGGCTCTGATTCGCACTTCACAAAGCTTGCAAGAGTTGCTCGAGGAGCGTTCCAGACTCGCCGGAGAGCTGGAGCACACGCGGCAATTGCTCCAAACCCGCTCCGCGCAGCTTCGCCGGATGGCGCGCACTCACGAGCACGTGCGCGCCAGGTATAACGCACTCATGCACCAGTGCGAGGACGTAACGCTGTTTGCAAACGACAAGGGCAACATCGAGGCCGTGAGCCGTTCGGTCCTGCCGGTGCTCGGCTTCCAGCCTGCCGAACTCGCGCGCAAACCCGTGAAGCAGTTGATTCCTGCACACTGCGTTCTGGAGCATCCGTTCGACGTGGTTTCCAAAGGCGTAGCCTGCACGGACGGGCCAGCCGCAAATGCCGAAGTGCGCGACGCGAAAGGCCGGACCATGACGCTTACCGTGCGGGTCCACGCCTTCTGCGTCAGCGAGGCCGTGCACTACGCAATTCACCTGCGCAAGCCAAGCCCCATGCAGGCGGCGTCTGCCGCGCCAGAACGCGCTACCTCGATCGCGCCCTCGGCGCACCGATCGCGTGACCTCTTCATTGCCACGATGAGCCACGAGCTTCGTACTCCGCTGCATGGTCTCATCGCGACACTCGACATGATGCGAGCCGACCAGAGCTGCCCACCGCAGTTTCAGCAACGGCTCTCCATTGCGCGGCTCTCTGCACGGGCGCTCCTGCGAATCGCGAACGACATTCTGGACCTGACGCGCATCGATTCCGGACACTTCTCGCTCGAGCAGCGCCCGTTCAGCCTCCAGCGCCTCATCGCAGAGGTGATCGAGGAATCGCGCGCCCGTGCGGAGTCGTTGGGCCTGACGCTGCAGCATCATGCAGGGGCTCTGCCGGCCTCCTGCACGGGAGATCCGGCGCGCATCAAGCAGATTCTTTCGAACCTGCTCTCGAATGCGCTTCAACATACCCAGTCCGGCGGCATTACGCTGAAGGTGGATCACACGGGCACCCAGTGCACAATTGATGTCATCGACACGGGCAGCGGAATCCCGAAGGACAAGTGGCAGGTGATCTTCGACCCATTCGTGCAAGTGAGTTCCGGTCGTAAGCGCCGCGCGAGCGGAACGGGGCTGGGGCTCGCCATCAGCCGGCGGCTCGCTGAAGCCATGGGAGGGTCGCTCACGCTGGTGAGCTCCAGCCCGGCGGGGTCCACCTTCCGGCTCAATGTGCCGCTGCCCGGGAGCGACGAGGCCGCGCCGAACGATCAAAGCCTGCGCGTCTTCAACAATCCACGCGGCCGCGTGCTGGTGGTCGAAGACAATGCGGCGAACCGTTACGTCACCGAGGCGCTGCTTTCGAATCTCGAATGCCCGGTCACGCTCGTCGAGTCCGGCGAAGACGCGCTGGAACTGCTGCAGACGGCCGACTTCGACCTCATCCTCATGGACTGCCAGATGCCCGGCCTCGATGGGTGTGAGACAACGCGACGCATACGTCGCATGCTCACAAGGCGCATTCCGATCATTGCCATGACGGCGGATGCGCTCCCCAACCACCGTCAGGCCTGCCTCGAAGCCGGTATGGACGACTTCCTCCCCAAGCCGTTCGGCAGGCAGGCGCTTCACGAGATGCTGTGCAAGTGGTTGGCGCCGCAAAGCGCCGCGGCATCGGTCAGCACGGAACTGGCCGCAAGAGTCGCCTCGCTGCCTGTGCTGGACGACTGCGTCTTCCAAGAACTGTGGGCTGGCCTGCAGTGGCGCATCGAGCCGCTGCGAAACATCCGCTCGTCGCTCGCACAATCTGCCCGGAAGACCGTAAAGCTGCTGCAAAAGGCCGCTTCGCTGGACGAGGCAGGCCGAAAGGCATTGCAACGGCAGCTACACACACTTGTCGGCAGCGCTGGAATGGTCGGCGCGAAGCAAGTCGAGTTCGTCTCGCGCACGTTGCAAGGCATTGTTCGCGCGGGCGCACAGCAAGCGGTCGAGGCTGAACTGGCGTTGCTCACAGAGGCGATACGGCACTTCGAGATCGAGATCGATCACCGCATCGAACATCCTCCCACATATCGGGAAACGGCAACGGTTTCGCATAGCTGCGTGAGCTGAGTGGACGCTCGTCGGCCCGGCAGAGTGTCCAACGCCCCTGTGCGTTGAGCGACCAGGCGCCCGCCGCCTCGGCCGATCCATCCGACCCGATAAAGACGAGTTCGAGAATGGCATCGCCGGTCGCACTTTCGGCGCACGCGGCGCGGCCGCTCACGCACCAGAATCGCGCACCATCGGTCCATGCACGCCACACGGTGCCGGTACGGCCGGCTGCAGCGCGGGCAATTGCAGGCGGCAACTCCTCGGAGCTGTGCACGGCGCATGCGTTCTCCGGCACATAACGGGTCTGCCGCGCAAAGCCTTCCATCAACAAACCCAGAGCATGCTCGCAACAGGACTCGCGACTCTCGACTTTCCTCATCGGCACTCTCGCATCAAACACTCGCTCGTTCTGACGGGAGCGCAATTTTTCGATCCGACAAGTATTGCCGGGATACGCAATTTCCGAATTGACGTGAGACATCTGTCGAAACGCGGGGCACTCACCGCAAGTGCATGCAAGCACATGCACGAAAGCCCTATGCGAATCTGCGAACCACGTCGGCTCGCCACGCCGGAATGCTCCAATTCGGATGCATTCCCGTCTGCAACGCATTCGTGTCGGATACGCTCCATTCGTGAACGCGTACTCACACGACACGAACAACCGAATGCCTACCCACGCCGCATGCGCGGTCATTCAACGTGCGAGCGAGCCACGCCCGCAGCCGTTGGCATCCGCCGAACAGGAACACTTGCGGTGCATGGCAGGGATTCTCCTTGGCGCTGTGGTTGGCCTCGTGATATGGCTCGCGATCCTGTTCGCCGTTGCGTTTCTGAGTCGTTAACCGACCGCTGCACGGCGCCGCACGCCTCAACCGTTGGAGCAGGGGTGCGCTCGGCTGCCAACTATTCGTGAGCGCGGCTCATCAGTCGACTGCGCGTGTTCAGCGGGGCGGCGCGTCCGCGCCGGCGATGATGGTGGGGCCGCTCTCCGGGCCACCGCCCCAGCGCCCAACACGACTCCGCTGCCCAATGCGAGCACCAGCAGCCCCCCGACAACGAGAGGCATCACGGAGCGCCGGAAGAGACTCTTCAGCATGTTCGACTGCGGCCGACGCGCTCAGATCGCCGAAGCATCGCCGCCTCGGGGCCGGCAGAGAGCGGCCTACGCGCGAACGCTCAGCCGTGAGAGCAGGGCGGGCGCCACCTCCGCATCGAACGGGTTCGCATGAGCGCGAAAGATGCTTCCATTGGTGAGGCCGGCGCTTTCCTGCCGAAGCTGAAGATAGTCCAGCCGCGTGCGCAGAGCGGCAACGACACGAGCACGCAGATCTTCCCCTCGCACGGGTTTGATGAGCACGTCGCTCGCTCCGCTCCTCAGGATGTCCGCCACCACGCACATGGCATCGACGCGTGTAATCACGAGAATGGGCACGTAGCGCCACGTCGGGCTCGCCTTCAGGCGCTCGCAGAGCTGGCGGCCATTCATCCCATCGAGCAGGAAATCGCACAGAATGACGTCTGGATCAATCTCGTGCATGCGCCGAAGCGCATCTTCGGCCGAAGTGGCTAAAACGATCTGGTAGCGCTCGTCCGCTACGAGACACGCCAGAGCGAGCCGCGTAGCCGCATCATCCTCGATGATGAGAATCGTAACGGGCTTCGGCGGAACACAGCCGCTGCGGGCCCGTTGCACCGGGTGCATCGTGGAATCGCCGCCTCCCGCAGGAAGACTCGTGATGCGAACCATGGGCGCTCCTCATCAGCCGAACCGCCGAGTCACAAGGCGTACTCTAGGCCGCGCCGCCTCTCGATCAATGGCTCCCGGCCGCGATCCCATCCACCTTGGAGGCAATTGCCGGCACGCCCCGCGGCACCGCACGCGTCTACTGACAAACCCGACGGGTTTACGCCACGTTCCTAGTGGCGCGACTCGCGGAATGCCCGATCTGCGATCTTCGTGACTGGACGCACGAGGTAGTCGAGCACAGTGCGCTTGCCCGTGATGATGTCTACCTCGGCCTTCATGCCTGGAAGGATGGTGAGCGTCTTGCCGTTCTTCTTCAGCTCTGCAGCCCCCGTCTTCACCGTGACGACGTACACGTCCAGGTTTCCCGCCGCGGCCTGAGGATTGCCTCCCGCTTCGGGGTTGCGGATCACATCGGCACTGACCTTGAACAACAAGATGCTCGACGCATTGCTGCTTCGCTCAGAAAGCATCACCACAGCGCGAAGTGTCGCGCGCGCGAGGCGCTGCAAGCGGCCAACCATGCCGCCCGGGGCTCGTGGGCTCATCCAGCACCAGCACACTTGGCTTGCGCGCCAGCGCGCGCGATGCAGATGGACTGACGCTGACCGCCCGAGAGGCCTTCGCCCCGCTCGGCCAGCTTGAGGTC
>JADGHX010000172.1 GCA_019683695.1 Steroidobacteraceae bacterium
CTGTGGCTCGGGCTCGATACGCCGATCGGGCCCGTGTACATCGCGGGCGGGTTCGAAGAGGGCGGGAGCGAGGCGTTCTATCTCTTCCTCGGCCGCACGTTTTAACTGCTCGGCACTTTTTTTGAGGCGTGAAATTGTCCGCGCCGGGGCCAAGGCGCGATGTGCCTGTCAGGCCGACTGCATCGGTTCGGGCGGCTTTTTTCGAGACCGGCCTTGGTTATCGCTGGCTCATGGCGTGCGCCGGCGGAGCGGTGCCGGCGCTTACAGGCCGCGGCTCTCGGCGAGCTTTTCCACCTTCTGGAACACCAGGGACGGCTTGTCCCCGGGGCGGGAATACGGGTGGCGCCGGCTCATCTCGGCGAGCGCGGCATCCCGCTCCTCCGCAGTGGGATACCAGTGCAGGCGGTGCCATTCGGGACCCAGTAGCTTGCGGAACGGGTCCCCCGGCGGAAGGCTGACGCGAATGCCGTACGGCCGCAGCTGCTCGATCGGCGGCCGCTTGAGGTTGTGCGGTTGGCTGATTCCCATGGGGCGCGAAGCTTAGGGAGCGCTCCCGGAGGCCGCAAGTCGGTGGATCACGGTGGTCCGAAATCGTCGGACCGCACGGCCCGACCGCACGCACGGCCGGTCGCCCTTGTCGGCCGCACGATCCGACCCGCCTTGCGACCCCCGTCGCGTTCTCGGCGCCAGGACATCCTTTCGCCCCTGCAGAGTGACCGGTGGCGTCGAGCGCCCGGACAGCCAAGCGCTATCCGGCTCGCTCGCGCGAGCTTCCGATTCGCGCACACGATGTGCGCCGAAGAATCGCATGGTCAGCGCGGGCTTCCCCCTGCCTACGCGCTCGCGAGGGCAGCAGGTCCGTTTGAGCTGTTTCACACGATGAGCAGGGAGAACCGCGCGGTCCGCACGGCCCTCCCTCCGCCTACGCGCTCGCGAAGCGCAGCAGATCCGCGTTGAGCTGCTCCATGTGCGTGATGAAGAGCCCGTGTGGCGCGCCTTCGTGCACCTTCAGCTCGCTGCCGGGGATGAGCTGCGCGGCCCGCTTGCCCGTGATTTCGAATGGCGCCGAGACATCCGCCGTGCCGTGAGCGATCAGCGTGGGCGTGCGCAGCTTCGGCAGCTCGGCGCGGAAGTCCGTTTCCACCACGGCCTTGTTGCACTCGATGATGGCCTGAAGCGATGTGCTCGCCATCATGTCCACGCCCCAGCGAACCATCTGCGGTGATGTGCTCGGCCCGAAGAAGGGCGGTGCGTTCTCCTCGACCCATCTCGGGAAGTCCCGCAGCCACGCCGCGCGCACGGATTCAAAAACAGCCCGGTCCACGCCGAATGGGTTGTCCGCGGTCTTCAGAAGAAACGGCAGAGTGGGCGCAACGAGCGCGATGCGCGACACGCGCGCGGTGCCGTAGCGCGAGAGGTATCGCACGATCTCCGCGCAGCCCATGGAATGCCCCACGAGCATGGCGTCACGCACATCCAGCACCTCGAGCACTGCCGCAAGGTCGTCCGCGAGCGTGTCGTAGTCGTATCCCCGGCCGGGGTCGCTGGAGCGGCCATGCCCGCGCCGGTCGAACGCGATGCACCGATAGCCCGCGCCGACGAACGGCATCATCTGGTAGGCCCACATCTCCGAGCACAGCCCGGCGCTGTGAACGAACACCACCGGCCGCCGGCCGGCGCCCCAATCGCGATAGAACAGCGCCGTGCCATCGGTGCGCTCGATAAACGAGGCACGACGGGACAGCGCGAGGGCCTTCGCACTGTCCTTGCCCGACAATGCGTTCACCGTGCTCGCAGCTGGTGCATGCACCGTGAGCACGCCCGCGCGACCGGGCGACATATCCTCGGGGTGAGCCGAAACTCTTGCGCGCCTGGCGAGCACGCTGTTTGCTTCCGCCGTCGCGAGACTCATGCCGGCGTCTGCGCCGAAGGTGAGTGCGGTTCGTCTGTTCATGCCGAAAGCCTTTCGTTCTGCCAGTTCTGAGCGTGCGGGCAGTACACACTCAAGACGCTCGCGGGATCGATTACGTGACACGTAATGGTGAGAGTCGTTCCCCACGCTATGATCCCGCGGCATGGAGAGGACACGCACTTTCGGCGAACAGTTGCGCGAGTGGCGCCAGCGCCGGCACCTGAGCCAGCTCGAGCTCGCGACCGACCTCGACATTTCCACGCGTCACCTGAGCTTCGTCGAGACCGGGCGCTCGCTCCCGAGCCGGGCGATGGTGTTGCGGCTGGCGGAGCGCCTGAACATTCCCCTGCGCGAGCGAAACGCGCTGCTGACCGCGGCCGGGTACGCACCCATGTATGCCACGAAGCCCCTGTCGGACCCTTCCATGACCGCGGCCCGCGCAGCCGTGGATCTGATCCTGAACGGACACGAGCCTTACCCTGCGCTGCTCGTGGACCGGCACTGGACGCTACTCGGTCACAACCGCGCAGTCGCCCCGTTTCTTGCGCAGGTGGACCCCTCGTTGCTTGCGCCGCCGGTGAACACGTTGCGGCTCACGCTTCACCCCCAGGGGCTCGCGCCACACATCGAGAATCTGGCGCAGTGGCGCGCGCATCTGCTGGCGCGCGTGAGCCGCGATCTGGAACTGACGGCAGACCGGGCGCTCGCGGATCTGCTGAGCGAGCTGCGCAGCTATGGGGGTGAGCATGACGAAGGTCATCTGCCGGGGAACGGCGACTTCGAATATCCCGGCGTCGTGGTGCCGCTGAAACTGCGCACGCCTCATGGCGTGCTCACGATGTTCAGCACGACCACCGTGTTCGGCACGCCGGTGGAAGTCACGTTGTCCGAGCTGATGCTCGAAGCGCTTTATCCCGCGGACGAGTTCACCGCAGAAATGCTGCGGAAGATGGCGTCCGGTGCGTCGATCGCGAAGGAGGCAAGCGACGCCGTGCGCGAGGCATGAGTGTGCCAAACGTGCGCGCGTGTGCTCACACGTGCGTGCG
The DNA here is from genome assembly GCA_019683695.1 of Steroidobacteraceae bacterium. Classification (GTDB taxonomy): domain Bacteria; phylum Pseudomonadota; class Gammaproteobacteria; order Steroidobacterales; family Steroidobacteraceae; genus JADGHX01. The sequence goes on from JADGHX010000172.1 coordinate 2,959, forward strand.
GCCTGAGCGTGCGAAGCGTTCGCGTGTGTGGCCACGCATGCGTGCGGCCGGGCTCAGCAGCACCAGGTGCCCGGCCGGAAGCTGCTGGATAACTTCAAGGCGCTGCCGGAGAAGACGAGCGTCACACTCAGCACGGAAGGCGACCGTGTCGCTTCGTGCGGGCCGCGTAGTTGAGCTCTTCACTTGAATACGTTCGTGGGGAGAACACGTCACGGCGAGCGGATGGCCGATCGACTGCGCGCGGCCATGAGGCGCTTGTTCTGCTGAATGATGCGCAGGCTTTCGTGCAGCGTTCGCGAGTGGGGGGAAATGTCGAGCCCCACGCGCAGGTCCCGGATCGCCTCGTCGTAATCTCCGCGGCCCGCGTGAACGGCTGCACGATTGTTGAAGGTGCGCCAGTTGCGGGGATCGATCGACAGCGCGGTGTTGCAATGTTTGAGCGCTTCATCCCACTTCTTGAGCGCAGCGTATCCGGCACACAGGTTCGAGTAGCCGGCCGCGCGGTTCTGCGGGTCCGTGGGAATGCTGAGGCCCTCGAGCGTGAGGCGGATGCCTTCTTCGATGCGGCCCTCTTCGAGCGCGGCGGCGCCTTGCGCGAGCGGCAGATTGGTCGGCCCGAAGACGGTGGCGCTTTGACTTTCCGGAGGAGCAGGGTCGGCAGCGAGCGCGGCCGCCGTTGCCGCTGAAGCCAGGGCAAGGACCGTCGTGACACGCGCCGCGCGACGCATCTGGGCCTGCTCCGTGGAGATTGGAGTGTCGTGGAGAGGTTTATAGCGAGGTGAGAAGGGGAGTGCCAGAGCCCTTTGGTCCACGCTGAGCGCGCCGGGAACAGCCCTGTTCAGGGCCGGGGCTTGCGGTCGGCGGGCAAGCTTGGGAGGTGGGGGCGCGATAATCGGATGGCTTCGGGGCCGCCCGAAGTGCAGAGCTTCAAACAGTGGCCCGAAGGCGAGCGCTTCACGAGCGAGCCGAAGGCCAGCGGCGCGAGGTGCCGTGCTGCCTGGCGTTCGCTCCGGCCCTTTTTTACGGCGGTCTCGCCGGGTTGTGGGCGGGATGTCGCGTTCTGCGTCAGCTCCGTTGCCGTATATCCGCCGCCCATGGCCCGGGCGGCATGGCTGACGCAGCGGTGCTGTATCTCATCGTGAGCGGCAATTCACTCGTTCGAGGTGCAGCAGGCTACGGCGAGCCCTCGCTGTAACCCGGATCAAGCCGCTCTTGAACCTGGATCAAGGCGTTCGAACCCGGATCAAGGTGTTCACGCTACGCGACGCTGCCCGGCTCCGGGCCCGAGACCTCGGCATAGCCGCTGCCGGAGCGGCGGGTCCGCCCTTGAGTTACCCCTCACGCCACCCCAGACTTCGGGTTCGTTTTTTTCCGCGAAGCGCCTGTGCGCAGGAGTGTCACCATGGCTCTGTTCCGCAAGCTCGCCACCATGCCTTCACCCACCGAGGCGCTGCCCGGACGAAGCACTCCCCTCAAGGTGCCCGAGACCCATTACGTCAGCGGCCACCGAATCGTGCCGCCGTTCCCTGAAGGGATGCAGGAAACGGTGTTTGCGCTCGGCTGCTTCTGGGGCGCGGAGCGGAAGTTCTGGCAGCTGCCCGGTGTGTACTCGACGTCCGTCGGGTACTCAGGCGGCTTCACACCCAATCCCACGTACGAAGAAGTGTGCAGTGGAATGACGGGTCACGCGGAAGTCGTGAAGGTCGTCTTCGACCCCTCAAAGGTGTCGTACGAAGACCTGCTGCGCGTGTTCTGGGAATCGCACGATCCCACACAGGGCATGCGACAGGGCAACGACGTCGGCACGCAGTATCGCTCGGCCATCTACTACGCGAATGAAGAACAGCGCGAAGCGGCGGAGCATTCGCGTGAGGTGTATCAGAAGCGATTGGCGCAGGCGGGGAAGGGGAAGATCACGACGGAGATCGCGCCGGCAGGAGCGTATTACTACGCTGAGGATTATCACCAGCAGTATCTGGCGAAGAATCCGGGTGGGTATTGCGGGCTCGGCGGCTGCGGGGTCGCGTATTCGGCGGCTGGTTAGCCGACGCATGGCTCTATGCGCCGAATTTCCTCCGACTGAACGCAAGAAGGAGCCACTCTGCCGAGCGGGATCTGCCTGCTATTTCTTCGGTTTGCTCCAACGGCAAACTTGCCGAGGTAGCGCTGGATTCTGGCGTCGAAGGACACGTCGTCGCCGAATGCTTTCCCGTCTGTTTGTCCGATCTGCAACAGGCGCAAGCCATGGCGCTGAACCGCGCTGACTTCTACGACGCCGAGCTCAGGCGGTACAACGAGCACTTCCGGGCTGCGGTGAATGCCCGCTCGCGAGATCGCGTGCTGGACATCGGCTGCGGTGCCGGACAAACGACGCGGGAAGCCGCCCGCGCCGCGGCGACGGGGACGTGCTCGGCGTGGACGTATCCGAAGAGCTACTGCAAGTGGCTCGCCGTCGCAGTGCCGAGGAAGGCTTGCGTAACGTGCGGTTCGAACTGGGTGATGCGCAAGTCCATCCGTTTCAATCCGGATATTTCGATCTGTGCATCAGCCGATCCGATCGCGGCTTTCGCCAACATCTGCCGAGCAATGCGCCCCGGCGCTCGCCTTGTGCTTTTGGTCTGGCAGAGCTGCGATCGCAATGAGTGGGCGACGACGATCAGCGGCTGCGCACGTTGCTGAATGTGCATTCGACCACCGAGGGCGTGCTCTTCGATTCGCGTGCCTGGATCGTCACCGCGAGCAAGGCGGCGGGTTCGTAGATGTCGGCAGGGGTTCCCGCAGGCCTTGCTCGAATCTGTCGACCTCGGCGACGGGCTAGGAGATAGAGATGACTACCGTGTTTCGAGGATCAGTGATGACTGAACTGTCGTAGCGTGCCGTCTGGAATCCTATCGAGTGGTGGTAAGGCGCAACAAGTAGTCGTCACCAAGAGTTGCTTTCCCGAGTCGCTTCGGCCGCCTCTTTGCAGGCATCGGCTCTGTGCCGTCCTTTGAAAGGACCTGAATCTCGCCAGCCTCTTCAAGCTCCAAGAGAATGCGTTTGTATGCGACCGAACTTATTAAATCGTGCGGTCTTCGCGTCCAATCATCAGTAAAAACACGAACGGGCGTTGTCTCTTTCGTTAGCTGCGCAAGAATTTCGGCTCGAGCTTTCTCAAACTGCGGTCGGAACATGCCCATCTGATAGCTCGTGTCAGCGTCATTCAGAAACTCAAAAGCCCCTTCGTCTCCGGAGGAGGCACTGTCCATTACGTCTTTCATTATCTTGAAAGCCAAGCCGTGGTTGCTGCAGTGGATCAGGTAATGACTTGTCCGCTCACTACCCTTCGCTTCGAACCTGAATGGCAATACAAACCGCGCGCCAGATTTTGTGGAGACTGCTCTGATAAACAGGTCACGAAGCAGGCGTTCTTTGTCCGGTGGCATCTTGAGACAGATTGCCAGTGCCTCCCTGACGAGCGCTTCATCGCCGAACAGATCGACGACGCCGGCAGTGCTATGGGTTCCCGCTTGAGCACCGCCTAGCCAACGGTTAATGCCATCGTAGTTCCAGAAGAGTAGGCATTCGCCGTAGTCCTGAGAGAGTAGTCGCGCGATATCAGACATCCGAACGCCACTTGCGCCACACGGGTCGATGAATGCGAACGTGGCAACTCTCTTGAATTGTGAATAGATGCCGCGTGACAAGATTTCCTGCACGAACTGCGTGAATTCTCCATGCTGAATGAATGGTTTATCGAATATCCCTGCTTTCGTAGGATGTTCGTGGACAGCCTTTGCCAGTTGCTGAAACAGTTTGATGTCCGCTTCGACGAAGCTCACCGACCAAGGTAACCGCTGCTTCGACAGGAGTGTTAAAGCAATGAGTGGTGAGCCCGGATACCTACCTTCGTAGAGTCCAGCTCCGGCAAATCCGTCAATGTAGTGAAAAGCATCGGCACTCCGACCGAGTGCCCACATATAGGCTCCTAAGTACTTGCCTAGAATTTGATGCTTGATTCGATTCTGAGGCGTGTACTTGTCGAAATGCTCTTGGTCGCCTTTTCCCACCTGAACCCGATCGCTCCCTAATCTGACGAGAGTAGCTACTGCGCACCGACCACTTGTAGCTGTCCAGGCCGAGCACAGCCTGTTGCCATTTTTGGATACTGCAGCCAGGAACGCCCGTCGAGTCGATTCCCGCCAGCCTTCGATGTAAGGCCACCCCATTGCTTGAAGAAGAATGCGACGCCTTGCTTACGGCACTGATCGCGTATCGACCGCACCCATTCGGGCTGCATCGGGCGAGCTTGAGGTCCGCTTTCTCCTCCGACGATAGCCCAGTGAATGCCGCTCAGCTCGAGGGACGCGAGGTCTTCTAACAGAGGCTCGAACGAAACAAATCGAACACTCGCGTTGGCCTGTTTAAGGTGGACTAGTCGAGAGAGCGCTTTTCGATCCTCCACAGACACGCCGAGCCAAATATGTGGTGGTGCAGATCGGCCAGCAAAACGTTCGTTCACGTATCGACGCATCAGTGAACTGCGCTTCGTTAGCACTTGAAATATGTGCCAATCAGCCTGCTCCATCGTGTCGAACACACGATCGATAAAGTCCTTTGGAACTTCCTTGTGAAATAGATCACTCATCGAGTTCACGAAGATGCGCTTGGGCGAGCGCCACGATAGTGGCTCGCGCAACTTGTGAGGCCTCAGGGTCAGATCAAAGCCGAACTCGAACGGATGACCCGTCACTCCGCGAAATCGCTCGGCTATGCGTTCTGCGTAGCAGTTGTCGCAACCGCGAGTGATCTTGGTGCACCCGGCCACGGGATTCCAAGTCGCATCCGTCCACTCGATTGTCGTTCCAAGTGCCATTTTGTGACTGTATGTGCATACAGTAGTGCTGTCAACCCCTCCGATGGATGCTAGGTTCGACAGCCCCTAAATGACTCACTTCGTCGTCCTATACACATCCCCACGCGATGAGCTCTATTCGCCCGATGACTCACGACGTCTGCCCGTCGGATTTTTAGGTCGGTGATACGAGGGAACAATGTGACCTGTGATCGCGCCTAGCGGGAAGTGCTCGGAATCCATTAGCTCCGATCAATCGGTGCTGCGGGAGCCGAGTTCCGCGTCACCTCTGGTGTGAACTGTGCACGGACGCATCGCATGACTCTGCTGGCCGAGCTCGTCGCCACCTCCCAGCGCGTGGGCGCGACTTCCGCGCGTCTTAGCAAAGTGCGCGAGCTGGCGAACGGCCTTCGCGCGCTGGAACCGGATGAGATCGAGACGGCGGTGCAGTACCTCTCGGGCGAGCTTCCGCAGGGGAGATTCGGCGTGAGTTACGCGATGCTGCAGGCCGCTCCGCAGGTGCCCTCAGCGTCCGCTCCCACACTCCAGATCGCCGAAACGGATCGGCGCCTGGCAGAGATCGCGCAGCTGCGCGGGGCCGGCTCCGCCGCCCGGCGCGCGGCGGCGCTGAGCGAACTCTTTGCGCTTGCAACGGAGTCCGAGCAGCAGTTCCTCGTGCGTTTGTTGGTGGGGGAGCTGCGGCAAGGTGCGCTCGCCGGCGTGATGGTTGACGCCATCGCTGCGGCAGCAGATGTGCCCGTTGCACGTGTGCGGCGAGCGGCAATGTATGCGCAGAACCTCGGGGCGGTTGCACGGACGGCGATGCTCGAGGGAGCGGATGCGCTTGCACGCTTTCAGCTGGAACTGTTCTCGCCTGTCGCCCCGATGCTTGCGCAGACCGCGGCCGATGTGACCGAGGCGTTGACCGAGCTCCACGGAAGCGCCGCCTTCGAATGGAAGCTGGATGGCGCACGCATCCAGGTTCACAAGTCTCAGGACGTCGTGCGCATCTACACCCGCACCCTGAACGAGGTGACGGGCGCCGTGCCGGAAATCGTCGAGGCCGCGCGCGCCTTGTCCGCGCGCGAGCTCATTCTTGACGGCGAGGCTATCGCGTTCGACACAGCGGGTCGCCCGCATCCTTTTCAGATCACGATGCGCCGCTTCGGCCGCCGGCTCGATGTCGATTCGATGCGAGAGACGCTGCCCATACGCGGGTACTTCTTCGACTGTCTGCGGCTGGAATCGGAGAGTCTCGTCGACCGGCCGGCGCGTGAGCGTTTCGCGGCGCTCGCGGAGGCCGTGCCCGAGGCGCTGCGCGTGCCGCAGCTTGTCACCGATTCCGCGCCGGAGGCGCAGGCGTTCTATGAGGCCGCGCTCGCCGCGGGGCACGAGGGCCTCATGGCCAAGTCGCTCGATGCGCCGTACGAAGCCGGCAACCGCGGCGCGAGCTGGCTGAAGATCAAGAAGGCGCACACGCTGGATCTCGTCGTGCTCGCCGCGGAATGGGGTCATGGCCGGCGCTCGGGCAAGCTCTCGAACCTTCATCTGGGTGCGCTCGATCCGGCGACCGGCGAGTACGTCATGCTCGGCAAAACATTTAAGGGCCTCACCGACGCGATGCTCGCGTGGCAAACGAAAGCGCTGCTCGCCCGCGAGACCCATCGCGATCGGTACACCGTCTACGTGCGGCCCGAGCTCGTCGTCGAAATCGCGTTCAGCGATCTGCAAGTGAGCCCGCGCTATCCGGGTGGGCTCGCGTTACGTCTCGCGCGTGTGAAGCGCTACCGCGACGATAAGCGGCCCGAAGAGGCGGACACCATGGACGCTGTGCGCAGGATTGCCTCGAATTCGGGATGATCCTCCGCACCCGGGCTACGCAGGCTCGTGCCGGCTCTGCGCGCCCGGTTGATGGCGCGAAGCATCCGCGTCGTCATCACGCTCCTGGGGCACGGCACCCGTCTCGTAGGCGAACAGGTCGCCCGGCTGGCAATCCAGCACTTCGCACAGCTTTTCGAGCGTGCTGAAGCGGATCGCCTTCGCGCGGCCGGTCTTGAGCACGGACAGGTTCTGCGGCGTGATGCCCACGCGCTCGGACAGATCGTTGAGCCGCATTTTCCGGCGGGCCAGCATCACGTCGAGATTCACCACGATCGGCATGGTGGGCGCATCCGGCTCAGACGACGAGCTCGGCTTCGCGGCGCATGCGCTCGGCTTCATCCTGCGTCTTGCGCCCGACCTCCATGATCCAGGAGGCGAGCAGAATCAGCCCGGCCGTGATGAAGGAGGGCGCATTCGCGGTTCCGAAAACGAGACGCGGCGTCTTCACGACGACGGCGGGGTCCACGAAGCCGGCCTGCAGCAGGATGATGGAGCCCACGGGCGCGACGATTTGCAGCACCGCCCAGGCCAGCGCGAGCAGACCGAGTTGCCGAATGTGCCGCACGTTCGCCGCCGTGTAGATCTCGCCACGCGCGAAGTTGCTGAAAAGACCGTACAGGTTGAACAGGCCCGTGAACACGATCGCGAGCACCATCGCGAAGCAGACGAGGACATACGCCCTGAGGATGGGCGGAAGCTGATCGTTCAGTACGCGATACGGGCCCAGGTCGATCGGCACACCCTTGGCGCGGGCGACCACGAGAAGAATCGTGCCGAGCGCAACGGAGGCCATCACCACGAGACAGCAAACGCGGGCAATCCGGCCGAACTTCTGCACCTTGAGCACTTCTGGCGAGATGGACGCATTCACGTAAATCACTCCCTTGAAAGCTGGGAGGCTCAGGATAGCCATCCTTCGGCATAAATCAAGAAAAATTTATCGTCTTTCGATAATTAGTTCGCCTGATTCGGCCATTCGGCCGACCAGCAGCCGCGCGGCGCATGGGGTTCCGAACGCCGTCTGCGCGGCTGGAAGAAATGACTGCGCCGGGCACGGCGCCCGCC
>JADGHX010000029.1 GCA_019683695.1 Steroidobacteraceae bacterium
GGAGAAGAAGTCTCAATCCCTTCTTCATCAGGGCATCTCATCGAACAAGCACGGCCTGTCCTACCGGTTCCGGTCTCATGTCTCAATCCCTTCTTCATCAGGGCATCTCATCGAACCGCTCGACGCCGAGTACTGGCCCGCATTCGAGGCGTCTCAATCCCTTCTTCATCAGGGCATCTCATCGAACCGAGCGGCTCAAGGAAGCGCGTCGCGCGGTACGTGAGGTCTCAATCCCTTCTTCATCAGGGCATCTCATCGAACCTGTACTGACTGACCGCACGTGCGAATGCGCGGTTGTCTCAATCCCTTCTTCATCAGGGCATCTCATCGAACCTCCAGCGGATTGTCATGCTCGCCGCGGAGCATCTGGTCTCAATCCCTTCTTCATCAGGGCATCTCATCGAACAGAAATCCGACGCCGACCGCCTGCGCGAGCTGATCGTCTCAATCCCTTCTTCATCAGGGCATCTCATCGAACCGCGATGGTCGGTAAACGCGGCGTGCTCTTCATGTCTCAATCCCTTCTTCATCAGGGCATCTCATCGAACCCTCGCGCGCTACGAAAAAGAGTTGAAGACTCTTTGTCTCAATCCCTTCTTCATCAGGGCATCTCATCGAACCCGTACCGCGAGCACGTTCCGCCTGACCCGAAGGTCTCAATCCCTTCTTCATCAGGGCATCTCATCGAACCGCTGGCGTAGATCAGCGCGACGCGTTCGCGGTTGTCTCAATCCCTTCTTCATCAGGGCATCTCATCGAACCTGCTACGAGTGCAAAAAGGACATCTACGCGCGTCTCAATCCCTTCTTCATCAGGGCATCTCATCGAACCATCTGGCGGCCAAGCAAGTCGACGAGAGTTTTTGTCTCAATCCCTTCTTCATCAGGGCATCTCATCGAACCCGACGCGCGCGGGGAACTGGTCTACGACCGCTGGTGTCTCAATCCCTTCTTCATCAGGGCATCTCATCGAACGCGACAACGGCAAGATGTACGTGCGCGGCTACTACAGTCTCAATCCCTTCTTCATCAGGGCATCTCATCGAACACTGGAGGGGCTAACGATGACGATACAGGAATTCGTGTCTCAATCCCTTCTTCATCAGGGCATCTCATCGAACTTACCTGTGTGGCATCGACGACAGGTTTTGCAAGTCTCAATCCCTTCTTCATCAGGGCATCTCATCGAACCCCGAGTTGGGCGGCCTGGCTGGTATACCTCAGAGGTCTCAATCCCTTCTTCATCAGGGCATCTCATCGAACACGGAACGGCGATTAAATCCTGTACTGACTGACGTCTCAATCCCTTCTTCATCAGGGCATCTCATCGAACCAACCGCGTCGATGACGTGAACACGGCGCGCTAGGCGTCTCAATCCCTTCTTCATCAGGGCATCTCATCGAACCAATGCATTCGCGCGCGAGGTCGGCTATAGCAGGTCTCAATCCCTTCTTCATCAGGGCATCTCATCGAACGCACGTGAGCATCGACCGGCCGCGCAGCGTTCGTCTCAATCCCTTCTTCATCAGGGCATCTCATCGAACCCGATGGGCGCAAGGAGGAGGCGAAGCTGATCAGTCTCAATCCCTTCTTCATCAGGGCATCTCATCGAACAGAAGGCCATGAAGGTAATCTCGATACCACAGAGTCTCAATCCCTTCTTCATCAGGGCATCTCATCGAACCAGCGACGACGCGTCTGAGGCCGAGGCCATCGAGGGTCTCAATCCCTTCTTCATCAGGGCATCTCATCGAACGGCGGCCGGGTTGTTATACCTCCGATCGCGTTACCGGTCTCAATCCCTTCTTCATCAGGGCATCTCATCGAACCCACGCCAGAGCTGGACGAGCAACTGCGGGGTCTCAATCCCTTCTTCATCAGGGCATCTCATCGAACATCTGGAAGCGCAATACCGGATGACAATCGAGTGTCTCAATCCCTTCTTCATCAGGGCATCTCATCGAACGCGCGCCGACGTTGCAGCAGCTCTGTGAACGCTGGTCTCAATCCCTTCTTCATCAGGGCATCTCATCGAACTCTCGCTGATGAGTACGCCCGATTGGGCTTCGAAGGTCTCAATCCCTTCTTCATCAGGGCATCTCATCGAACTGCTCGCAGCCGGAATTCCTCCCAAATCATAGACTTGGAAGCATGCTTGCCGAACTTGCTGCGACTTGTCAGGTTAACCTGACGCTTTGCTTCGAGCACTGGTGGCCTTGGCCGACGGCGGCCGCCGAGTGAACGGAACAGAACGCGACGGAACAACTCCGGAGAGCATGAGTGTACCGTCTGGCAGCCCTTGCGAACCGAGCGTGTCGACGACTGGCATCTTCGGAATTCGATAGATGCGAACGTCATCGACACGGTCGTCTATTCGATCTGCAATTCGCGCTTTGATTATTCCGAGCCGTTGTGGCGTGGCTTGCGTAACGAAGATGGAGTATTGAATCGACACGGCCTCTTCACTCAGAAGGCGATGCACTCGCCTGAGCCTGCGCGGAGACCGGATATCATAAGCGATAAGCCATTCGGCTGATTCGTTCAGTGCCATTCGCGGAGAAGCTCCTGCGCCCTGCGGAACAGGCGCCCGAGAATATGCGCACAACGCCTCTCTAGGTCCTCGCTGTAGGTTTCGAGAATATATATCGCCTCGCGTGCAGTAGTGTCCAACTGCGAGCCCAAGCCCTGCAGCTCGAGTTCGAGCGCAAGTTCCAGGAGTCTGCAGACGTCCACGGCAAGACTTAACTCAGTGCCATCGATAGCAGTGTAGATCGCTGCAACACCAGCTTTGCGCACGTACGCGGAAGAAAGCGCCATGAGTGCTGCGCTGTACAGCGAGTTGCGTGTTGATGCCGGTTGCTTCCTCTGCTCGTAGACGAATCGCCTGATGACTTCCCTACGTGCAGGTGCATCCACTGGCCGGCCGGCAGCGCTTCTGTGCGAGATCCACGATTGCACGGCACGCATCCGTTCTGCGCGCAACCAATTGTCGTATTGTTCACGCCAGTCAGTCCGCTCCAGAAACTCGGTCAGAAGCCTGTCGAGTGAGGATCTGACTGGAACAGTGGGTTGCACATAGCCCACTGGCGCGCCAGCGGCATTCAGAATCACGATTGGGATGGCTCGCTCCAGGCAGCTTCTTACGGCCCGTGCGCGCCATTCAATAGAAGCAGCACAGACGATCCGCGACACCCGAGCCAACGGGTATCGCACGATGGCACGACGCTCGCGCGAAACCGCCAGGGCGGGCCCATCGATGTCGACAACGCATCGCCGAGGTGACATCAGATACAGGGGCCTTGCTTCTGATACGCCGCGCCGAACATCGTGGTTGGGCGTACTTGCGGCCGGGCAGCCGCCAGCGTCGTCAGTTCGGGAGTGTGGACGCGGTTCTGCGTTCATGCGCCGTCATCCCCTTCCGATTCGTCCTCATCAACAAGCATCGGTTCTCCGTGGCGGCGCAAGCCGCGAACGATGGCTGCGCATTGCCGCCGCAGAAAACGACGCAAGAACGACGCCTTCTTTTCCCACGCTGCGTAGAAATGGGCACGGCCAGCCTTGCCGAGCAGACAGGCGCCCTTGTCGTACACAAAACTGTCCGCACGAAGTTCCCGAGTGCGCAGCATCTCCCAAGCCCAATCGTCTATTCGCGGACGCAGCGGTTCCACGAGGTCGCAGGCCATCGATTCGCGGCCAATCGCGGGTCGGTGATAGAAGCCAATCAGGGGGTCGAGGCCCGCTGCATGGCAGGCTGACACAGCTTCAAAATGCAGCAGCGTATAACCGAGCGACAGACAGGCGTTGACAGGATCGCGAGGCGGCCTGCGATTGCGCCCTGCGAAACCCAGACTCTCGGGGAACAGCGCACCGTATCCACGGAAAAACGCCGCTGCTGCCGTACCTTCGAGGCCGCGAATTGTTGCCACATCGAGCTTCGAGGATGACTGCAGAGTGCGTCGTGTCGCTTCAATGGATGCGACTGCGTCACTGAGCGCCTTGCGGCAAGCCGGTCTCTGCTGGATCGCCTCCCGAAGGAGACGCAGGTGACCGCGAGTTTTGGCAAGCACGGTGCGACGCGCCCAGCGGAGGCACCAGTGATTGTCGAGCGCAAGCTGATATTGCGCGAGGCGGATGGCCGCATCCGAGTGCCCGGGGCCAAGCAGAATGGCAATGCGCTTGCTCTGTCTCCGGCTGAGAAGGACAGTCGCGACGCCATTTTCGCCGAGACGAGTGAGCACCGCGGCTTCGAGCTTCACATTGCCCTGAATGACCAGGCGATCAAGCAGATTCAATGCAATCGTTCCACGCTTCTCACCGGATTCGTACAATGCGAGCGCTGCACCATCCGGTCGCAGCTCAAGATTTGAGCGATCCAGAACGAGCGTAGCCATGATCAGCCGACGTAGAAGTACGGTGGATCTACAGGTTCAACGGCGACACCCAAGGTGTACACGCGAGCGCGCGGGTCGAGCTTCAGCAGGAAGAAGCGATCGTTATCCTCATCCAGGATCAGCGCCATTTCGTGCAGCAGTTCAGCCTTCTCCGCTGCGGTGAGAAAGACCTCGTAGAAGGATTTTTGCCCTCCGGTCGCATGACCCTTGACGAGTTCCAGACTCGCGCGCAACCGCTTTCGGTCGGCGACATCATAGGCGGCCAGATAGAGGTCACGTTCGGGCATGTTCCTGCTCCGGGCTCTGCGATGAGGAGACTGTACACTCGTAGCCGCGGGATCAGCCGAATCGGCAAGCTTGCCGTGGGGGCGCCCGTGCCGGAGCTGCAGAGTGAGCTCTGGCTGCTCACGCATCCCCAGCTTCGGCGCACCGCTCGCGTAAAGGCGTTCGTGGATACGCTGGCCCGCCTGCTGCGTCCGCTGGTGCCGCTGTTCGAAGGGCGCGCACGGCCGGAGCCCAGGCGTCTTCCGGCGTCGGGCGCGTAGCGAGCAAGGTATTGATTCAGCGCCGCGCGGTTGCCAGCCGCCGGCACCGCGCCGATCATCGGCCTCCGAAGTCAGTCCGAACGGGGGTGAAGATGGCAAGGCATCTCATTTCCGCGCTCAAGTTCTCCAAGGTCTATCCGATCCCCCGGTCTACGCTTCCACTGGACACCCCTTCGGCCAACAATCTTTGTCCAGTGGAAGCGTAGACCGGGGGAACCGAGCGTGTCGACAACTGGCATTTTCGGGATTCGGTAGATGCGAACGTCATCGACACGGTCGTCTATTAGATCTGCAATTCGCGCCCGGATTGAGATGGAGTATTGAATCGACACGGCCTCTTCACTCGAAAGGCGATGCACCCGCCTTATGCCGACCTGGACGCATGCTCAAAGACGCGCGTGCGTACGTCGAGCGGATTGCGGGTTGCGTGGGTGAACGTGACTTCGTATTTGCCGAGTCCCATCGTCGCGTTTTTTCCGGCATGCAACCACTGCCCGAGCCACAGCCAGCATGCGAGCTCGGTAAGAGGGCCGGTAAGCGTCCATTCACCGATCACACCACCCAGAGCCATCTCCTGTTTCTGACGAGAGGAATAGCGCCTCCAATCGCGCCAGCGAAGATTCCGAGTGTCCTGCAGTGCCTCGGCTTGCAGTGCCAAGTCAGTCGGATTCTTCACGAAGCCAGGCATGTCGGCGTGAATATCGAGCATGAGGGACGCGCGGCGCATGATCGCCGTGATCAGTGTTCTCGCGTGCAGCTCCTCCGGCCCCAATGCACGCCCCTGATTCTGAAGTCGCAGTGGCGTATGGATCCGCAGAGTTGCCGAATCCACCTCCGGGAAAGCGGGCACAACGAGTTCGGCCAGGTGGGACCGGATACTTTGAGTGTGGGTGTCCCATACGGATGTTCCCGGCCCGCTTGTCTCGAGCAGGACGTCTACCAACTCCGCGCGGGCACGGCGTTTGCCCAGGCCCTGTCGAAATGCGCGCCGGAACGAATGGACCACAAGTGGCAACTGGTTCAGGGCCCGGCCGAACAGCACAACACCGAACGAAATCGTGTCGCCTTGGGCAATTCGGCGAGCACCGAACGGGGGCGGCTCGATTACGTAAGGGTTGGGCACGGATGAAAACTTCTGCAGCGTGTGATGCGGAGGAGCAGGGGTTTCGAACATGGCAGGGTACGCACACGTACGAAGCAGAGAACACGCTGCACATTGCTTCAGTCCCGTGATGCAGACCGTCCGCTTCAACGCCGCTCCGAGCTGCCCTCGCAGCAACGATCCCGCGTACTCGGGAAGGTGAAGGTCATCGGTGACACGGAAGAGAAGGCGGTAGCGAGCGACTGGCAGCCGCTGGCCGGGCATCATCGACCGGTCACCCATACCTTGAGTTTCTCGTCGAGGCGGCGGAGGTCACTGCCGCACACGAGCTCGACGTTCAGGGCGCGTGCTAACCTTTTCTCGTGCTCGTCAAGCATGCGATAGCTCGCGAGCATCGCGCGTGTGCCCAGTCCTCCAATGCGCCGGGAGATCTCGGCCAGCTTGAACAGCGCATCATTGGCTTTGCTGGCTTGCACGCCGTTCATGCGCGCTGTCTTGCACTCGATAACGTGTAGCCGGTTCCTTGCCATGAAGGCGACATCCAGCTCGTTCTTGACGCCGCTGGCATCGAATACGACGAGATTGACGTGCTTGTCCCGAACGCCAAGCTCCTGAGAGAGTCGCGACACCTCTCGGTATACGTATTCCTCGATCCACCCGCCACCAGCGAACGCCCGGTCGGATTCACTGCGGAACTCGATGCGATCGCCTCCGATCGCAAGCACATCGGAGTCCGAAAACTTTTGCAGCAGCGACTGAAGACCGGCACTGCCGCCGTGGGGCGGCAACTCGATGCTCAAGCTTTCGCGCGCTTCTGCGGCATGCGCCAATGCATTGAGCTCGCCAATTGGGCCAGCGAGGCTGCCGACGTTCAGAATCAGATCTTCGAGCAGGCCGTCGAGATTCTTGCTCGAATCCGGGCTCCTGAGTCCGGGTTGGGGGTCATACCCATAAGCCCGAAGATAATCAGGCAGTCGAATCTTCGGCTCGAGCCGGAATCGAGTCGGTTCGTTCGTTAGGACAATGAGCTCATCCGTATCGATATCGACGTAGAAGACGTCCCAACGCAACCCTCCCTCTCGTACCGTCTGATAGGCAGCGAGCGCCATGAGCTTGGTGCCACCGCTGAGATTGAGTGCGACCTGCTCTTTCTCATACTCCGACGCGACGTTCAATACGATATTCTTCAGGCGCACAACATCGTGCTCGTCGTCTATCAGTACCCGACTGGTCTTGATGCCCGATGTGCGGAGCACTCTTTCCATCGCGTCCGCTTTTGATGCCATCTTCCCGGTCACCAGAAGAATGACGTTCTGCGGCTTTTGGCATTGCGGATCCAGGGCGGGCAGCAGGTTGGGCGCCGCCTGCGCCGAAACGAAACAAATGTGGATTTTCGCTTTCAGCACGAATGTGTTCTCGGGTGTTCTCTTGGGCCACCGCGCCGACTGCTATGCCCGCTTCGGAGCGATCTCCGCCAGTCGCTTCGCGAGCTTGCGCGGCCGATCATTGAATTTCGGCTTCCGCTTCTTTCCCTCAACGGCATCGGGGTTCGCCATGATTCCACGCCAGCGTTTCTCGACTTCGTGCACAAGAAGCTCATGAGCTTCGTACGAGAGGGCATTGCGCTCTGCAAGAAAGCCCTCGACCTCACCCAGAAATACATTGTTGTCGGTCCCGAACCAGGTCGACAGTTTCCGCTTCACCCACGCAGCGTCTTCCGGCAGCCCCGCAAGGGCTTTCTCGAGCTCGGCGGCGCGTCGTCGGCGCTCTTCCTTCTCGCGCATCTGCCGCTCCCACGCCTCCTGGGCGGCCGCATCCTCGCGAAACGTGCCGTATCCGACAGATGTCTTCGCTCCGAAGCCGAGCCATTCGAATGCGTGGAAAAACGTGGTCCGGAGCAGCTGCTGCCACCGTTGCCCCTCAGCGAGGTCCGCTCGGGTCATCAAAGCCACCGGATCACATTGAACGTGGAACACGAAACGCGACTTCGGCGGCACGGTCAGGAAGTAGACTGGGATAGGCTGTCCGGAATCATGCGGCGGTTCGCCGCGCTGGTAGTAGTGGCTTTGGTGCGGGGTCATCACGTCCACGGCGAGTGTGCCGGCGTCAATTTGCGGGATCACATCCCAAAACTGCAATGCGCCACGCCGTGCACCGGAACCGTGCTCATCGATTTCCTGGCCGAATAGCGCATCGACCGTCGCGTTGTCCCATTCGTGACTGTTTTCCCACATTCCACCGGCGAGCTCGGACGCGGCTCGACGGAGAACGCCCTTGACTCCACTACCGGGCAGATAGGGAAGCCCGTATGGATTGAGAAACGCAAAGCCGTTTTCGAGGGGATGTTCATTTCCCAGGCCGGAGACGAATGGGGACAACGCGAGTGCCTCCAGCCGCAGCAGCCGCCCCTGCTGCGCAAGCGGCTCGGCGAGAGCGGTCTGCCGCTCGAGCAGTGCCTTCAATGTGGCCTGGTCCCGGTCGGTCAGCTTCGTCACAGACTTCCAGGCATTCTGTGACGTGCTGTCATTCCTGCTCCAGTCGCCCTCCTTCCATATGGACAGAAGAGCTCCGAAGCGCATGGCCGGCGACGCATCTGCGAAGTTCCGACCCAGGTATGCGGGAACAGCGGCGGCGGTCATTTCAGGCCTCGCTCTTTTCGGGGTAACGGGCCGCAGCCATCTGGCGCAGCCATTTGAGCCACGCAAGCGCTTCTGCCGTGATCAGCTGATATTCCCCGGGCTGCGCTTTCATGAGCGCTTCCATGAAACCTTTGAATTCTTCAGGCACGTGCGCAAATCTGCTGTGCAGCCAGTTACGAAGATGACCCGCAATCTCAGCGCAGTGCCGCTGGGCAGACTTTCCGCCTTTCTCCTGCAGGAACGCCATGGTCTGCATGAGTCCGCTGTTCATGATGAGCGCGGGTAGCCCCTTGGCGAGGTTGACGTGGTCCTTGTCGTAGTTGCGGCACTTCTCCCAGGCGTCCTGTGCGCGCAGTTGCTCAAGTGTAAGCCGACGAATTGAACGAACCTGTGCGCTCACAATCTACTCCTCCACAAACCTGGCGACGACAAGACCACGCCCCGTGGTCGCATCCCCGCCGATCTGCATCAAGCGCCCGTCCAGGAGATTCTTGATCTTGGACATAACGCTTTGAGCGTCTTCCCACCAGTCGTCCTTCCGGCTTGTCTTTGTCTGGCTCGCAAGCACGGGAGCGATGAGGATCGATTCCGGTGGCAGGTTCTCGGTGTAGAAAAGCCCGCCGTCCGAGGCGGCGCCTGTCTCGGGGTCGATCCGAACGTGAGGCTCGACGAGCATTGCATGCTCCGCAAAATAGGCGAAATCGGTGTCGGAGAGCACGACCAGATCGGATTCGATCTTGCTGCGGAAGAACTCATATTCTGCGCCGGCGGGTAGTGCGCGGTTGGCGAGATCCTTGGCGACAGACTTCAGGGCATCGCAGTGTGCTCCAGTGGTCGCCGTGTACTCGAAGGACTCCAGATGCAGTTTTCCTCCAGAGAGCAGGTTTGCATTGGTCACGATGCAGTCACCCTCAACCACGGCCGGTACACGCCAGGTAACCGGTGTGCCGACCAGCTTCAGGAGCCGTGCCGTACGCGACAATGCCTGCGGGCAGGTTGCATACACATAGCCGCCTCTCAGGGAGCGAACCGGTAGCGCCACCGTTTGGGCATCCCCGAAGCTGACCGCACCAGCGTGCAGGTCGCCATTCCTGGCCTCCGGACCGAGCAGCCGCTCGATGAGCGCCTTGTTGCCGTCGATTGCTCCGAAGCTATGGCGAACCGCTCCCTTGATACCGGAGCCGGCAAAGCACGGGTGGTTCGTATGGCGCTCTCGCTGGATGGGATTGTCGATGACCCCGATCGCCTGGCCGGCACCCATGTGCACGGGGCTCACCGCGTAAAGAAAAAGCGCTGCGTGCTTCTCGAACATCAATAGCTCCCTGTCAATAAGCGGCCAAAGCAAAACGATTGAACCCTTCAGCGCGACGCTGAGCATCGTGCCACGAGTCCGTCCAGAGACCGGCCTCTGCAAGCTTGCGAAGTTGTTGAGGGGTCGCCTCAAGCTCCTCGAGCCAATAGACGCTGCCAGCGGGAGCAGCGCGCTGAGCGCTCTTGGGTCGCTTTCGCGCAATGTCCCAGCCTGAAACAACCTCGTAACGCGGAACCGCTGCGCACACCACGCGAGCGGTCACGTCTCCGATTCGCAGACGATGGTTCGCGTCCGTACCCGGAAGCTTCCAGCCATCCGGGAAGATGCCGGGTGTCGTGAGAATCACGCGGCAGCGACGAGTTCGCGTGATGAACTCCAGATCTGCCTCCGGAATGTCGGTCGATATTTCATACATCGCTGCACTCCGGCCATCGCCGCCGAGGCGCACCACTGCGCGTGGCGGAAGCGCAGCTCCGACACAGCCGACGAGGAAGCCCACGTTGAGGTCGTTCGCATCTTGGTGATCGCGCTTGCGCATCGCGATTGCTTGGCTTGAGAACAGAGCACCCGTCGCGGCTCGCCGCTTTTCAGGGTCGAGAGCCAGCCCAATGCGCAGATCAGTCCGCCACAGCCTGCTGCTTGGCAGCAACTCGTCCTGCGAAGGCAGATCGCCATTCAGGTACTTCTCCCATCCCGATTGCCTGAGCCAGTAACCAGCCAGAGGCTTGCGGCGATCCCACTGTTCCAGCACCGGCAGAAGAGGTAATTGCGCCGACGACTGAATACCGCCTGTAACGGGATAGGGACGCAGCCGCTGCGGCGAAATGCTTCCATCGTCGTCTCTGGTGAGGATCAGATCGGCAGGAGGTGAGACAAAAATTTCCGCGCGACCCGCAACGTTACAGCTCGCCACGTGAAATGCCGTGACAGCAAAGCGGCCAGGATTGGAAGGTGTGCCCAGCACCGGATGTTCCAGCTTTCCGTCGGCAAAGCTCGCGAGATCGACGCCATCCCGAGCCAGCAGGAGCGACCGAAGGGCTCCCGCTGCAACCGATGGCCAGGGTGGCATCACGCTTTCCCCGAAGCTGCCCGGATCCCCGAACAGCTTGTTGCCGCGCAGGAAAAGCACATCCAGGGGCTCGAGAAACCGGTACTCGACAGGGCTCATGCAGCTTCTCCATGACGCATCTCGCGAGCCAGGAACTCGGCGACCGAAAGAAAGTTGGCCAACTCTCGAGACCACACAGTGCCGACCGAATGCGAACCCGCTGGCTGCATGGTTTGCTCTCCCGTTGTGACTTCGGCAAATGCAGCCAGACGCTGTGCGAGGTCTGGCAGATTGTGGCGTACCTTTGCGCCAGATGCGGACTGCCGGTCGAGCTGGTGCTCGATGAGCTTCGAGAGCATTTCCGCGTTCCCGCGCGGCGGGGGCAAGTCCTTGAGCCATTCGAGGATGTGATAGATGGCGCGACGGGAAACGCCTTCATCCGAAAGGAACGCTCTCAGGTCGCGCAGAAGGCGAATCGAACTTCCCCACTTCCCTGTAAGAAACAGCGCGCCCCCGGATCGCTTGATCACGGTCAGAGCAAAGGCATCACGCCCACCTTCGTTCTTGGCTCGGGCCTCGGCGCTGCGGAGTTCTCGGAGAACGGCGGTCAGAGGCGCCTGATGATGCGCGATAACCGCCCCGCACGATGCGGAAGCGTTTTTGCCCATCATGCGCATGAGTCGACCGTTCAGAAAGGCGAACCCCTTATCCAGTTTCAGCTCGTTGCGTTGATCGTGTTCTTCGCGGGATTCACGGCACTCCGGATCATGCCCTGAGTACGCATATCGCAGACGTTGCATTGCCGACAGGAGATCGCTGGCGGGCAGCATCGCCAGCACATCATCGCCGCCCGCATAGATCACCTTCCCGCGGTGCTCACGCTCCACGACGTGGCGTGCCACGATCAGCGAAAAGTCGTTGAGCGCGCCGGAGATTGCGAGGTGACGATTGGGTGAGATGGCGCGTGCCTGCGCTCCATACTGACGTATCAGGTCGTGCTCCCTGGCGTGATCCGCGAAACCCTTCCTCACTTGCGGATGGAAGCTTTCGAGATAGGAGATCGCAGTAGGTCCGGCGCCCGAGAGAATCCGGCCCATGTGATCTCCATCCATGAAGACCAGAGCGTAGTAGGTCTCGGCCTTGTGCCCGAGGCGGGCTTCAATCTTCGCCTGCAACGACAAGAGCTTTTGCTCGTCCTCCGGACTTTCCGAGTCAGACAGACGATCCATTTCGCCGACAAGGCGCGCAGCAGCAGTGTCGCGCAGCCTTGCCAGGCGCGGCGGCAATGCAGGTGGCTCGGCATTGGCGGAAATCTCGGCCAGAACGCCACGGTCATCGGATGAAGCCAGCGCAGAATCCAGCGCCTCCAGGTTCGCTGCAATGGCCATCGTATGCGTCGACACCACGAAGCGATCGATGCGGGAGCCTTCCAATGCCTTGCCGACTTCTTCCGAAAACAAGGTTGGCCATAACCGCTTGATCGCGGCAAGCGCACCGAGGTGCTCTCCCTTCTTTGCCCATGCTGGCTTGCGCTCGGAAAGTCTTGCCCATAGCGTGTCGCTCTGCTGCCGGTAGGACTTCTGGAGCTGCTTCGGGTCGGCCGTCAGCCATTCCGTCTCTCCAGTGAGCGAGCAGCGCCATCCTTCCTGCTTGCACTGAGCGAAGGGACGCACGGTCTTGGCCGCCGCCAGCACTCTTTCCGAAAGATCATGGATGGCTGGATACAGAACGCCCGGATTGGGAGAGAAAAACGTCGTCGTCCTTCCATTTTCGCCCTGGAGGGTCATTTCCTTCTGCAGGAGCCGCCATGCAGGTGTCGCAAGGAAGCCCGGGCTATCGTTGTTCCCGGAGTGAAAGTAGGGCGCCATTGCGACCGACAGGGCTGCAACGTCCAGGTCCGTCTGCTTTTCGACATTTCGCGGACGAATGAGACAGAACGGAACGATCGCCCAATGCACTTCCGGGAAGCCCGCCAGCTGTTCGCGGACCTGGCCATATGCGTGAACGGTTTCGTCGCGCGGTTGTGCCTTCTGACGGAGCCCTGCTTCCTCCAGAAGTCGATCGACGACGTCATGCCCGATGTCCAGGAGCCACTTGCGCAGCCGAGTTTCAATCTCCCTGGCAAGCGACTCAGCATCCTTGCGAGGGACAATTGCGACAAAGCGGTTCGGCAGAGCCGCCGAGAAGAGTGGATTGCTGTCCGTTCTACCGCCCGATGCCCACTCACATCGCGAAAAGAGTTCCTTGGGCAAACCGCATTCGTCTCGCAACCAAAGATCGACCTGCGGCACAGCGCGCAATCTTGGGAACAACACAGCGTCAGGGCCAAGCGCCTCACACACGGGCTTCATCGCTTCCCAGGCGAGCCGTGACAGCAGGTGGGAACCTGACCAGAGATCCGACGTGGAGCGTGCCGCCGCGATGAAGCTCTGAACCGGCCCGATCGAGAGCGCCAGTAATGCGGCCTCGTTGTCGTGATCAGCCGCAAAGGCACCGGCAAATGCGGATGTGACGTCGAGATGATCCCAGATGGAGTGATCGGGAACGCGCGTATCGGCCGGAAGTAACCGCCACAGCTCGCCGAGCCTTCCAAAGTCGCGTGAATCGTCGAGCTCGGGCCCGAATCGCCACCATGCCAGAAAGATCCTCCTGAACCCCTGCGCGTCGCGGTCGTCGGGAGGACCGCCCAGCCTTTCGACCAGACCAGAGAAATGCTCCTGGCTGCGCTTCTTGATGTCGGCTATATCGGTATCGCTCAGGCCACCCGGCAACTCACAGGATTCGGCGGAAAGCGGGTGTATCAGTACCGGACGTTCGGTCCAGCGGACTTGCGCCCAATCTGCGATCTTCCGCGTTTTCGTCTCTCCCGCACGCGTGGTGATCGTGATCTCTTCCATCGGCCACTGCGGCCGATCCGCCGCAGCGGCCCACCAATCGGCCCGCTGGACGTGCCGATACAGCTCACGGGGAAGTCCCTTCCTGAACAGCACGCTCGAAAGCGCGTGGTCGCCGTCTGCAGTGATGGTCTCGGACCGAATCTCTTCGAGTCCGAGAAGCCGTATCAGTGTCTTCGACGTCCCGCCTTCGTGGCCCGCGGGGTCACGCAGCAGCACGAGGGCCTTTTCGGCTGGGTCGTGAATACG
This sequence comes from Steroidobacteraceae bacterium, assembly GCA_019683695.1. GTDB lineage: Bacteria > Pseudomonadota > Gammaproteobacteria > Steroidobacterales > Steroidobacteraceae > JADGHX01. The sequence goes on from JADGHX010000029.1 coordinate 14,181, forward strand.
AGCCGCAAGCTTCGTCTTCCAGAAGTTCGCCCTGTCCATTCTTCAACCCTTCATCGCATGACCGCTTTGCTTACAGCACGCGCGACGACACCCGATGCGTCGAGCGCCGCTACGATCTCCTGCCAGGTTCTTCTGAAAGCGGCTGTGTCGAGTAATGCTCGATTGTCCTTCGGCAGTTGATGCGGCATGGCAAACGCGCGCACAAACAACTCGCCTGACGTGCCTCTGATAACCTTCCAACGTAACGGGCTCGGCATTCGTCCATTCTTGGCGAATCCGAGAACGGCCCGCCGTGGCTTGTCCAGGAGCGAGCGCACGCGCTTCCTTTCCTCCGCAATTGCTCTGATGGCCTCATGCCACTGCGAAAACGTGTTCTTGCTGTGCCAGATCCAAAGGCCGCTCTCGTCCCTCGCCAGTGACATTGCCCAGTCATCGTCAAGACAAACTTTCCAGTCGCGGGAATACTCGGCAAAGGCGCCGACATCCAATCCAGGGTCTTGCTTCACCTCGCGATCCGGAGGATCCAGATGCACGGAGCCCCATCCACCGCGGGATCGGCTGCCCGCGGTGCCGAATGCGTGGATCAGCGACAATGTCCGGTGAAAGATTTCGGTGTGCTCGGCCGGGAACGCGAGCAGAAGCGTCCTGCTGCTCTCGTAGCCCGAAGCCTTGATGGCAGTTCGATCCGGGAGGTTTCCACCTCGCCTGATCAGCCCAAACCACGCATAGCTCGTTGAAAGGCTGTCGGAAAGTGGCGCAATTCCCTTCTGAGCCCCTTTGCTCCATGCCACGCCGGTCGGCGTTTGCGCGTCAACAAGTCGCAGCCTCAAGAGACTCTTCCGTGCTGAAACGTTTCGGCCGGCCTCGTCCGCGTCCTTGTCAAGCCATGTGTGACCGAATAACCGGCCCTCCTCATGTCGCATCTGGTCCGGGTCTACACGAAACGCATGTTGTGCCGCATAGCCGACTCGCCACCATTGGCGCAGAAGCGCCTTCAACGGAGGTGTCCGCCATTGTGCGTCCTGAGTTGCGTTCCCAAGGAAGGCAGGCGTCGTGAAACTGACCTGATACGTCAACTGCTTATAAGTCTTCTGCTTCATTCCGCTGCCTGTAATTGCTTCCATTGGTAGTTCGCTCCTAAGCCCTCAACCCGCTCGGTCAATTTGCGCAAAACGAATGCTCTCCGGCGGAATCGCAAGCTTGTAGTGCCTTTGGCGGCTCGTACCTTTGTCGATACCGTACGTATTGGCGGCAGGTCCGAGTGCTGTCGTGATACGGCGGCGGAGTTTGCTCAGCTTTTGGGCGAAATAGTCATCGATAACGCCCTTTGAGGCGCTTATGGCGTCCTCGACGCTGTCGGGTATGTGAAGCTCACCGCAGGCTGCCGCGAGATCTCGCAGATACTCGGCGCACCATTCTTGGTCCACACAGGCCTTCGCAGGTGCTCTGAGAGGCGGCAATCCTGCTTTTGTACGGTATGCAAGCACCGCCATGACAGCGAAAAGAGCTGGCTCGAGATCGATGACGCGGCCGCCCGCTCGAATACGCCTGTTGCGCACGTCGATGATCAGCTCAGGCGGTGCGAGCGCCGCACGGGCTGCCGCCACGGTGGCGTTGAATGTCGCCTTGCCTTCTATGAGCTCCTTCGGCAATCCATGACGGAGGCTCACGATCGGAATCTCTGCCAGAGAAATCTGTGCATCGCGAGCATTCACCGCCAGGGGCGGGGCGTCGCGCGTCTGGAGAACTTGATCGTATGGCGTCGGGTAGTAGAAGTCCGGATTCGATTCGAATGGGCGCGAAACGAGGACGTGACTCAGTCGATCTTGAGGACGTGCAAACAGGGATAGTGCGTACCCGAGATAGAAACCCATTGTCTTGCGGCCCCCCGCCAGCGAAACATGCAGCGCTGCGGCCGTGTCGCCTGTCAACTCGCGAACGATCGCGGTGATGTAATCCGCCGCGTATTCGTTGTCGCCCGGCGTACGGATGTCTTCCATGGGAAGACCGTTCGCACCCGCGATTACGTGAATGCAGGATTCGTCAAAACGGATCTCGGGCAGGGAATAATCGGTGCGCAGGCGCCGGAACCACCCTGGCCGGCCCGCAGCCGACATCAACAGGTTATTAATTGCTTGCTCCCGTCCTCGCACTGTCGTGATCAGGCGGACCTCGGTGGGTACATACGCTGGCCTTCCTTCCGCCGGGCGTACGGCCAACGCATACAGAGTCTCTGTAACGATCTGCGGTGACAGGCCTGTCGCCGCCAACAAGATGCGGCGAGGGTAGCGGTGCGGCTGGTCGGGGTTCAGGTCCATCAAAGGGATTGCTTCGTCTTTTGGGTGGAGAGCCTACATGTGAAACGGGCGGCCGTTCCAGATCGCAAGCTTGCGGTTCGCGAACACCCGGGCACACGGTCGGGCCGCCTGCGTGTCCGCGAACTTCATTCTCCCGTCTACCCTCTGGACGTTCCCCGATTCATGGCGGGGCATCGGGAGCTCAAGGCGGGGACATTCAAGGCACTGTGCCGAGTATTGCCCGTGCGGCAAGCCCACCTTCCGGGGTCCTGCTGATCAGAAGCTGTTTGGGCGAATCGCAACCCACGCCGACATGGGAGAGCAACAGCACCGGTCGATGTTTGCGATCTCGGGGAACGGGCCAATCTCAACCGTGTAGTCGCCGCCGCTTGATGAGCAGTGCTTGTCACGGCGCGAGGTTTCGTGATGCGCTCTTCCCTGATCTAGACGGGCGTCCAGGATGGCACCCTCCCGGCGCATGTCGAGGCGGCCGTGCCCCGCCCAAGTACGCGGTCTAGGCGCGCTTCGCACCCTTCCGGCGCTTGGCGGAGCGAGCCGCCTGCGTCGACTCATTCAGCGCCACGGCGGCGCGAATGAGCGCCTTCAAGGCCTTCTCGTTGATCGTGTCGCCTTCGTGAAAATCGATGGCGCGCCGGACGTTGCCTTCGAGGCTGGAGTTGAACAGGCCCGAAGGGTCCTCCAGCGAGGCGCCTCGGGCGAAGGTCATCTTCACGACGTTCTTGTAGGTCTCACCGGTGCAGAGAATCCCGGCGTGGGACCACACCGGAACGCCTCGCCACTTCCATTCCTCGACGACCTCGGGGTCCGCCTCCTTGATGAGACTGCGGATGCGCGCAAGCATCTCGCCACGCCAATCGCCCAGCTCCTGAATTCTCGCGTCGATCAGCCTGGACGCGGACTCCGCGCCTTGCGCGCGAGTCGGGCCGCTCTTCATCCTTTTCAGCGTTCGCGTTGTCTTCTTCATGCGTGTACCCAGCCTCGTGCCCATTGATGTCTTGCGTCGCGACGCGCTCACATGCGCTCGCCCGGCAACTGGCTGGCCTGCTTCACCCAGGAGGCGAGCAGCGCCTCATCAATCGGGTCGTGCTCGCGGATATCGAGGTAGCGCACTTCCTTGTGCTTCGATCCGCCGGGCGGCACAGGCCGCAGCGATGTGCCCCGGAAGAATGCCACTTTCACGTAGTGTGTGAAGCAATGCATGCTGAGGAACCAGCCTTGGCGCTCCATCCCGTAAAACGGCGAGTTCCCTTTGACCGCCTTGCTCACGTTGGGCCTGCACAGGGCCGTCGCCGTAGCCTTTCGGGATCTGAGGGTTGCCGCCTGAGAGAAGCACGGGCTCGCCATTGCCGCGGGACTGCGCTTTCGGCGTCGTCTTGCGCCTCTGGGCCGCGGTCTTGTGCGGTGAGGCCTTTTTCGCGGCTGGCCTGCGCGGCGACGTCGCCTTTGCCACGACGTGCCTGGCAGGGCGCTTTTTCTTGCTGTTCGCTGACTTCATCCGGCCCCCCCTGCGTGCCCACGGTTGATGGGACTCATTCTATACGCGACACAGGCGTGAGCCCGCGGGATCTTCCAGCCGGCGAGATCCTCGCGGGCTTGATGACGCGTCAGTCCTCCTCGCGCCGCACGTTCGGCAACGATTCGCTGATGTTCGAGACCGTGTCCTCTCCCGCGATCGTGCAGATCGGGTGCGAGAAATCGTTCTCGAGGCTCGGGTCGGGCACGATGCCCTGATAGTTGATGTTGTCGTCGTTATCCGAGCTCACGCCGGCGGGCACCCAGTCCAGCTCGAGCGTGTGACGCGTGCGCCACGCGATGTTGTGGTCCGCGCATGAGGTGTCGCCGCTCACGCCGATGGCGCCGAGCAGCTGCCCCTGCTGGTTGTACAGCGCTAGTCCGCCGCCGAACACGTTCACGCCACCGATGCGCTGCCCGACCATCGGGTCGTTGCTCTGCCCGAAGTTCTGCGCCGGGCCCTGGTAGGCCACTTCGGTTTCCACCGGGTTGCTGTGCTGAAGACCATAGAGTGAGCCGCCCGGCTGCACAGCCGCCCACAGGTTTGCCGTCGAGAGTGCGAGGCTCGGCAAGCTGAACGCATTGGCCGTGTTCGCCTTCTGCGCGGAAATGACGCGGCTGCCGGGCCACTGATCACCTCGGTTGCTTCCGGTGAACGCCACGGCGCATACCACGCCGTCCCGATTCACGATGGAGCCCCACATGTTCAGCCCGAAGCCGCCGTTGTTTTCGCTTTGCGCGGCTTTCAGTGCCGACTCCAGCGCGGCGTGACTCGGCAGCCCCGCGCATGCGTTGCCGCCATTGCCATTGGCCTGACCCGTGGCAGTACCCGATACAAGCGCGCCGCCTGCGCCGAGTGTCACTGCCGTACCGATCACCATGAGACCAGAACACGTCTTCATATGCCGCATGGGAATATCCTCCTGAAGAAAGGCTCGGCCTTTCGGTCGACCAACATGCAACGGGAAGGGGATCGCACGCGTTCAGTGCGTGAAGCGCATTCTGAAAGCCGCGTGGCGCAAGGAAACTGGTTTCATGTGATGCACGTGCGGCATGGCACAGGCGCGTTCGAAGCAGAACCACGTATCGTTATCGAGACTGCACCATCAGGCCCGCGCAGATCCGGCGCGGGCGATCTCGTCGTCAGAGCTTCGAAGCCGGAAGTGGCGCCGGGCGTCAACGCGGCCGGATAGCACCTCGGCAGATACGCTCCAGCAGCTGTGCGAAGCCGATGCCAGCTGCGCGCGCAGCTTGCGGCAGCAGACTCGTTGCGGTCATGCCCGGCAGTGAATTCACTTCGAGACACCAGGCGTGGCCGGCATGGTCCAGGCGAAAATCCACGCGGCTGTACGCGCCCAGCTTCAGTGCCGTGTGTACGCGAACGGCCTGCTTCTGCATGCACGATGCGAGTTTCTCGGGGATGTCCGCGGGGAACACCTCGCGCGCGCCGCCTTCCTGATACTTCGACTGATAATCGAAGACCTCACCGGGCACGATGATCTCGCCGACCGGCAACGCCTGCCCTTCGAGAATGCCCACGGTGAACTCCCGCCCGGGAATGAAGCTTTCGATCATCACCTCCGTGTCGAACGCGCGTGCCGTCTCGATCGCATTGTCGAGCTGCGCGGGCTCATGCACCACGCTCAGGCCCACTGTGGAGCCCTGCCGGTTCGGCTTGACGACAACCGGCCAGCCCAGCGCTTCGGCCACTGCGTCGGTGGTCGCGGGCGCCATGAGCCAATCCGGCGTGCGCACGCCCGCCGCGCGAAAGAGGCGCTTGGAAAGGTCCTTGTCCATGGCGGCAGCGCTCGCGATGTGATTGCTGCCGGTGTAGGCCATGCCAGCCAGATCAAGCATGGCTTGCAGTCGCCCGTCCTCGCCAGCTCCGCCGTGCAGGGCGAGAAAGACGACATCCACGTCCCGCGGATCGAACACGCTGGCGGCGAACACTGGGGCGCGCCCGCGTAGCTCCCGGATCTCGGTATTCGCGGGCGGCTCCACGGCCACCGAGATTGCGAGCAGCTTGCGCTCTTCGTCGTCGCTCAGGCGCCCGGTCGCCGTGTCGACCGCGTACACTGTATGGCCGAGGCCACGCAGCGCCGGGACAATCTGCGCCGCGCTGGCGATGGAGACGTCCCGTTCTTCGCTCGTTCCGCCAAACAGCACTGCGATTCGCATGATCCGCCCCTCCCACGGTCCGATGGGGATATGGCGCATGAGTCGGCCCGTCGCCGGATGCTCGCACCAACGTGTCTGTCGCGCGCGATGCTGAGCTTGTCACAGGCGCGTTCCATTTGGCATCCGCGCGGAGCGGATCTGGCGAGAGCGTGAGCGCGAGACTAATCAGGTGTTGAATGCGTATCGCGTTTGTGATGCCAGTCGCCCAACGTTCTGGCGCAGTGCTCGCGCAGCGTGCGATCCGATAAGCTCACGGTCAGGTCCATGCGCAGAGGAACGGTTGATGTCCGCTGAGGATCCGAAATCCGAGCGCCACCGTATCGACAAGTGGCTGTGGTGCACGCGGTTCTTCAAGACGCGTTCGCTCGCGGCACAGGCGGTGAGCGGTGGAAAGGTGCATCTGAATGGGGAACGCGTGAAGCCCGCTCACGCCGTGCGCGTGGGCGACCGCATCAGCCTCACGCTGGATGGCATGTCTGCAGAGTTCGATGTAATCGGATTACCCGTGCGGCGCGGCCCCGCGCCGGAGGCGCGCACGCACTATGCGGAAACCCCGGCCAGCGCCGAGCGTCGTGCGAAGCTGCGCGAGCAGCATCGGCTCGCGGAGATGAGCCGGCCGCGGCCGGACACGCGGCCGGACAAGCGCGACCGGCGTCGGCTCGTGAAGCTGCAGCGAGGGGAGAAGTAGGGCGTGGGCAAGCCGCGGCCGCTTACGCGGCCGGGCTTCGCTGCATGCGCGAACGCGCGCGCCGCTCGCGCACCCATTCACCCATGCGCGAGGTCCACACGAAAAACAGCGGAATGAACAGCACCGCAATGAACGTGGCGGCGAGCATGCCCCCGATGACGCCCGTTCCGATCGAATGCCGGCTGGCGGCACCGGCGCCTGTGCTCACCGCAAGCGGCACCACGCCGAGAATGAACGCCAGCGACGTCATGACAATCGGCCGGAAGCGCAGCCGTGCGGCTTCCATGGCCGCCTCCGCGAGACTCTTGCCACCCTCGCGATGGATGTGTGATGCGAATTCCACGATCAGGATCGCGTTCTTCGCGGCGAGCCCCACGAGCGTGACGAGCCCGATCTGCAGGTAGAGATCTGCGTAGATTCCGCGGAGCCACACCGCCACGAACGCACCGAACACCGCGAACGGCACCGCCAGGATCACTGCCAGTGGCAGTGTGAGCCGCTCGTACTGCGCGGCCAGAATGAGGAACACCATGAGTACCGCGAGCCCGAAAATGCCCGCCGTGTTCTGCTGGCTCGTCTTCTCCTGGAAGGACTGACCGGACCACGCGAGCTCGTAGCCGTCCGGCAGGTATTGGGCCGCGAGCTCCTCCATGGCCGCGAGCGCCTGCCCCGAGCTGTACCCCGGCGCCGGCTCGCCGAAGAGCCGCGCGGACGGGAAGAGGTTGAAGCGCTCGATCACGTCCGGCCCGGTCACTTCGCTCACGGTCGCCACCGCGGTGAGCGGGATCATGGTCCCCGACGAGGACCGCACGTAGACATCCCGCAGGTCCTCCGGGTGCGCGCGATATTGCCCTTCGGACTGCATGTGCACGCGGTACACACGCCCGTTGCGGTTGAAGTCGTTCACGTAATAGGCGCCGAACGTGCTCTGCAGCGTGAGGTTCACGTCGTCCAGGCTCACGCCGAGCAGCTTCGACTTCTCGAGGTCCACGTTCACCTGCACGCGCGGCACGCCCGCGGAGTACGAGGTGCCCACGCCGGTGAGCTCCGGCCGCTTCGCCGCTGCGGCGACGAGCGCCTGCGTGGCCATCTCGAGCGCGCGATAGTCATTGCCCTGGCGCGCCTGCACGAAGCCTTCGAAACCACCGGTGTTCGAAAGGCCCTCGATGGCGGGCGGCGCGAGCGAAAACACGAGCCCATCGCGGATGCGCGAGGCCGCGCCATACAGCGCGCCCGCCACTTCCTGCGAGGACATGCCTTCGTCCGTGCGCTCGGACCAGTCCTTCAGGATGATGAAGCTCACCCCGGCATTGCTGCGCTGGGCATTGGTCAGCACGTCGAACCCGCTGACCGTGAAGTTGTCCGCGTACGCCGGATGCTTGAAGACGGCCTGGTCGAGCTGTTGGAGCACGGCGTCCGTCCGCTGCAGTGATGCGGCCGGAGGCAAGGCGGCGATGGCGATGACGTAGCCCTGGTCCTCATCGGGCGCCAGTGCAGTGGGCACCGTGCGCGTCAGCAGCAGGATGCCGCCGAGTATCACCACGATGAAGCCCGCCGCCATGCGCCGGTGGCGCAGCACCCAGCCCACGCCACGGATGTAGCCGTTCGTGAAATTGCCGAACCATCGGTCGAAGTGCGCGAGCAGGCCACGGGGCTCGACCTCGCCCGTCTTCAGCAGCAGCGCGCACATGGCCGGCGTGAGCGTGAGTGCCACGAACCCGGAGATGGTGACGGAAACGGCGATTGTGATGGCGAACTGCCGGTACATCTCACCGACGAGGCCGCCCAGGAACGCCACCGGCAGGAACACCGCGTTCAGCACCAGCACGATCGCGATGACGGGCCGGCTCACCTCGCTCATCGCACGGCGCGTGGCTTCCTTCGGGTCCACGTGCTCGGCGCGCATGTGGCGCTCCACGTTTTCCAGCACGACGATGGCGTCGTCCACCACGATGCCGATGGACAGCACCATGCCGAACATCGTGAGGGAGTTGATGGAGAACCCGAGCAGATGCATGCCCGCGAACGTGCCGATGAGCGACACGGGCACGGCCATGGTCGGAATCAGTGTGGCGCGCAGGTTGTACAGGAACAGCCACACGACGAGGAACACGAGCACCATCGCCTCGACCAGCGTCTTGGCGACTTCCTCCATCGACACGCGCACGTACTTGCTGGTGTCGTAGGGAATGGCCCACGTCAGCCCCGCCGGGAAGCGGGCGCCGATCTCCTCCATCTTGTCGTACACGGCCTGCGCCACTTGCAGCGCATTCGCGCGAGGCGCGAGCACGACGGCGGCACCCACAACCGGCCGGCCCTGCCGGGTCATGCCGAAGGAATAGTCGCGCGCGCCCAGCTCCACACGAGCCACGTCGCGCAGGCGCACGACTTCGCCGGCATCGCCGGTCTTGAGCACGATGCGCTCGAACTGTTCCGGATCCGAGAGGCGGGTCTGCGACGTGACGGTGAGCGTGAGATCCACACGGCGCACCATGGGCTCATCACCGAGCCGGCCCGCCGCGGATTGCGTGTTCTGCTCGCGCACGGCAGCGGCGACGTCGCCCGGCGTGAGGCCCAGCTCGGCGAGCTTGTCGGGCTTGAGCCAAATGCGCACGGAGTACTCGCGTGCCCCGAACACCTGCAGGTCTCCCACGCCCGGAATGCGCCGCAGCTCGTCGAACACGTTCACGATGGCGTAGTTCGAGATGAACAGCGAGTCGTACCGCCCGTCCGGCGCGTCGAGCGTCACCACCTGAAGAAAGCTCGGCAGACTCTTCGCGACCGTGACGCCCTGGCGGCGCACTTCCTCGGGCAGCAGGGGCAGGGCGCTCTGCACGCGGTTCTGCACATTGATGACGGCGATATCCGGGTCCGTGCCGACCGCGAACGTGATGGTGAGCTGCATGGCGCCGCTCGAGGAGTTCGCGGAGCGCATGTAGAGCATGCCCTCCACGCCGTTCAGCGCCTGCTCGAGCGGCGCGGCCACCGTTTCGGCGATGACGTCTGCGCTGGCGCCCGGATACGACGTGGAGACCAGCACCGCGGGTGGCGCGATGTCCGGATACATGGAAATCGGCAGCGCGCGGAACGACGCCACCCCCGCAATGACGATGAATGCCGACACGACCGCGGCGAACAGCGGCCGGTCGATGAAGAAGTTCGAGATCACGCCTTCCCGTCCTTGCCGTCGGCCTGCGCGGCCTGGCTCGCAGGCTGTTCGGCCGGTGCGGACGGCTGCCCGGCAGGCGCCGGCATCGTGCCGTCCGGCTGCAGCGCCACCGCCTTCACGACTGCGCCGGGTTGCACTTTCAGAATCCCTTCCACGACGACGCGGTCCCCGGCGGCGAGGCCATTCACGACGGCAACGTCGTTGCCCGACGTGACGCCCAGGTGTACCGGACGTGGTGCAATTTTCTCGTCGGGGCCCACCACCCAGACGATGGACCCCTGCACGCTGTGCAGAACGGCCCGTTTCGGGATGACGAGCGAGCCGGCGATGTTCACGCCTTCCACACGCGCGCGCACGACCTGACCCGGCAGCAGGGCGTCGTTCTTGTTCTCGAAGATCGCGCGCACCGCGACCGTCCCGGTCTGGTCGCCCACGGCAGGCGAGATGAACTCGATGCGTGCGTCTTCGACGAGCGTGTCGCCCTGCGTACTCATGACGCGCACCGCGACCTTGCCGGCGCCGTCGCCAGCCATGGCGGCGCGCAGGCTTTCCGCCTCGGCCGAGGGCATCGCGAACTCCACGTACAACCGATCGACCTGCACGATGTGCGTGAGCAGGCTGGAGTCCGTGCCCGCGGTGACAAGGCTGCCTTCCGAGCGCACCTCGCGGCTCGTGAGGCCGGCGATGGGCGCACGCACGTCGGTATACGAGAGGTCCAGCTCGGCCGAGCGCAGCGCGGCTTGCGCCGCGGCAACGGCCGCCACGGCGCTTTCATGCGCGGCGATCGCCGCGTCCCGATCGCGCAGGCTCACGAGCCCCTGCTCGTAGAGCGGCACAATGCGATTGCGCTCGCGCTGTGTCTGCTGGAGGTTCGCTTGCTGCACGCCGAGCTCGGCGCGCGCGCGCTCCACCTGCGCCTGGAAAGGCGCGGGGTCGATCTTGAACAGCAGCTCGTTTTCCTTCACGCGCGTGCCTTCCTTGTACAGGCGCCGGAGCAGGATGCCGGACACGCGCGCGCGGACTTCCACTTCGCGCACGCCGCGCAGCTGTGCCGGGTGTTCCAGCGTGAGGGCAAGCGGCCGGGGTCGCACTTCGACGACACCCACTTCAACCGGCGGCGGAGCCTGAGGCGCCTGCTGTCGTCCGCAGGAAGCAACACCCGCGAGGAGGATCAGCGCTGCCAGGGAACGGGCCGCGCGCGTGTAGTTGAGGTTCTGCATCGATCCCAGCTCCGATGGGGTCGAAGGCCGCGATCAGCGCGGCGTGCGAGCCTGCTGCAGCCGTTCGAGGAGCCCCTGAAAAGGGGGTGCGAACTATAACCGTGCGCTATGGCGAGGCCAAGCATGTTGCACAGCTGCCGCGTCGCTCCGTGCCACGCAGGCGGCGAGCCGCCGGTTACGGATCGCGCGTGTCCTCCAAAAGAGGTACGACTCAGTGCTTCCTAAGCACGATGAGCTCGATGCCAGGGGGCGGCATGGAGGCGCTCAGCCGGATGCGCGGGCCGCGCTGTTCCGTGCGCTCCACGAGGGCGAAATCGCTGTCGCCGGAAATCCGATAGCGTTCGACGGTGTACGGGCGCTCGGCGAGATTCTCGACGGTGAGGTCGTAGCCACGATTGTTACTGTATGTGACAGACCGGCGTTCGAGCAGCTGTACCTCAAACTGCGTACCCACCTTGAGCACGTCCGGCCCGGAGCGAGGGCCGATGAATTCCGCGGGAATCTGATAGTTGCTGATCAGCACCTGCACCGTATCGCGATCCCGCGAACGGCCGGCCAGCACCGCGAAGCCGTTCTGGTCGCCGCCCTGTGCCGCGAGCCGCACCGGCGTGTCTTTCATGCGCCCGAGCGCGATGAGGGCCTGGCCCGTCTTGTCCGGCGTGGTGCCGTTCTTCCCGAAGACATTGTCCGCGCGATACAGGGCGGAGATGTCGATCGGCGCGTCCTGCATGTACACGAGCGTGGAGGCGACGAAGCCTGCGCGCTGCAGGTCCGACGGCAGCGGCTCGAGCAGACCGTAGTTCCACTCGTTGAGCACGCTCAGGGTTTTGCGGAAGCCGTGGCGATCGAGCCGCGCGCGCAGGTCACGCGCCACGCGGATCATGTCCAGCGGATCGTTCGAGTCCGTGGCGTACCAGTGCCATGAATAGAAATCGAGCGGCACCTTGTGGGCGCGCACGTAGCGCAGGAAGTCGTCGAGATACGGGTTGGCATCATTCGGCCGCGCGAGCGCCGGCCCGCCCACCCGGGCGCGGCGGTCCGCCTGCTTCACGGCGCGCGCCACTTTTTCATAGAGCTCGAAGTACTGCTGCGGTGTGCCGCCCCAGAACATCTTTCCGAGGTCCGGCTCGTTCCACACTTCCCAGTAGCGGATGTTGTAGTGGAAGCCGTTCGCCCAGCCCTTGTTGTAGTGGAGCACGATGTGCTTCACGACTTCGGCATAGCGATCGAAATCCTTCGGCGGCTCGACGTTCGCGCCTTCGCTTCGGCCGAGCCGGAACATGACTTCGGCATCCACGGCCTTGATCGAGGCGATGAGACGATCCGTCGGGCCGAAGTTGTAGCTCTTCGGATCCTTCGGATCGGCGTTCGGGTCCGGGAAGATGCTGAGCCCGGTACGCTCGGGCTCGATGAGCGCATTCGGTGTGTCCGGGAAGCGAGCGTCGATGTCACCGGCGCCGTACGAATCGTGCGTGCGCACGAGGTCGATGCGCGCCTGTCGATAACCCTGCGTCGCCTCCCAGTCGCCCGGAATGTTCCAGCCGCCGAAGGTGAAACGGATCGGCTTGTGAAAACCCTTGCCGGGTGCGCCGTTCACGCCTTGAAGGGAGCGCAGCTCGCCTGCGGTTTCGGCCGCGTCCACCTTCACGTGGCGCAGCTCATGGGAGGCGGGCGGCGGCGGTTGGGACGGCACATTGGCCTGCACCACACTCGAGCCCAGGATCGGGCCGGCCACAAGGCCCAGGATTGCGAATCGGAAAAGTCTTCTCACGCCTTCGGCATTCTGTTCAACAAGACGCGAAGGCTACCAGCGCATTGCGCGACTCTGTACTGGATATGCCACTGTGCGCGCAGGAAATGGATAAGCTGATGTCCCAGCACTTGCGCGCGTGATGGTGCGCAGGTGCTCGCGGAGATGAAGTCGACGTCTTACGTCTTTGCCGGGAAGGCATCCGGCACCGGCAGGGCCAGCGCTACGTGATCTTCCGCGCTCGCCGCGTGCGTGATGTGGCCTTTGCCGCTTGTGTCTTCCAGCAGAATGAACTGGCCCGGCGTCAGTCGGCGCTTTTCACCATCCGCCGCAGTCACTTCGACGATGCCACGCAGGCAGACCATCACCTGCCTGCGCGGTGCCGGATGCCAGTCTTCGGTCGTGCCCGCCTTCAGCGATGCAAACGTGGCCCCGCGCACGTCGCCGATGCGACTCACGGCCAATGCCGCCTGGATGCCCTCATTGCCGAGCGCCGAGAGCAGCAGCGCCTCATCGGCAAAGTGCGAGACGCCATCTGGGCCGGTGTACAGCCGGGTGCACGTGAGCTTCGTGGAATGCTTCATCGCAAGACGATCGCGGCGAACAGCATCACAAGGAGGATGCGCGAGGATACAGCGTGCGCGCAGGGGCTGCATGGCGCATCATTCGTGCGGCGTTGTCGCGCTGAAACGGTGTTCTGTCATGCGAAGTGCAGTTGTTCATCTGGCCGTGGGGCTCGTCTCCTTCGGCATCGCCAGCTCCGCATTCGCGGCGGATGGTTCGGCAGAGGAGGAGAGCACGGGCCGGCCGCGCTTCGAAATCACGCCCTTCATCGGGTATCGCGCCGGCGGCGATTTCGATGTGGAGGGCTCGGACGAAGACGCGGACCTCGATGACCACGCGGCGTATGGGCTCGCGCTCAATCTGCGCCTCGACGAAGTCTCGCAGTACGAGTTGTTCTTTGCGCGGCAACCCACCCGGTTCAAGGCGGACTCGCCGGTCGGCGGGCTGGATGTCGACGTGGACTATCTGCATATCGGCGGCACGCTGGAATCCGAGGAGCCGCGCCGCTTCACGCCTTACCTTGCCGGCGGCCTCGGCGTCACGCGTATCTCGCCGGACGATGCCGCGGCGGACGATGAAACGCGCTTCTCCATTTCGCTGGCCGGGGGCGTGCGTGTGCCCATCACCGCGCGCTTTGGCGTGCGGCTGGAAGCCCGCGGCTATCTCACGTTCATCGACACCGATTCGGCCGTGTTCTGCGCGTCCGGGTCGTTCGGTGGTGTGTGCTCCATTCGGGCCAGCGGCTCGACGTTCTTCCAGTACGAGGCGCTGGCGGGAGCCACGTTCACGTTCTGAGCGCGTACGCACGGGGGAACCGCCGTCCGCTCGTGCGTTATGAGTAGCATGGCATTGCGCTTCCTCACTCGTCCCCGAACGCGAGCCGGCCGGGTGCTGCTCTGGACGGGCATCGGCATCGGCACGTTCGTCGCCATCCTGTTCCTCGCAGCGGCCCTCATGGACTGGAACGCGCTGCGAGGGCCGGTGACGCGCATGGCTTCGGAGAAGCTTGGCCGCCCGGTGCGCATCCACGGGACGCTGGACGTGTGGCCGCTGTCGCTTGCACCGACGATCACGGTGACCGGGCTCGAGATCGGCGACCCGCCCTGGGCGGACGGCGCGTCGATGTTTCGTGCCGAGCGTGTGACGGCGCAGATTCGTCTGCTGCCGCTGCTGTGGGGCGAGATCATCCTGCCGCGCCTCAGCGTGAAGCATCCCGAGCTGCGCCTGTGGCGCGACGCGAGCGGCCGGGCGAACTGGCAACTCGCGAAAAAGAAGAAGGAGCCGCGAAAGGCTCCGGTTCTGCCGGTGGTCCACCGCTTCGAAATCGAAGCAGGCCAGATGTGGTACCGCGACGCCCTGCGCGAGGTGACCCTCGAAGGGCGGCTCGAGGCGAGCGAGACGCGCGCCGCTCGTGGTGATCGCCCATTCCGGCTGGTGAATCTCGGCAAGCTGAATGGCCGGCCGTTTCGTCTGCAGGTGAACGGAGCGGCTCTCGCGAACGCGCGACCGGGCAGGCCCTATCCCTTCGAGGCCGAGCTGCACGCCGGGGATCTCGATGTCACTGCGCAGGGGGAGGTCGCGAAGGCGTTCGATCTCAACGCGATCCGCGGCAAGTTCGTCGTCACGGGGGATGACCTCGCGCGGTTGTACTCGGTGACGGGTCTTGCGTTTCCCAATACGCCGCCATATCGCGTGTCCGGGCGCATGGTGCGGAACGGGCTGCACGTGGTGTTCGATGATCTTTCCGGAAAGGTCGGCGACAGCGACATGCGCGGCGAGGCCACCGTCGATTTGCGCAACGAACGGCCGCGCGTCACGGCGCGCGTGGAATCGCGCTCGCTCGATCTGGACGACGTCGCGACGTGGTTCGGCGCGCCACCCTCGCTGAAGAAGGGCGAGGCCGTGGCGCCGGAACAGTCACGGATCGCGAAGCAGATGGCCGCTCAGCGCCGGCTGTTCCCCGATGCGCAGCTCAAGGTAGCGCGCGTGCGCGCGATGGACGCGGACGTCGAATATGTGGCGCATGCCGTGAAGACGGAACGGTTTCCGCTACGGGCCGCCGCGCTGAACATCACTCTGCAGGCGGGCGTGCTGACGCTGAAGCCATTCGTGCTCGAGATGCCCGAGGGCAGGATCGCCGGCACCCTGCGGCTCGATGCGCGTGAGAACGTGGCGCACACCTCGATCGACGCGCGCGTGAGCAACGTGCAGCTCGGGCAGTTCAAACCCAGGAAGGCCACCGAAGCGCCGGTCGATGGCGTGCTGCGCGCGCGCGTGAAGCTCGAAGGCGAAGGCAACTCAGTGCACGAGTTCGTCTCGAGCAGCAATGGCAGCATCACCGCGGTGCTTCCTCGCGGTGAGGTGCGCGAGGCGTTCGCCGAGCTCACGGGCATCAATGTGGCACGCGGGCTGGGGCTGCTGATCCAGGATGCGAAAGAGAAAGTGAATGTCCGTTGCGGAGTGGCACAACTCGAGGCCCGGAACGGCAATCTGAAGGTGAGCCACCTCGTGTTCGATACGAGCAATGTGCTCATCACCGGCGAGGGCGACGTTGCGCTCGGCAAGGAACAATTCGATCTCGAGATCAAGGGGCAGCCCAAGAAAATGCGGCTCTTTCGCGTGCGGACGCCAGTCGCCATCCGCGGTCCGCTGCGGAAGCCGTCCGTGGGGCTGGGCGCGGAAGGTGAGACGGCGGGGCAGGGCGTTGCGGCGGCACTCGCGGCGCTCGTGACGCCCCTCGCGGCCGTGGTGGCCTTCGTCGACCCGGGGCTGGCGGAGGATGCGGACTGTGCCTCCCTGCTTGCGGAAGCGAAGGCGAGCGGCGCGCCGGTGAAGACGGCCGAAGTGGAGCAGGCGTCCAATAAACGATAGAAAAGGCGTCGCGCGACGTTACGATTCCGGCGGCAGGCGAACGACATAGCCGCCGGACTTGCCCTCGCGCTCGAGGCTCACGAGCCGCCGGGCGGCGGCTTCCTCCAGCAACGCGTTGAACGAGCGAAAGCCGTAGTAGCTCTCGCTGAACCCGGGGCGCTGGCGCTTGAGCGTCTGCTTGATCATCGAGCTCCAGATCTTCTCCTCGTCCCCCCGTTCCGCGATCAGGGCGTTGAGCGTGGCAAGCACGAGATCGAAGGCTTCCTGCTTGAGGTCGTGATCCTTGCCGTCTGCCGCGCCGGCCTCCGCGTGCTCCGTGGCCGCTTCGGCCGTGGCGCGGCCCGATGCAGCCGCCTTCTTCGTGCGGCGGCCCGGCCGGGCCTTCTGATGCTGGCGCACGAGATCGTCGTAATAGATGAACTCATCGCAGCTTGCGGTGAGCAGGTCCGAGGTGGAGTTCTTCACGCCCACGCCGATGACGGCCTTGTTGTTCTCCCGCAGCTTCGACACCAGCGGGGAGAAATCGGAATCGCCGCTGATGATGACGAACGTATCCACGTGCGGCTTGGTGTAGCAGAGATCCAGCGCGTCCACGACCATGCGGATGTCGGCCGAGTTCTTGCCGGACTGCTTCACGTGCGGGATCTCGATGAGCTCGAACCCCGCCTGATGCATGCCGGCCTTGAATTCCTTGTACCGGTCCCAGTCGCAATAGGCCTTGCGGACCACGATGCTGCCCTTCAGCAGCAGCCGCTCGATCACGAGCTTGATCTCCAGCTGCGGATAACGCGCATCGCGCACCCCGAGCGCAATGTTCTCGAAATCGCAGAACACGGCGAGGTTGCTGGTTTCCGACTGTGGGTTCATGCACGGGACTCCGGCTTGCGGCCCGGAAGTGTAGCACCCGGGCCGCAAGGCACCCGGCCGCCCGGTCATTGCACGCTTTCAGGCATTTCCGCGGTGTTCGGCGCGTAGCGCGCGAAGGCCGTGTCTTCCATGTGGGCCAGTACGCGGCGGGCCTGCTCCGCGCTGCAGATGCCGGCTCGCATGAAAATGCAGAGGGCGCCGCCCACATGCTCGGCGAGCGCGGCGATGATGACGAGGTCGTCGTAGCGCGCGGCGAGCCGCGGGAGCACCTCGTTCAGATCATCCACACAGGCCAGCACGTCTTCGGCAAACTGTTCTTCGGCGGTTGACATGGCAACTCTCCCTGGATGGCCGCCTCGTGCAGGCGGCAGGGCCGCACCTTGATCCCATACGGCCGTGCGCTCCATGCGAATTCTTGCTGTGAACGTACAGAAATGAGCTCTGGCTTGTAGACTATACTCCGTGGACCTTAAGCCTCGGAGGGCAAGATGATGACGATACGATGCGTGCGGATCAAGTTTCGGCGGCGTTCGGGCGCGTGTTGCGCGAGCAGCGCATGGCCGTGGGTGTCTCCCAGGAAGCCCTCGCCCTGAGTGCCGACGTCGATCGCACCTTCGTCAGCCAGATCGAGCGGGGCATCCGCCAGCCCACCCTCACCACGCTCTGCAAGCTCGCCAGGGCGCTCGACGTTCAGCCGTCTACCCTCGTGTCCCGCATGGAGCGCTTGCTCCGCTGACCCTCGCCGGCCGCGCGTCCAAACCGTGACGCCGGTCACGCTCGTGCCCTCAACGGCCTCGCTGCGCTGCCGAAAAACTCGGTAGCGCCGGAAATTTCACATTGAGGGGGCGCACTCACTTGCGCACCAAGATCCTCGTGACGACCTGCCTCGGCGCGATTGTCCTGACAGTCGGGGTCTTCTTCGTCACGCACGCGGTGCTCGCACGGGCCTTCGATCGCGTGCAGACGGAGAACCTGCGCCGGAACGACGAGATCGCGCGCCTTGCGCTGGAGCTCTCGAGAGTCCAGCCCGGCACGTCTCCGCAGCTGCAAGACGGCCTCGCCGAGTACCGGGCGACCGAAGCCGCCCGGCACACGATGATCCTCGTCGTGGCGGTGTTGCTGGGCGGGTTCGCGCTGCTGACGTCCGCGCTCGTTGCGATTCTGAGCTGGAGCTGGCGCGCGAGTGAAAGCTCGCAGCGACAACGGCTGCTGCAGCAACGGCGGATGTCCCGTCTGGCCCGCCGGGATGTTCTCACCGGCCTGCCCAATCGCTTCCACCTCCAACGCGTGTTGCCGCGCCTTCTGGCCCGGGCGGAGCGCGATCAGGGCCGGCTCGCGCTGTTGTGCATCGATCTCGATCACTTCAAGAACGTGAACGACTCCCTGGGCCACGGCACGGGCGACCGCCTGCTCGATTTCATCGCCCAGCGGCTGCGGAATTCGGTGGCCTCGCATGACGTTGTCGTGCGCATGGGTGGCGATGAATTCGTCGTCGTGGCCACCGGGCTGCCGAGCATCGCCGTGATCGATTCCATTGCACGCCGCATCCGCAAGGAGCTGAGCGTGCCCGTGGAGCTGGACGGCATGAGTCTGAGCGTCGTGCCCAGCATCGGCATCAGCGTGTATCCGGACGACGGCACGACCCAGGAGCAGCTCCTCAAGCACGCGGGCATCGCGCTTCATCAAGCGAAGGAGCGGGGACGCAGCACGCATCTCTTCTTCACCGCCGAGATGAACGCGCGCCTCAGCGAGCGGCTCAGCATGGAGGCCGCACTCCGGCGCGCCATCGATGCGGGCGAGCTGTTCGTCGAATACCAGCCCTCGTTCGATCTGCGCACGCTGCGGCCCGTGAGCTTCGAAGCTCTCGTTCGCTGGCGCACGGCGGAAGGCGCGCTCATTCCGCCTTCGAGGTTCATTCCGATCGCGGAGCAGAGCGGGGCCATCGTCGAGATCGGCGAGTGGGTGCTGAAGCGCGTGTGCGAGCAGCTCGCGGCGTGGCAGCGACTGCAGGTGCCGCTGCTGCCAGTGTCCGTGAACCTGTCGGTGCGCCAGTTCGAGCAACCCGGGCTCGCGGACACGGTGGCCGGCATCGCCGGCGGCGCCGGCATCGAACCGCGCCTGCTCTATTTCGAGATCACCGAGACGGGGGCGATGCAGACCTCCGAGCAGAATCTCGGCGCCCTGCACGCGCTGCGCAACCTGGGGTGCCGCATTCTCGTGGACGACTTCGGCACCGGCTATTCGAGCCTGAGCTATCTCAAGCATCTGCCGATCGACGCCCTCAAGATCGATCGCGCCTTCGTGCGCGACATGGCGGCGGATGCGAACGATGCGGCCATCGTGAGTGCGATCGTCGGCATCGGCCGGAGCCTCGGGCTGCATCTCGTGGCCGAGGGCATCGAGACGCTTGAGCAGCTCGAGTGCCTGCGCACGCTCGGGTGCACGGCGGGCCAGGGTTTCTTTTTCAGTCCGCCCGTCGCGGCCGACACATGCGCGGGGCTGCTGGAAAGGCTGCATGCCGAGCGCCTGGACGAGACGCCGCAGTCCGGGCACCTGGGCGCGACACCGCCGGGTTTTCGGGCGCTGGCGAGCCCGTGAGCCCGCCGCGCGCAGGGCATTGGCCAGCATTCCCGCCGCACCGGGCGGCGCACGCGGGTTAAACTGACCGCTTCGGTTCGAGCAGGCAGATCCATGGCGAAGACGAAAAGAGCACGGCCGGGCGCTCCCCGGAGAATTTCACGGCGCGCGGCGGAAGAGGCCGTGCGGACCCTGCTGCGCTGGGCGGGGGAGGACCCGACGCGCGAAGGGCTTCTCGACACACCGAAGCGCGTGGTGAACGCGTACCGGGACTGGTTCTCCGGGTATCACATCGACCCGGCGGACTATCTCCGTCGCACCTTCGAAGAGGTGGGCGGCTACGATGAGATGATCGTCCTGCGCGATATCACTTTCGAGTCACACTGCGAGCATCACATGGCGCCGATCATCGGGCGCGTGCACGTGGGCTATCTGCCGACCAACAAGGTGGTGGGCATCAGCAAGCTCGCACGCGTGGTGGACGGCTACGCCCGGCGGTTCCAGGTGCAGGAGAAGCTCACGGCCCAGATCGCCACTTGTATCAACGACGTGCTGAAGCCTCGCGGCGTCGGCGTCGTCGTGGATGCCGTCCACCAGTGCATGACCACGCGCGGCGTGCACAAGCGCGCCGTGTCGATGATCACCAGCAGCATGCTCGGCACGTTTCGCACGGACGCACGCACTCGCGCGGAGTTCCTGCAGTTCATCGACATCCGGGGCGCGCGCGACGTGTAACGGCGCCCTCGCGGCACGCGGATTGCGTCGCCGGTCTCCTGAAAAGCGGCCCGTGCACCGGGTGTGAGGCCATCATGAAGCAGACGTGGGCGAGCTCGGCTTTGCTGGCGGTTGCGGCTCTGCTGTTGGCATCGTGCGCAAACATGGGCAGCGCGTCGAGCGCGCCGGAGACGTGGGAGGGGCTCACGCGCGTGAGCCGCCCCGGTCTCGATACCGTGTACGTGCGCGAAGGCGTCGATCTTTCCCGGTACACGCGCGTGATGCTGGATCCGGTAGAAGTCTCCTTCGACAAGAACTGGGATCCGCGGCGCCGCTCTGTTCCCCTGGACAGGACCGATCCGCAGGCCATTCGCGAGGGCCTCGCGAAGCTTGCGCGTGAGGTGTTCCGGCGCGAGCTGGAAACGCGCGGCGGCTACCCGCTCGTCGATCAGCCCGGCGATGACGTGCTGCGTGTGCGGGCGCAGATCGTGAATCTCTACATCAACGCTCCGGACACGAACAGCGCCGAGATCACGCGCACGTATGTCATCGATGCGGGCGAGATGACGCTCGTCGCGGAGCTGTACGACTCCGAGACCAACACGCTGCTCGCGCGCGTGCGCGATCGCAAGCGCGGGATGGAGCGCGGGCTCAACGAGCTGCAGATCGCCAATCGCGTAACGAACACCGCGGAGGCGGACCGGATTCTGACGAGCTGGGCGCAGCGCCTGAGAGAGGCGCTCGATCAGGCCCGGCAAGGGACCTGACCGGCGGGGGGTGAGGTGATCAGGCGGCGTCGCCGCTGCGGGCGGCGCGCTTGCGGTCCTGCTCTTTCAGGAGGCGCTTGCGAACGCGGATGGATTCGGGCGTCACCTCGACGAGCTCATCGTCGGCGATGAATTCCACGGCGTACTCGAGTGTGAGCGGAATCGGCGGCGTGAGCAGAATCGCATCGTCCTTGCCGGCGGCGCGGATGTTCGTGAGCTTCTTGGTCTTGATCGGGTTCACGACCAGGTCGTTCTCGCGGCTGTGGATCCCGATGATCATGCCTTCATAGAGCTTCTCGCCGGGGCTGACGAACAGTCGGCCGCGCTCTTGCAGGTTCCACAACGCGTAGGCCACGGCCTCGCCCTGCTCGTTGCTGATGAGCACGCCGTTGCGCCGCTCGGGAATCTCGCCCTTCACGGGCGCGAAGCCGTCGAAGATATGGCTCATCAGCCCCGTGCCGCGCGTGAGCGTGAGGAATTCGCCGTGAAAGCCGATGAGGCCGCGCGCCGGCACGCGATACTCGAGGCGCACACGGCCGCGGCCGTCCACGGCCATGTCGTTGAGCTCGGCGCGACGTGAGCCGAGCGCCTCCATCACCGCGCCCTGATGGGCTTCCTCGATATCCACAGTGAGCGCTTCGTACGGCTCGTGCACGACGCCGTCCACCACCTTCGTGAGCACCTGGGGACGGGAGACGGCGAGCTCGTAGCCTTCACGCCGCATGGTCTCGATGAGAATGGTGAGGTGCAGCTCGCCGCGGCCCTGCACGCGGAATACGTCCGGCTCGTCCGTGTCCTCCACCCTCAGCGCGACGTTGCTCTGCAGCTCGCGATGCAGACGCTCGCGCAGCTGGCGACTCGTGACGAACTTGCCCTCGCGCCCGGCAAAGGGCGAGGTGTTCACCTGAAAGTTCATCGCGATGGTGGGCTCGTCCACGCGGATGGGCGGGAGGCCCTCGGCGTTTTCGGGATCGCACACCGTGAGGCCGATGTTCACCTGCTCCACGCCGGTGATGGCGACGATGTCGCCGGCGAAGGCTTCCTCCACGGGGCTGCGCTCGAGGCCCTTGAACGTGAGCACCTGACCGATGCGCGCGGTGCCGCGATCCTCGTTGCCGTAGCGGAGCGCCACGTTCTGGCCGGGGCGCACGGCGCCGCGGCGAATGCGGCCGATGCCGATGCGGCCCACGTAGGAGTTGTAGTCCAGGGTGGAAATCTGCAGTTGCAGCGGCGCGCCTTCATCCGCCTGCGGCGGCGGCACGTGCTTCAGCACGGCTTCGAACAGCGCATCCATGCCGGGCTGGCGCTCGGTGGCGTCGAGGCTCGCCCAGCCCTGCAGGGCGGAGGCGTAGATCACCGGAAAGTCGAGCTGCTCGTCCGTGGCGCCGAGCTTGTCGAAGAGCTCGAACGTCTGATCGACCACCCAGCCGGGGCGCGCGCCCGGGCGATCGATCTTGTTCACCACCACGATGGCCTTGTGGCCGAGCGCCAGCGCCTTCTTCGTGACGAAGCGGGTCTGGGGCATCGGGCCTTCGACGGCATCCACCAGCAGCAGCACGCCATCCACCATGGACAGCACGCGCTCGACCTCGCCGCCGAAGTCGGCGTGGCCGGGGGTGTCCACGATGTTGATGCGCGTTCCGCCGTACTCGATGGCGCAGTTCTTGGCGAGGATCGTGATGCCGCGCTCACGCTCGATGTCGTTCGAGTCCATGACCCGCTCGGCGACCTTCTCGTGGGCGGCGAAGGTGCCGGACTGCTTGAGCAGGCAGTCGACGAGCGTGGTCTTGCCGTGGTCGACGTGCGCGATGATCGCGATGTTACGGATGGGGCGCTGCATACGGTGTGGGGGGTCGGCCCGGGAGCGGGG
>JADGHX010000173.1 GCA_019683695.1 Steroidobacteraceae bacterium
CCCCCCCGGCCCCCCGCTCCAGCTCGGATCGACGAACGGTCAGTTCGGATTCGCGCAGTCGGTCGACACGCCGAACGGACTGACCGGACCGGGAGGAGCCTGGTTGCCGTCAAAATCCGTCTTCGTGCCGGGCAGCAGGAAGACGCTGGACCGGACGAATTCGGTGCCCTGGACCGCGGCGCGCGCTTCCAGGTTCACCGTAAGGTAGTACGCGTACTCTTGGGGATAAACCACCTCGAGGAAGGCAAAGCCGTTCTGATCGGTCACCGCATTGCGCGGCGTGACAGTGACAATGTTGCCCGCCTCGATCCGGCCGCTCGAGTTGAAATCTTCGCCCGGATCGAGCAACCCGTTACGGTTGGCATCCTCATCCGCGCAGGTGGCGTTCACCTGCGTGCCGACGGGTACGGTGTTCGTTCTCAAGCCCTTCCTGTAGGTGACGGACAGTGCGCTCAGCGACAGCGGAACGCCCGCAACACCGTTGCCATTCGCGTCCGTGATCTGCACAACGTAAGGGATCTTGTACTGCGTCTGGTTGGGCTCCTCCATTTCGTTGCCCGTACCCAGCGTGATGAACACCTGACGTTGCGCCACCGTGAGATGGACCTCGTCCGGCTGGGCCCCCGCAACCGACGCGGTGATCTTCACGCCATCCTTTGCGCTGGTGGACGTACCGGCGATATACGAGCTTTGTGCGCGACCCTGGCTGTCCGTGATCGCAGAGGCTGTGGTCAACGAGCCACCCGTGATGTCCTCCAGCGAGAACGAAACCATCTTGTTCTTGACGAGATTGCCGTTCGCGTCGCGGACCGTGGCGGTCAGGGTGCTCTGCTCGCCAGGTGCCAGCGTGAACACGCTGGGCTGAAGCTCGACGGCGGCCGCCGTCGTCGCAACGAACTCAATGGCAAGCTGGGCCGTCGGTCCACTCGCCGCAGATGCGGTGACGATCGCACCTCCGGAGTTGCTGGACGAAATCGTAACCGAGGCACTTCCGGTCCCGTCCGTGATGACGGTGGAGGCGCTGAGCGTGCCGCGCGTGCTCGCAAATTCAATCGGCTGCCCAACGACCGGTGTGCCTCCCTGCAGCCAGCGTGCAGTGATCGTCTGAGTGGCGCCGAGCGCAACTTCGGTGTTGGGGGCCGGTGCAGTGAAGGTGAACGCGTCGCTGTTTACCGCAACGTCGAGCGTACTCGTGATCCCCATTGCGCTGGCGGTGAGCGTGTCATTGCCCGGGTTCGCGACTGTCATGGTGAAGGTCGCACCGCCGCTCGCGTCGGTGGTCAGCGAGGTGGCGCTGAGGCTATTGCCCTTGCCGGACGAGATCGTCACCGTCTGGTTGGGAATACCCTTGGCGTCAGAGTCGATCAGTCGCACGGTGTAACTGTTCGTCTGTCCGACAACCGAAGCATTCGGGCCCTGAATGGACAGCTGCGAGCCGGCGACCGCGATATCCACGCTGGCGGATACGTTGCCCGCGGTCGCAGTCACCGTGATCGTGCGACTCGTGGGATCGCCCGCGGTGGTCAGAACCGCCTTGGCGAGACCGTTTGCATCTGTGGTGCCCTGGGTGATCTGCAGTCCACCCGAGGTGGCCGTAAACAGAATCTGCTGATTGGCGACAAACGCGTTGTTCGCGTCGCGCGCATAGGCGCTGATCTCAACCGGAGTCGCCCCGCTCGAGGCCAGCGTGGGCGTGCTGGCGATGATATTGAGCGTAGCCACCGCAGGCGCAGAGGGGGTGCCCGGATCCGTTCCGGGGTTCGTGTCCGGGCTGGTGAACTTGCTTTCACCGCCGCCGCACCCCGCCAGAAGCAGAGCTGCCAGTGCCACTATCGATGCAAATTTGCGCATGACCTTTTCCATTCAGAACTTTCTGCCGAGGCGGTTTCCCCGAACCCCTCAGTAGACGTTGACCCCTTCGTGCAGAATCTTCGGCGTAACGAAGATGAGCAGCTCATCCTTGTTGTTGGTTCTGCGCGTTGCCTTGAACAGGCGGCCGAGCACCGGGACGTCGCCGAGATAGGGCACCTTCGTCTCGTCCTGGCGATCCTCGGTTTCGAGGATGCCGCCGAGCACGACGGTCTGACCGTCGTTCACGAGCACCTGCGTCGTGATTTCGCGCGTGTCGATCGCCGGGACGTTCACGCCACCGGAGGTCACCACGAAGCTGCCGACGCTGTCCTTCTTCACCGTCAGGTCCAGGATGATCCTGTTGTCCGGTGTGATCTGCGGCGTCACGCTGAGTGAGAGCACCGCCTTCTTGAATTCCACCGTTGTGGCACCGCTCGAGGCCGCCTGCTGGTACGGAATTTCCACACCCTGCTCGATGGTGGCTTCTTTCTGGTTCGCCGTGATGACGTGCGGCTGGGACTTGATTTCGCCCCGGCCTTCAGCCTGCGCGGCGGACAGCTCGAGATCGACGATGTAGTCCGAGCCCAGCACGGCGAACGCGAGCCGTCCTGCGGGGCTCGCCACAGGCAGGTTCACGTTGTAGCGCTGCGGGGCACCCGCGGTGCCCGTGGGCACGGCGACCGGGTTGATCGTGCCGTTCGTAGCCAGGTTTTCCAGCGCCGAGGCGAGGCTCGTATCCACCGCCTGCGCACTGCCGGATGTGATGAACGCGCCATCGTTGCCGTTGCGCTGAATGTTCGTGTAGCCGGTGCGCACACCCAGCTCGCGCGTGAAGTCGTCGTTCACGATGACGATGCGCGCTTCGATCAGCACCTGGCGGATCGGAATGTCGAGCGTCGCCACCATGCGCCGGATGTCTTCGAGACGATCCGCCGTGTCCTGCAGCAGCAGGGTGTTGGTGCGCTCGTCAACTGCCACCGTACCACGGGGCGAGAGCAGAGAGCCGGCCTGGGACTTGATGAGCTCAGCCAGCTCCGCGGCCTTCGCGTAGTTCACCTGCACGAACTCGGAGCGCAGGGGCGCGAGCTCCTGGATGTCCTTCCGGGCGGCGAGCTCGGCCTTCTCGCGAGCGGCCAGCTCCTCGGTGGGAGCGACGATGATGACGTTGTCCTGCTTGCGCTTGTCGAGGCCCTTGGTGCGCAGAACGATGTCCAGCGCCTGATCCCACGGCACGTTCTGCAGGCGCAGCGTGACGCTGCCGCCCACCGAATCGCTCACGACGATGTTCTGGCCGCTGGCATCCGCCAGCAGCTGCAGCACCGCGCGGGTTTCGATGTCCTGGAAATTGAGGGTGAGACGCTCGCCGGTGTACTGCGGCTTCTCGTCTTTGGCCACCTGCGCGCGGCGCACGGGCTGCACTTCCACGACGTACTGATCGTCGGACTGGTACGCGAGGTGCTCGAAATCGCCCGAGGCATTGATCAGCATGCGCGTGTCATTGCCCACGCGCACGACGTCGAACGAGGTGATGGGCGTGCCGAAATCCGTTGCGTCGTAGCGGCGCATGAGGTTGTTCGGCAGCTCCGCACCGGCGAAGTCCACGACGATCTGGTTACCGAGCTGGCGCTGGTTGATCTGCGTGCGCGGGTCCGTGAGCCGCACGATGACGCGCCCGGTGCCATCGGTGCCGCGGCGGAAATCGATCGAGCGAATCGCACGCACCGTGGCGGCCGGCGCAGCCGGTTGAGCGGTGGACACCGCGCCGGCACGGGACGTCGAGGCCATGGACGCCTGCGCGCTCGCCGAGCCCAGCGTGACGATGATGTTGTTGCCGTCGACGCGCGTGTCATACGGCAGCAGGTGATCGAGGTTCAGCACGAGACGCGTGCGGTCCTTCGCCTCGGCCGCGAGGATCGTGTCGAGACCCGCCGACTTCACCTCGATGCGGCGCGAGGGCAGCGCCAGCGTGGTGTTCGGCAGATCGAAAGAGATGCGCGCAGGGTTGTCGATGGTGAACGACAGCGGCTCCGCCGCGGGCCCCGACATCCGCATGGTCAGCTGCACCTGCTGTCCGGGCAGGGTCTGCACATCGATGGCCTGCAGCGTGTTGGGCTCCTGGGCCTGCGCCGGCGCGCTCGCGAGCGAGCCGAGCACGAGCGTGGCAGCCAGGCACGCGGCCGCACTCAGGATCCGATTCATCGGGCTGTGGCGTTTCATTCTGGGACTCCCTGCTCGCCGATCGTCTATTCGGTCAGGCCGAGCGCAGCGGGACGCTCGATGTAGCCGCCGAGGCCGTCGGGAACGATTTCAATCAGACTGATCTTCGAGGGTGTGATCTCGGTGATGCGGCCATCGGACTGGCCCATGTAATTGCCGACGGTCACCCGGTGCACGAGGTTGTCTTTCGTCTGCACCAGGCCGTAGTACTTGCCGCCCAGGCGCAACGTGCCCACCATCTTCAGCGTGTCGAGCGAGAACTGTTCGAGGAACTCGCGATTGCGCTTGGAGTCGGGCCGCACGCTCGAGCCGCTGGGCCCGGCCGGGCTGCCGGGCTGGAACGGCGAGCGCAGATTCATCGCCGTGTAGGTGAACGTCTCATACGGCTTCACCTCGGGCAGCGGCTGAACACGCCCGCCCGGCTGCTTCTTCGTCTCCTCGATGAACCGCGCCAGATCGGCGTCCGCGCTCGAGCACGCCGCAAGCACGGCGAGCAGCGCGCATCCCAGCGCTGCGCGGAAGAGTGTGCGAGGACCATTCGCGTGCATGCAGACCACCCCGAAAAAAATCGCCTGACGACTTCCCCTACGGCCGGCGTGCGGGCGCGGCGCGGTTGGAGTTGGCCGCCGCGATCTCTTCTTCATCGAGATAGCGGTAGGTCTTGGCCGTCAGATCGAGAATGAGATCGTCGTAGCCGCTGTTGCTGCTGGCCGGCTTGATCTCGATGTCGTGCAACGTGACGATGCGCGGGAGCGCAGCGATGCCGCTCACGAACTCGCCGAACTCGTGATAACTGCCCGCGAGCCGGATCTTGATGGGCAGCTCCGCATAGAAGTCGCGGCGCTGCTCGGTGCCGGGCTGGAAGAGCTTCTCTTCGAGCCCTGCGGCAAGACCCGTTTGCGAGATATCCACCAGCAGGTTCGGCACTTCGGTCTTGCCGGGCAGCTGGCGCAGCAGCGCGCCGAAGGAGCGCTCGATGTCCTTGAGCTGCTGCTTGTAGATGTCGAGGTTCACGGCCTTCGCGTGCTTGGTCTGGAACTCCTCGCGCAGCGCCGTTTCCTGCTGTTGCGCGGCCTCGAGCTCAGGCTTCTTGCTCTTCCACACCCAGGCGTACGAGAGCACCAGGGCGAGGACCACGAACCAGAGGGCGACGGCGCCGATGCGGAACGGCAGCGGCCAGCGGCCCGGGTCCTGCTTGTCAAGCGCATTCCATTCTTCGATCAGATTCATTTGGCGGTCCCTCGGCTCGCGAGCTTGCCCGCGCCCTGGGAGGCGGCGTCCTCTTCGACGGTGCTCACCTGATCGGCGAACAGCGTGAAGCTCGAACCCGGCGCGCCGCGGGCCGTCGAGGTCTGCACCACTTCCAGCTCCGGATTGCGCAGCCACTCGGACGCATCGATGTTGCGCATGAAGGTGGACACGCGCGTGCTCGACTGCGCCACACCGTCAAACCGCAGGCGCTTGTCGGTCTGCTTCACGGCGGTGAGGTACACGCCATCGGGCAGTTGCCGCGCGATCTCATCGAAGAGGTGCACGATCTCGGGGCGCGAACGCTGGAGCTTCTCGATGATCTCCATGCGCGCGATGAACTTCTGCTTCGCGCTCTCGAGGTTGTTGATCTCCTCGATCTGCTTGTCGAGCAGGCGGATTTCCGCGCGCAGCGTCTCGTTGCGGCTCTCCTGCGCATCGATCAGCGAGTTGAACAGCAGCAGCATCGCGAATGCGGCGAGCGCGGCAGCCACCGTGGCCCCGCCCAGGGCGACCATGAAGGCGACCTTGCGCTCTTTGCGCTGCTCTTCGCGCCAGGGAAGTAGATTTATGCGAGGCATGTCAGTCGAAGCTCCGCAGAGCGAGGCCGCATGCGGTCAGGAGAGCCGTGGCATCCCGCTGCACGGCCTGCGCCTTGGCACGCGAGGAAAGTTTCATCTGCCCGAGCGGGTCGCCCTTCTCGGCGGCAATGCCCACGCGGCTCGCGATCACGTCCGCCACGCCGGGGATGTTGGCGCAGCCGCCGCACACGAGGATCTTTTCGGGCTGCTCGCGCCCCGAACCGGAGGCGAGATAGAACTGCAGCGAGCGGCTCACCTGCTGCGTCATGTCGTCGATGAAGGGATCGAGCACCTCGGACTGATAGTTGCCCGGCAGGCCGCCTTCCTTCTTCGCGCGCCCGGCCTCCTCCATCGACAGGCCGTAGGTGCGCATGATCTCTTCGGTGAGCTGCTGCCCGCCGAAGCCGAAGTCGCGCGTGTAGATCACCTTCAGATTGCGAAGCACGCTGAAAGTGGTGCTGCTCGCGCCGAAGTCCACCACTGCGATCGTGCGGTCGATCCCCCCGTCTGGCATCTGGTGCGTCATCAGCTTGCAGGCGTTCTCGAGTGCGAACGCCTCGACGTCCACGATCTTCGCGGTGAGCCCCGCGGCCTTCACGGCCGCCTGGCGCTGCTCGACGTTCTCGGTGCGCGTGGCGACGAGCAGCACGTCGTTCGATTCCGGATCTTTTTCGGACGGGCCGAGCACTTCGAAGTCGTAGCTGACCTCGTCCATGGGGAAGGGGATGTACTGGTCGGCCTGAAGCTCGACCTGGGACTCGAGGTCGGCCGCCCGCAGCGAGCGCGGCATCTGGATCACCTTGGTGATCGCCGCATCCCCGCTGATGGCCACCGCCACTTCGGTACTCTTGGCGCCAGAGCGCTTCACCGCGCGCCGAATGGCTTCCCCCACGGCTTCCGCATCGACCACGGCCTTCTCGTTGATGGCATTCTGCGGAGTGGGTTCCGCCGCGTAGGCCTCCACGCGATACTGCCCGCCGGACTCGGTCAGCTCGATCAGCTTGACCGACGAAGTGGTGATATCCAGACCGAGAAGCGGACGGTACTTACGCTTGAGCAGGAACATTTTTTATCTTCCTTTTCAATGACCTACGCTCGAAAGCGCCGCCCTGTATGAAATCGCTGGGCACTATATAACAGCGCAAAGTTAAATTGAACGTGAGAACGTTCACGGATTCACCGGAAATGCGAAAGGCCGCGCAGGAACTGTAGGTGCTGCTCTCACGTCTGCTGCTCCTGTTGCCACTTGCGACCCCAACCGATGAAGCACACCCGGGAGACCCCGGAACACATTCAAAGCCAGCGGCAGGTGAGAAGCGGCGAGCGCGCGACAGTGAGAGGAGGTCGGCCCGCAGGCGCCCTGTTGCATGGTTCGCAACGGAGGGATCGTCTAACGTCTCGCGCCGGCAACCCCGCTGTCGTAGGCACACACGCCCTTAGACCGGAGGCTTTGCGTCCCCACCTTTCGGTGAGTTTGCCCTTGAAACGCGGGCTACTATGCATAGCGGTAGAAACAAGCGCAAGCAGGCAGAGTGACAATCTGTGAAACGGAAATACATTCGGGCGATTGCCTACGGCGCAGCGGGTGTGATGCTGCTCACACTTTTCGGCGCGTACGCGCTTGCGTGCAGCTTCGTCTACATGGCGCCTTCGCTGCCCTCCGTGGAAACCATGCGCAACGTGGAAATGCAGGTTCCACTGCGCGTGTTCACATCGAGCGGCGAGCTCATCGCGCAGATCGGTGAGCAGCGACGCATACCCGTTACTTACGACCAGATTCCCCAGCGTGTGCGCCAAGCGTTCATCGCTGCGGAGGATGACAACTTCTTCGAGCACAGCGGATTCGACTACGTCGGCATTGCGCGCGCGGCGTTCGTCAATCTCATCTCCGGGGAGAAATCACAAGGCGCGAGCACCATCACGCAGCAGGCCGCGCGCAACATGTTTCTCACGCTCGACAAGACGTGGCGCAGAAAGCTGGCGGAGCTCTTCGTCACCGTGCGCATGGAGCGCGAGTTTTCCAAGGAGGAAATCCTCGGGCTCTATCTGAACGTCATCTTCTTCGGGCAGCGCGCGTACGGCGTGGCCGCCGCGGCGGAAACGTTCTACGGCAAGCCGCTCGATGAGCTCACGGTCGGGGAGGTTGCAACGCTCGCGGGCATTCCGCAGGCGCCCTCGCGATACAACCCCATCGCCAATCCCACGCTTGCGCAGAACCGGCGTGCTTACGTGCTTGGCCGCATGTACAAGCTCGGCTTCATCGACGAGGCGACCTACCAGCAGGCGATGGCCGAGCCCGTGGTCGCGCGCGCGCATGCACCTCTATATGAAGTGGATGCGCCCTACATCGCCGAGATGGCCCGTCTCGATCTGCGCAGCCGGTTCGGCCCGGCCGCGGAAAGTCAGGGATACAAGGTCTACACCACGGTCGACGGCCGCCTGCAGACGGCGGCAAACCGCGCCGTGCGCATCGGCCTCATCGAGTACGACCGGCGGCACGGCTGGCGCGGCCCCATTGGCCACGCGAAGCTCGGCGAGCACCCGAAGCCGGAACACCTGAACGACCTGCTCGATGAATATGCGAGCGTGAACATGCTCGTGCCCGCGGTGGTCGTGTCCGTGGCCGAGAAATCCGCCAAGGTGTTCGTGAAGCATCAGGGCTTCGCGCAGGTCGGCTGGGAAGGCCTCGCCTGGGCGCGTCCGGCGAAGGGGCCCGCGCCCAAGGTCGCGAGCGATGTCGTCGCGCCCGGAGACGTGGTGTATGTCGTCACGGATGGTCAGGGCACGGCGCAGGTCGCGCAGATCCCCGAGGCACAAGGGGCGCTCGTCGCGCTCGACCCGAAGAGCGGCGCCGTCGCAGCGCTCGTCGGGGGCTTCGATTACTACATGAACAAGTTCAACCGCGCGACGCAGGCGCGGCGCCAGCCCGGCTCGGGCTTCAAGCCCTTCCTCTATTCCGCCGCGCTCGAGAATGGCTTCACGCCCGCCTCGGTGCTGCTCGATGCGCCGGTCGTGCTCGAAGGCGACGGCATGGAGACCTCCTGGCGTCCCGAGAACTCGAGCGGACAATTCAGCGGGCCCACGCGGCTACGCGAGGCGCTGTACCGCTCGCGCAATCTCGTGTCGATCCGGCTGCTGCGCGCCATCGGCATCGAGCCTTCGATCGATTACATCAGCCGCTTCGGCTTCGAGAAATCCACGCTGCCGCACAATCTCACGCTTGCGCTGGGCACGCTCCAGGCCACCCCGATGCAGATGGCCGCGGGCTACGCCACCTTCGCGAATGGCGGGTTCCGCATCACGCCGTATTACATCGAGCGCATCGAAAACTCGCTTGGCGAAGTCGTGTATCAGGCCGAGCCGCGCATCGCCTGCAGCGAGTGCGAGCGGCCCGTGAGCCTCGATGACTTCATCGGCTTCGGCAACGGCGAGGACCTCCTTTCCGAGGCGGATTCATTGCGCGGCGGCCGCGGTGCCCTGCCACCGGAGCGGCTCGCGGAGCGCATCATCAGCGAGCCGAACGCGTGGCTCATGACGGACATGATGATGGACGTCATCCGCCGCGGCACCGGTCGGCGAGCGCTCGCGCTCGGCCGCAGCGACATCGCCGGCAAGACGGGCACCACGAACGAGGCCAAGGACACGTGGTTCAACGGCTTCACGCCGAATCTCGTCGCGTCCGTGTGGGTGGGCTTCGATCAGGAGCGCTCACTGGGCGAAGCCGAGGAGGGCGCGCGCACGGCGCTGCCCGTGTGGATGCATTTCATGCGTGAGGCGCTGAAGGGTGTTCCCGAATACCGACGCCCGATGCCCCAGGGGCTCGTCACGCTGCGCATCGCTCCGGATACAGGCATGCTAGCGAGTGGTGAGAATCCGGACGCGATTCTGGAAACGTTCATGACGGACCACCTGCCCGCCGGCAGCGAGCCGGGCGGGTACGGCCCCGTGGGCGGCGGCTCGAGCGAGCCGGCCGGCGCGGAAGGCATCTTCTGACCAGTGCGTGGGAACCATGGCCAAGAAACACCCCGTGCGAACCGAGAACCTGCGGCGCGCGCTCGCCCAGGAGGCCGCACGCGTCATGGCCGAGCATGGCGTGCGTGATTTCCTGTTTGCCAAGCGCAAGGCGGCCGAGCGCTTCGGCGTGACGGACAACGCGGTGCTGCCGAAGAACGTCGAGATCGAGGCGGCGCTGGCGGAATACCAGCGCCTCTTCCGGGGCGAGTCGCACGAGGAAAGCCTCTACGCGCAGCGCCAGGTGGCGCTCGAGGCCATGAAGCGGCTCAAGGCGTTCGAGCCGCGGCTCGTCGGGCCGGTGCTCACGGGCACCGCCACGGAGCATTCGGAAGTGCAGATCCATCTCTTCGCGGACTATCCCGAGTCCGTGGCGATCAGCCTCATGGATCAGGGCATCCCGCACGAGGTGACCGAGCGGCGCGTGAAGATGAATGCCGAGCGGGTGCTGGCCTACCCGGGCCTCAGCTTCGAAATCGATTCACAGCAGATCGAGGCCACGGTGTTCCCGACGGATGCGATCCGTCAGGCGCCGGTGAGCCCCGTGGATGGCAAGCCGATGCGCCGCGCGAACGTGGAAGATGTCGAGCAGCTGCTGAAGAGCTGACGCGCCCGTGTCGCGCGGCGCCCCGCCTCTGCCAGACCCGGGCGCGCGCGACACGAGTTGGCGGAACGATCACTTGCGATCGTTGATGTCCACGTAATCCCGCTGCTTCGGCCCCGTGTAGAGCTGGCGGGGGCGCCCGATGCGCATGCCGGGGTCGGAGATCATCTCCGCCCAGTGCGCCACCC
>JADGHX010000174.1 GCA_019683695.1 Steroidobacteraceae bacterium
GCCTCGGCCAGTTCCGCGGTGTAGAAGCCCTCCCTGACGTGGTTCACAAGCTCGTCCTCATCGCGCCAGTGCCACTTCAACTCCGGTGTCACAACCACGTCGAGCGTGTGATCCCCAGTATCAAATCCCACCTCCGTTCGGCGAAACGGTTCCTCCATGTTCACGAAATACTTGAGGAGGGATCGCCTCGGCCCTTCGTTGTTCCAGAACAGTGAGACCGAGTGGCGTTTCGCGGGAAACATCAGGCGCAGGGTGTCATTTCTCCACACCTTCTCATGTGGAGGAAGTCGCGTCCGGGTGGCAGACCGCTTCTCTGCAGCAGATCGTTTGGGTACGGCTTTGTAGATGGTGCCTGCTGCAATAAAGAGCGCCAGCAACTCGTCGCTGTCCTCGACCACGCGACATGGCCAGCACATCTCGATGCGACCATCGGTGGTGATGTACCGGAGAGCGACGACATGCCCTGGTCTGCTGCGCGTGATCTGACTCGTCATGCGGACCTGCTACTCCGTGGCCGTACCTCAGCTCGGGTCGAATACGCCTGTCCAGGTGCTCGCCGCGCGTGCGGAACTCAGCGCAGGTGCCGGGAGAAGAACGGCAGAACGTGCTGTTCGAAGCGCACCGCGACCTGATCGCCGTGGCCGCCTTGATAGGTCTCGTATTGGTGCTTGATTCCGTAAGCATCGAGCAGGCGGTGCAGTTTGTCATGATCGGCTCGCAAGCCGTCTTGCGTACCGACGTCGAAGGCAATCGCATTCAGACTGCGCAATGCCGGTACGTATTGATGAACCATCGGGAGCACCGCATTGGCGGCCCACGCCGCAATGACGTCGGCTTGCGGCGTGCCATCCTTCACCGGCAGGTCGAGATACATGGGCGGATTGGTGGGATTCGGCGACCAGGCCGCCGCCATGGCAAACGGGACGGCTCCGAAACCGAGCGCGCCTGCCTGCTCCAGCGTCTTGATCCTTTCCATCGACGCGAAGCCGTCCAGTGCGCCAGGCGCCGGCAGCGGTGTGATCTGCGGGGGCAGGCAGCAGCTGCTCATCGCGTAAACAC
Source organism: Steroidobacteraceae bacterium (assembly GCA_019683695.1). GTDB lineage: Bacteria > Pseudomonadota > Gammaproteobacteria > Steroidobacterales > Steroidobacteraceae > JADGHX01. The sequence goes on from JADGHX010000174.1 coordinate 1,060, forward strand.
TCCCGAAGACATCTGGCAGCTTCATCGCGATGCGAAGCGCTCCGTAACCGCCCATGGAGAAGCCCGTCAGTCCCCGCGATTCGCGGGACGCAAGCGTGCGATAGTGTGTATCGATGTAGGCCACGAGGTCGTGCGCAATGAAGGTCTCCCAGTCGCCGGTGGTCGCCGAGCTGGAAAACATCACGCCGCCCATTGGCGTTCGGCCGTCCGGGACGACCACGATCATCTCGTGCGCACCTTCGGCGATGGCCCTGTCGATCGTCTCGGGCGCGCCGAGCCGCTGAACCCACGACTCAGCGGAGCCGCCGAAGCCGTGCAGGCTGTACACGACGGGATAGCGTCGCGCGGGGCTGGACGGATAGCTTGGTGGGAGATAGACGTAGACCTCGCGATCCGGCGAGTACCCCGCCAACGCGTGCTCGAGGCTGGCGCCGTGGACGGTGATCTTTTCCACGGTACCGGCCGCGTGCGCGGGTTCGGCTGCCAGCACCACACTGAATACGCATTTCAGGCCCATTGCGATGAGTGCGGCCATTGGCGGGATGCGGCTCACCGTCCTTGCTCGTGTCACTGCTTGTGCCTCTTGTTCGCTGAGTTGCCAGATTCCAGCCTGCTGTACCCACTGAATGCCAAGCGGCCAATCACGCTTGAGCGATAGCCAATGACGATTGGAGCGGGTGTGGCGTATAGCTTATAAGCGATATTGATATCGCATCGGAATAGCCTATCGGCTATAAGTTGGCTAGAGGCTAACGGTGCAGGAACGGGCACTTCAGGCAGCCCGCAAGCGTCTCCACATGATCCGTCACACCATGGCGCTCGAAAACCAGCGCGTGCCCGAAGCCGACGAGCACGAGCAGATCGAGTGTCTTGCGCAAAAGCTGATTGAGGGCAGGGGTTCGGCGTTGTGGGAGTGAGAGATGATCATTTCGGGAGATGGGCTGCAGGGGCGTGATGCACGATAGTTACGTGCGGTACGGTTTCCCATGGCCGTGATCTCATGCAATTGCGTCAGCTTCGAACGTTCCTCTCCGTTGCGACGACCCTGAGCTTCACGAGAAGCGCGGAGAAGTTGCATCTCGCGCAATCGAGCGTGACGGAACAGATCCAGGCGCTCGAGTCCGATCTGGGTACGGCGCTGTTTGTCAGAGCACAGCGCAAGCTTGCACTCACAGCAGCCGGCAAACGACTGGTCGATTACGCGAAGGAGATTCTCGCGCTGGCCGACGAAGCGCGCGCGGCGGTCAGCGCTGCAGCGAACGTCGCCTCGGGCGAGCTTTTCGTGGGCGGACTGGACACATTGTGTGTCGAGTGGCTGCCGGCGCTGCTATCGGCATATCGCGCAGAGTGTCCGGACGTTCAGGTGCTGCTGCGATCCGGTAACAGCGCGGAGCTGCATCGGGGCCTCCTGGAGGGCACGCTCGATCTGTGTTTCTCGTTCGGTTCAGCGCTGGCCGGTCCGGAACTGAGCAGTCTAGACGTGGGCAACGAGCCACTCGTTGTCATCGTGCCGCCCGATCATCCCCTCTCAAAGCGCGCGGCGCTCGCCCCTCGGGACCTGTTGAACGAACCCTTCCTCGTCACCCAAAGCGGCTGCATCTATCGAAGGATGTTCGAAGAGGCCTTCGCCACAACTCGTCCGCAGCGGCCGGCTGTCGTTGCAGAGCTCGCCACTCTGAGCGCGATATGCGGGATGGTGCAGGCGGGCCTCGGCTGCGCAATCGTGCCGCAGCTCGCCGCATCACGTGCGGTTGCGGATGGGGCGTTGATCGCCGTGCCCTGGAAGGGCGACCCGCCTGCCGTGCCGATCCGTGTGAGCTGGAATCGACGCCAATCCCTGCGCCCGGCCCTGAAGCGGTTCATCGACAAGGCACGCGAGCGCGGGGTCGATCTCAGACCAGACGTTGACCGCCGTCCACGTGCATCACTGTCCCGGTCATGAAGCCGTTCGCCATCACGGCCGTGATTGCATCGGCGATGTCCGAGGGACGCCCGATCCGGCTGACGGGCAGCCGCCGCGCCATCTCGCCGAGCACGTCGGCCTTTCGCTCGCCGGCCACGTGTTGCCAGATCGGCGTATCCACCCATCCGGGCGACACGGCATTCACGCGGATGGGCGCCAGCTCGATGGCGAGTGCGTAGACGAGCGATTGGAGCGCACCGTTCACGGCCGCGACAACGGAGCCGCGGGCGGCGGGTCGGTAGGCGGCGATTCCGGATGTGAAGGTGATCGAGCCGCCGGGTTCGAGCCGCGGAGCACCGTATTTGGCGAGCAACAGCGGACCGATGATTTTCGAGTCGAGGACACGGCGAGCCGTTTCGATATTCATTGACGGCAACAGCTCGTACACACCCGCGATATCCGCTGCGGTCGTGACAATGTGATGCCATTTCCCGGCACTCGAGAACAGACGGGCGACGTCACCCTCCTGAGTCACATCCGCCGCGAGGGTGCGCAAGCGATCCCGGTGGGCCAGCCGGGCTTCGGCCGCGGCGAGCTTCCCGGTCGAGCGACCGACGATCGTCACCTCGGCGGAGAGCGCGAGGAGCTTCTCCGCAAGGGCGAGCCCCATGCCGGAGCTGCCGCCGACGATCAGGATGCGCTGAGAAGAAAATTCGCTACCGATGCTCATTGAAAATGTCTCGTGATCCGTTTCGGGTGAGTCGATGCGAGGCAGTGTGGCAGCACGCCGATTCACCGGGAAACGGGAAATTCCGATGATGCGATCGGAGATTCCGATGCGTCGGCCCCCATCGAACGGGCAGGTGGGCGGGGCGTGGGTACACGCATGACGCCAGTCCATGCGCGACTCTCGCCGAGTCGCACCGGTTTCAGTACGCTGCAAGGCCGGAGAGAGCCATGAAAGCCGTGCCTTGCATTTCACCGCCCGAGCTCGATACGGAGCGTCTCGCCGTCCTTCGCGATGCGTTGGATCGCGACGGCTTCATCATCGTGCCCGCGGCGCTGAACGACGACTGGGTCGCGTGTCTGCGCCGGGCCTTTGACGTGGCGCCGGTGCCACCGAGTGGCACACAGCATGTCACCATCAGCGACACCACGTCCGAAGTCGAATCCTGGCGGGCGCTCGAAAGACACCCGCTGTTCGTTGCCGGGGCCGAGCATGTGCTGGGGTCTTCGCAGTGGGTCGCTGAGGTTCACGGCAGAAACCCTCTGCCGGGGTTCGGTCAGCAAGGATTGCATCCGGATGCTGTGCCGCGTGCGCCGGGCGAGCCGTACTCCGTCTTCACGGCGTTGTGGATGCTCGATGATTTCACGCCAGAAAATGGCGCCACGCGCGTCGTGCCGCGTTCGCATCTGAGCCCGCATCCACCAGCGAAGTCTGTTGCACAACCGCTCGCCCACCATCCCGATGAGCGCATCGCCGTGGGTCGCGCCGGCAGCGTGCTGCTGATGAACGGCCATCTCTGGCACAGCGGCCGCCGTAACGACAGCACGGGGCCGCGGCGATGCGTGCAAATGGTGGCCCGCCGGCTGCGGAGCTGAGCGAGACAGCGCAGTTCGCATGCTCGGCTGGGAGTCCGTCCGGACGAGGCTGACCCCCTCGAGACGGCTTTCGCATTCTGTGCAGGCGTGAGAGTGGGCGCCGGTCCTCATGGGTGCTTGAGCGTAAAGCTGACGGCGGCACTTGCCGGGACGAACGGCGGCAAGGCGGGGGCGAGCGTCGCGTGGCTCGACGGCAGCGGCTGGGCGATTCGCGCGCGGCGCAGGTGTTTCGATAAGGGAACTGCGCACTCTGTAGCGACCCAGACCGGGTCGTGAAAAAGAAGTGGATCGACCACATCACGCGAGCGGCGGGCGGTACCCGCCGCCCGCACCGAATGCGCGTTCAGACGAGGCGGAAGACGCGGATCAGCACTGCATTCCGTGCGCCTTTTCGGGCGCCCAGCGTTCCAACGCACATCGACCTGTTGAGCCAGTCGTACTTTCCCAGCGGCGCCTCGAAGGAGGGGTGCGTAAACATGAAGAACGTTTCGCCCGACGCCGGATCCGTCGAGGGCGGGTCGCCGCTGCTGACCCCCTTGTTGACGACGCGAATCAGCGTGCCGTCGTCCGTCTTGAGGTAGTAGGCGGCCTCCACTGTTCCGGCGCCGTCGCTGCGCGAGAGGTTCCAGTCCCAACCCCCGCTCACGACTTCGCCGCGTATCTCAGGCCCGCGGAACGTGCCACCCGTGATGGGAATGATGCGTCGCTGTCCCTCGATCGTCTTGCCGAAGTCCTGAGCCGGCAGGAGGGTGGCGTCGCATTCGTAGAGCAGCTCGAACTTCGGCACCCGAATGCCGGCCGGCATTGCGGCGTCATCCTGGTCGGTTCCGCGCGCGCCCGACACTCCAGGAAGCGCTGCGGCAAATACGAGTGAAGCCGAACCCAGGAATGTGCGACGGTCTGTCATGCCATACCCCCTTTGTCCGTATTCGATGCCGTCACGCGCAGCGCTCAGGCGTTTTGAATCTTCTGCAATGCGGCCAGCAGCAGTTCAAGCTCCTGCGGCGTAAAGAGCGATTTGAAACGCTCTTCGTGTTTGGCGATGCGAGCCTTCACCTTGCGCAGGATGTCCTGTCCGCCGGGTGTGAGGTGAAGTTCCTGGCGGCGGCGATCCGTCACCGATCGTTTGCGGATCACCAGCGAGCGGTCTTCGAGTCGGTCGACGATCGACATCATGGTGGCGCGGTCCATCCCGAGCGCTGCGGCCACCGATCCCTGCGACACCCCCGGGTTGGCATGGACCAGCCACAAGGTCGCGGTTTGTTTCTGGGTGAGATCGAGCCCGGCCACCGTCGCCATGTAATCGCGATGCATGGAGGCCTGCGCCCGTCGGAGCCGGTAGCCGAGCAAACCGTCGAGCTTCTCGAATGCGAGCCGCGCCTCCTCGAGAGGCTCGGCGAGTTCCTCGAGTTTGATGTGCGACTGACGTGCCATCGGCGCTCCCGGACTGGCGGTGCCCATGACCACCCGCTGCGGGTGCGGGACCAACTGCATGGCGGGAACTGTACCTGCCTTGCCATTTTGCTGGCAACGCAAATAGTATGTTTCACATACAAACAACAATCCACGTTTCAAGGGGGAAACCATGGAGATGTTCGGCGTTCCTTCCCACTCGCGTCAGCGGACATGCGCGGCCGACCGGACGGGCCGGCGTGTTCCCCGGAGGTCCGCTCTCCTGGGTTCGGTCGCTTCGGCGGTGGCGGCTGCACTCGCCGTTGAGGGATCCGCCCTCGCGCAGGCGCCGACGGGCACACCGGATCAGGCGCAGGCGGATGCGCTCCAGTCCGTCGTCGTGACTGCGCGGCGTCGCGAGGAACGTCTGCAGGACATCCCGATCGCTGTGACCGCACTCAGCGGCGATGATCTCGAGCGGCAACAGATCGTCGCGACCACGGACCTCGATAAGGTCGCGCCAAACATCCAGTTCCACAGCTACGGCACGCTCACGGGCAACAACTCCGCCGCCCAGGTGTTCATTCGAGGCATCGGCCAGACGGATGCCACTGCCGCGGTGGATCCCGGCGTCGGTATCTACATCGACGAGGTGTACATGGGGCGGGCGGTCGGCGGTGCCATGGAGTTCCGCGACATCGCGAACGTACAGATTCTGCGCGGCCCGCAAGGGACGCTCTTCGGGCGGAACACGATCGGCGGCGCGGTGCTGCTCACGACCAATGCGCCGGGCGAGAATGCGGGCAACTCCGTGCGGCTGAGCGTCGGCGAAGACAATCTGCGGGAGCTGTTCGGCGCTTTCGATGTGCCGTTGAATGACCAGTGGGCGGCTCGCATCGCACTGGGTGGCCGGGAGCGGGATGGCTACGTCACTCGCGTCTTCGACGGTGAGGATCTCGGTAACGAAGAGACGTACACCGGGCAGTTCGGCTTGCGCTGGAGGCCCTCCGAAACGCTGGATCTCATCCTGCGCGGCGACTACACGAAAGAGGACGAGAACGGTTCACCGTTCGTGTTCCGTGAGATGAATGAAGCGGCGACCTTCGTGGGCGCCGCGAGCATCGCGGCCGGATGCCCGGACATCATCGACCCGCTGCCGCCGCCCGTGCTCGTCGGCCCGCTCAATGATCCTCGCTGCGGAAACGACGCCCAGGCGCTCGGCAACTTCACGAATGGTGGCACGTATCCGGCCTCCAGCAAGCTCGAGAATCGAGGCGTCTCGCTGGCGGCCCGCTGGGACCTCAACGACACGCTGGCAATCAAGTCCATCACCGCGGACCGGCGCCTGGAGTGGTCGGGTACGCGCGACGCGGACAACACCCCGTTGCTGATCCTGCACACGAACTACACGAGCGAGAGCGAACAATTCAGCCAGGAGCTTCAGGCGGTCGTTGATACCGAGCGGCTCGACGGCGTTTTCGGCTTGTATTACTTCGACGAGGACTCGTTCGATCGCGTGCTCGTGCCGCTCGGAAACCCCGGCACCTCGTACGACACGCAGCGTGTCTGGCTGGATACCAAGGCACGAGCGGCCTTCACAGAGTGGACCTTCACGTTCAACGACGCCCTGAGTGCAACGGCCGGTGTGCGATACACGAAGGAAACCAAGGGGCTGCAGGGCATCCTCTTCAACGTGGCGCCCGCAACAGCGCCAGAGCCGCCGGCCCCGACGAGCCTGTGCCCGTTCGCAGGTGCGCCACCGACGCAGGTGGGCTGCCTGTTCCTCACGACGGATCGGTTCGAGCGCAAGTTCTCTTCGACCACCACGTCCGCAAGCGTGCAATACCGCTTCAACGATCAGGTGATGGCCTATGTGAGCTGGTCGGAAGGATTCAAGAGCGGTGGGTTCAATCAACGGTACAACGCCGCGCCGCCCGACAACGCACCCATCTCGTTTGGTGCTGAAACGGCGGAGACGATCGAGATCGGTATCAAGACGAACCCGACGAACAGCTTGCGGGTGAACGCAGCAGTGTTCTCCAGCGACTACGACGACATCCAGATGACGTATCGTCTGGGCGTCGTGCCGCTGCTGTTCAACGCGGGAGTCGCGTCGATCGACGGAGCGGAGCTCGAAGTGGTGCTGGCGCCGGCGTCGGGGTTGCAGCTTGACGCGAGTGTCGGCTACCTCGACGCGTCGTTCGACCGCATCACGCCACCGCCGCCCTTTGGGCCGGTCGTTCCGACCGCCACCGCGACGCTCGACAGTCGCCTGCCATTCACGCCGGAGTGGCAGGGGCACCTGGGCTTGTCCTACCGCTTCATGCCCACTGCCTCGTGGTCACTCACACCGCGTGTGGACCTGAGCTATACGGCCAGCCAGTTCTTTGATGCCGGCAACTCGCGGGACATTGCCCAGAACGGCGGCGTGACGCTCCTGAACGCATCGCTTGCCCTGGAGACGGAGGACGCCAAGTGGCGGCTCGTGCTAAGTGGCAACAATCTGACGGACAAGCTGTATCCGATCGCGGGCACGTCATCGTTGACGACGGCTTCCGGCTATTCGGAAATCATCTACGCGAGGCCCAGAACGTTGGCTCTGAGTGTTACGCGGAACTTCTGATGAAGAGCAATCGGCTGCCGCGCTGTTCGGCATGACAGGATGGGGGTTACACGATTCCTGCTGAAGGCAGTTCAATGGATGCCGTGCGCGTGCGGACAACTCGGCAGCCAAGGCACGCGGTCGGCGGAAAACGTGTATCAGACCGCGCTGGCATTCACAAAGGCCAGTGATTTCTCCGCGCCGGAGCGGTTCTGGACGAACCCGAAGAGCGCGCACCGCGCATGGAGCACGCACCGAGAATGCGACGGCGCCCAAGGAATGGGGCGCCGCGCGCTCATCTGACGCACGCAGCCGGAGCCTGCCGGAAATGCGGCGGGCGAGGTGGCTAGCAGTGCGGTGACGTGCTGGCAGCATCCTGCGCGGACCTGCTGATCACCGGCAGGTGAAACTGCGGTGGTCGTTGGGGTCGCCACCTTCGTAACGGGCCACTTTCGGGTACGGGCAGAGCGGGCGCGTCTTTCCGGGGAATGCCTTGCCCGAGGCGACGATGCGATCCGGCGCTTGCCCCTGTTCGACCCACGCCTGGATCGCACTCAGCATGTCGAACTCGTCCGTGGATTGACCGCCCCCGCAATGGGTCATCCCCGGAACCAGGAAGAGGCGAGCCCAGTCCTGCGCGCCGGCGGCATCGCGCGGTGTCAGCTGCCGGTACCAATCTATCAGGGCACCGGGCGCCATCGCCTGATCCGAGAGCCCGTGATACACGATCATCTTGCCGCCGCGGCCGGCGAAGGTGGTGTGCATCGTTGCGACGGCATCGTTGATCGCTGCGGTCTGCAGCGTGAGACGCATGTCCCGATCGAAATCGAAACTGCGCGAGTCGAAGTCCGGAACCGCGGGCGTCATCACGTAGTGTCGCAACGTGTCTCGGCCGAGCGTGGCGTTGGCGGGCTCGCCACCCGGAGAGCCCAGGTGCATCGAGCGCCAGGCAGGCGTTGCGATCCCGGTGTCGTAGGGGAACGTGCCGTAGAGAGATTCACCGCGCGAGTTCCGCGCTCCTCCGAAGATCGTCCTCAAGGTGTCCGCTTGCGCGCTCGTGAGGCACAGGCCGGAAGCCGGTGCGCCCGCGGCGCCGCACGTGAGCGCCCGCGGATCGAAGCGGCAGGACTCGAAGTCGTTGATCATCCCATCCTGCAGCCCGTCGAGCCCGTCACACTGCTTCAGAACGGCATCGGCAACAGCTTTCAGCTGTGCGTCCGTGTACGCGCGTGAGAGATCGGGCCGCCCGCTCGCATCTTTCGGCGCGATTCGGGTCACCGCCTGCAGGCTCCACGCCTGGTTCACCACGATGCGCGTGAGATTGAACGCGGGATTGCCGGCGACCACGCCGTCGAATTCCATGGGCAGGCGTTGAGCGGCGAGCATCGACTCGCGTCCGCCGGTGGAACAGCCCATGTAGTACGAGCGTTCCGGGGGCTTGCCGTAGACACGCCGCAAGAGCGCCTTCGCTTCGCGCGTGGTGCGTTCGACGGCCTGGTAGGCGAAGTCGAGCCTGGCCTGCTGGTCTGCGCCGAACCGCGCATCCAGAGGACTGCGGCCGCGGTGGCCGCTGTCCGTCGACACAACGGCGAAGCCGCGGGCGAGGGCAGAAGGGGCCCCTGGCACCCGGCCCACAGCGGGTGACAGCACGCCGTTCAAGCCTCCGCCGCCCTGAAAGAGGAGCCGACCATTCCATCGGGCGGGCATTCGCAGCTCGATTCCGGTTCCGTACGTCAGGTCCTCGATGCCGGAAGGGCGGGGATCGAGCGTGACGCGGAAGAGGCAATGCTCGGGGGCGTCGATGCTCGCGCCCGCGGGCTCGCCGACGGACACGGGACCGGCCTTCACCCATTCGGCCGTCTCCACTTTGAAGCGGTCCGTCGCGAGCGACTGCAGCGCCTTGCAGGCTTTGCGCGTGTCCGCGTCGCTCGCCTGAGCGGGTTCGTTCAAAGACAGGATGAGCACGCAAGCGCAGATCCAGCCGATCGTGCGTGCGCTGCGGGTTGTTTTCGTTTTGAGCACCTGGCCCCCTTTTTTAATGTATCCCGGGCGACGGGTTATTCCTTTGATCTCTGAACGAATAGTCGCCTCGGGGGATCGGTTTGCCAATGGGGGACTGC
>JADGHX010000175.1 GCA_019683695.1 Steroidobacteraceae bacterium
GTCCGCGCTTCCTCACCTCGTTGATCTCGCCGGCCACGGTGACCGGCTTGCCGCCCCCGAAGCCCCGATAGCCCTCGCCGCCGCCCCCAATGGGCCGCTCGCTCACGAGATCGCCCAGCCGGTGCGTGACGAAACGAGCGAGGCCGGACTCGTAAGCATCCATGGGATGCCCGGTGAGATACAGGCCGAGCGTCTCGCGCTCGCCGTCGCGCCTCACGCGCTCGCTCCACTCGGGCAGCGGCGGTGTATCGATCACGGGTGCGCACGCGGCTGAGCCCGCATCCGAAGCGAGCCCGAACAGATCGTTCTGCCCGGCATCGAGCGCCTTCGCGTTCTGATCGCCAAGCTGCATGGCGGCGGGCAAACGGTGCATCAGCGTGGCGCGATTCGGGCCGAGGCAATCGAGGCTGCCCGAGCGGATCAGCGCTTCGAGCACGCGCCGGTTGAGCTTCTGCAGATCGAGCCGGCGGCACAGATCCTCGAGGCTCTTGAACGGCCCGCGGGCTTCACGCTCGGCGATGAGCGCATCGATGGCGCTCCGCCCCACGCCGCGCACGGCGCCGAGGCCATAGCGGATGGTGCGTTCGTCATCCACCGTGAACTCGTAGCGCGAGATGTTCACGTCCGGCGGCTTCACCTCGAGGCCGTGATCGCGGCAGTCCCGGATCAGCGTGACCACCTTGTCGGTGTGGTCCATGTCCGCCGAGAGCACGGAGGCCATGAAAGCCGCCGGATAGTGCGCCTTCAGATACGCCGTCTGATACGTGAGGAGCGCGTACGCGGCGGAGTGCGACTTGTTGAAGCCGTAGCCCGCGAACTTCTCCATCAGGTCGAAGATGAACTCGGCCTGCTTGCTGTCCACGCCGCGCTTGGAGGCGCCCTCGATGAAGATGGCGCGCTGCTTGGCCATCTCCTCCGGCTTCTTCTTGCCCATGGCGCGCCGGAGCAGGTCCGCGCCGCCGAGCGAGTAGCCCGCCAGCACCTGCGCGATCTGCATGACCTGCTCCTGATACAGGATCACGCCGTAGGTGGCCTGCAGCACCGGCTTCAGGTCCGGGTGCAGGTAATCGATCGGGCCGTCGATGCGGCCGTGCTTGCGGTTGATGAAGTCATCCACCATGCCCGACTGCAACGGCCCGGGGCGGAAGAGCGCAACGAGCGCGACGATGTCCTCGAAGCAGTCCGGCTGCAGGCGGCGGATGAGATCCTTCATGCCGCGCGACTCGAGCTGGAACACCGCGGTCGTCTTGCAGGCTTTCAGCAGCGCGTAGGTCGCCGCGTCCTGCATGGGGATGGCGTTGATGTCGAAGGGGGGCTCGCCCGCCTGCGCGCGGATGCGATTGATGGTGGCGACCGCCCAGTCGATGATCGTGAGCGTGCGCAGGCCCAGGAAGTCGAACTTCACCAGGCCCGCGGCCTCGACGTCGTCCTTGTCGAACTGGGTGACGACGCTGGTCGAGCCCTCTTCGCAGTAGAGCGGCGCGAAGTCCGTGAGCACGGAAGGCGCGATCACCACACCGCCCGCGTGCATGCCTGCATTGCGCGTCAGGCCTTCGAGCGAACGGGCGAGATCGATGAGATTGCGGATCTCCTCTTCCGTGTCGTAGAGCCGCTTGAGCTCCGGCTCCTTGGCGAGCGCATCATCGAGCGTGATGCCGAGCTCGAACGGGATGAGCTTGGCGATGCGATCCACGAAGCCGTAGCTCATGCCGAGCACGCGACCCACATCGCGCACCACCGCCTTCGCGGCCATGGTGCCGTACGTGATGATCTGCGAGACGCGCTCGCGACCGTATTTCTCGGCCACATAGCGAATCACGCGGTCGCGGCGCTCCATGCAGAAGTCCACGTCGAAGTCGGGCATGGAGACGCGCTCGGGATTGAGGAAGCGCTCGAACAGCAGGTCGTGCTCGAGCGGATCCAGATTCGTGATGCCGAGGCAATAGGCGACGAGCGATCCGGCGCCGGAGCCACGCCCCGGTCCGACCGGGACGCCGTTCTGGCGCGCCCAGCGGATGAAGTCCGCCACGATGAGGAAGTACCCGGCGAACCCCATCTGGCAGATGACGTTCAGTTCCGTCTCCAGACGCGCCTTGTAGCGCTCCGGGTCCTTGACCGCGCGATTCGCGAGACGCGCCGCGAGACCCCGCTCCGCTTCGGCGCGCACGAAGGTGGCCGGCGTGTGCCCTTCGGGCACGGGATACTCGGGCAGCCGGCTCTCGCCCAGCTTCAGCACCACGCTGCAGCGGCGCGCGATCTCGACCGTGTTTTCGAGCGCCTCCGGAATATCCGAGAACAGCTCCGCCATCTCTTCCGGCGTGCGCAGGTACTGCTGCTGGGAGTACTTGCGCACGCGACCGGCGTCCGCGAGCAGCGTGCCATCGTGAATGCACACGCGTGCTTCGTGAGACTCGAAGTCGTCGGGCTTCAGAAAGCGCACATCGTTCGTGGCGACGACGGGCACGCCACGCCGTGACGCGAGCGACACTGCCGAAGCAATGTACGGCTCCTCGCCCGGTCGCCCGATGCGCTGCAATTCAAGATAGAACCGGTTGCTGCCGAACAGCTCGAGCCAGCGATCGAGCGCCTGCTCGGCATCGCGCTCGCGCGCATTCATGAGCGCACGCCCGATGTCGCCTTCCATCGCGCCCGAGAGCGCGATGAGCCCGCGCAGGTTCTCCACCGTGAGCCACTTGCGGTCGATCATCGGCACGCCGCGCACCTGACCTTCGAGGTACGCCCGGGTCACGAGCCGGGTAACGTTTCCGTACCCTTCAGGAGACTGGCAGAGCAGCGTGATGCGGGAAGGCTGCGCACGCTCGCCCGTCTCGCGCACGAACAGATCCACTCCCACGATGGGCTTGACGCCCGCGCCGAGCGCCGCCTTGTAGAACTTCACCATCGCGAAGAGGTTGTTCTGATCGGTGACGGCGACGGCGGGCATGCCCTTCTTCGTCACATCCTGCACCAGCTCCTCGATGCGGACGACGCTGTCGACCAGCGAGTACTCGGTGTGGAGTCGCAGGTGAACGAACGACGGGGACATGGCCATCAGGCGATGCCGAGCTGCTGCTCGAATTCGACGGCATCCAGCAGTTCCGCGACGGGCTGAAAGGAGCGCCGGTGCAGCGGACAGGGTTTGTGCTGTTCGAGCGCCGCGAGATGCTCGGGCGTCGAGTAGCCTTTGTGACTGGCGAAGTTGAACCCGGGATAGCACGCATCGAGCCGCTCCATGAGCGCATCGCGCGTGGTCTTCGCGAGAATCGAGGCGGCGCTGATCGCCGAGCGCGTGGCATCGCCGCCGACGATCGCTTTCACCGTGCAACCGAGACGCAGATCCTCGATGTACGGGAGCTGGTTACCATCCACCTCGATGTGCGTCGGGCACACGGGCAGCCGCAGGAGTGCACGGCGCATCGCGAGAAACGTCGCCTGCAGGATGTTGAGACTGTCGATCTCCTCGCGATCTGCCCAGGCGACGGCATACGCGAGTGCCCGCTCCCGAATGCGGGGGGCAAGCACCGCGCGCTCTTCCGGAGTGAGTGCCTTGGAATCCGCAAGCCCACGAATCGGCCGGCGCGGATCGAGAATCACCGCCGCCGCCACGACCGGGCCCGCGAGCGGGCCGCGGCCCGCCTCATCCACTCCCGCCACGCGCTTGACGCGCATGGGCGCGACACGCAGGCGTTTCAGGCTCGGGCGGATCATGCCGCCCCCTTCACACCCGCGTACTCGAGAATCGCATCTGCGGCGCGCTCGGCTCCGCCACGACGGAGCGTCTCGTGCACGGCGCGGAACTCCGCCTGCAATTGCGCGACCTCCGCCGGGTTCCCGATCTGCGCGAGCAGCGCCTCGCCCAGTGCCGGACCGCTGACCTCGTTCTGGAAGAACTCGGGCACGCGCCGTCGTCCAAGCAGCAGATTGGGTTGCGAGAAGTAAGGCACCTTGACGAGACCGAATCGCTTCAACAGGAACGCGGTGACCGCGCCGAGCCTATAGGCTACGACCATCGGCCGGCCCGACAAAAGAGTCTCGAGCGTCGCCGTTCCGGAAGCGACGATCACGCCGTCCGCGGCCGCGAGCGCGCGGTGCGCCTGTCCGTCCAGCACATCGATCGGCGGGATGGGCAGCGCCGGCGAGGGAGCGAGCGACGGGTTCGCCATCTGGCGCTCGAACGCGTCCCGCACGCGCGGGCTCGCCATCGGCGCGAGAAATCGCACGCCCGGCTTGCGGGACGCGATCCAGGCGGCCGCGGAAAGGAAATCGCCCCCGAGGCGTTCCACTTCGCCGAGACGGCTTCCGGGCAGCAGCGCGATGACCGTGGCGTCAGGCTCAATGCCGAGCGCGCGACGCGCGCCCGCGCGATCCACATCGAGCGGAATCTGGTCTGCGAGCGGATGCCCCACGAACTCCGCGCGCACGTGATGGCGCTCGTAGAACTCGGTTTCGAACGGCAGCAGGCACAGCACCAGATCGCACGCGTTGCCGATGGTGCGCACGCGGCCCTGCCGCCACGCCCACACCTGCGGGCTCACGTATTGCACGGTGCGCACGCCCGCGGACTTCAGGCGCTTCGCAAGACCCAGATTGAATTCGGGCGCATCGATGCCGACGAACACGTCGGGCGCCGCCTGCACGAAACGCCGGACCAGTGATCGCCGCAATCGCAGGAGGCGCGGCAGATGGCTCAGCACCTCCACAATCCCCATCACGGCGAGCTCGTCCGAGGACGCCCAGCCTTCGCAGCCGGCCGCCAGCATCTTCGGGCCGGCGACGCCGAACACCTGCACGTCCGGAACGCGCGCGCGCAATGCCGCGATCAGCGCGGCACCGAGCGTATCGCCCGAAGCCTCGCCCGCGACAATGCCCACACGCAATGACGGCTTGCGAGCATTCACTTGCGGGAAGCCGTGTACGCGCTACCGGATGAGACTGCGTTCGGAGCGGCCGATGAACTTCACCAGCTCCGCCACTTCGGGCTGGGTCTCCGCCAGCTCCTTCAACCGGCTCACTGCATCGGCGAGCAGCAGATCGGAACGGTAGAGCACGCGGAAGGCATTGCGCACGTTCCTCACCTGATCGGGCGTGAAGCCGCGCCGCTTGAGACCCTCCGCGTTCACCGAGTGCGGCACGGCCGGGTTGCCGGCCGCCATCACGTACGTGGGAACGTCACGCGTGACGATGGCACCGCCCGCGATGAAGGCGTGCGCGCCGATCTTGCAGAACTGATGGATCGCCGCGAGCCCGCCGATGATGACCCAGTCATCCACTTCCACGTGCCCGCCGAGCGTGGCGCCATTGGCGAACACGAGGTTGTTTCCCAGCACGCAGTCGTGCGCCACGTGCGAGTAGGCCATGAACAGATTGTCATTGCCGATGGTGGTGACGCCCTTGTCGTGCGTGGTGCCGCGATTCACCGTGCAGGATTCGCGGAACACATTGCGGTCGCCGATCTCGAGGCGCGTCGGCTCGCCCTTGTATTTCTTGTCCTGGGGCGCATCGCCGATGGAGGCGAACTGGTAGAAGCGATTGCCGGCGCCGATGCGCGTCGGCCCGTTGATCACCACATGCGGGCCCACGACGGTGCCGGGCCCGATGACCACATCCGGCCCGATGATGGAGTACGGCCCGACGGTGACATCGGGCGCGAGCTCCGCCTTCGGGGAAACAATGGCGCGCGGGTCGATCACGGCGTGACGCTCGTTGCGTTGCCGCTGTCCGGCGCCACCATCATCTCCGCGTGCGCGACCTCGTTGCCCTCGACGAGCGCGGCCGTGGAGAACTTCCAGATGCCCTTGAAGGCCCGTTCGAGCTGCGCCGTGAGGATGAGCTGATCGCCCGGCTCGACGGGCTTGCGAAAGCGCGCCTTGTCGATGCCCGCGAAATAGATGCGCGTGTTCTCATCCGGAATGACGCCCGCCGTGACGAACGCCAGGATGCCCGCGGTCTGCGCCAGCGCCTCGAGGATGAGCACGCCCGGCATTACCGGGCGATGCGGGAAATGCCCGGGGAAGAACGGCTCGTTGTACGTGACGTTCTTCAGCGCCCGGATGTGCTTGCCCTTCTCGCACTCGAGCACACGATCCACCAGCAGGAACGGATAGCGGTGCGGAAGCTGCTTGAGAATGGCGTTGATGTCGAGCCGGGTCGTGTCCCGGGTGGATTCTTCTTCAGTCATCGTCCTCGCCCTGATGTACCGTGGACCGCGTGCCCGTGGCCCGTTCGACCGCCGCGACGCGCCGGACGAGCGAGTCGAGACGCTTGAAGCGCCCGACGAGACGCCGCCACGTCCGCGCATCCTCGGCCGGAATGCCGCCGGAGTATACGCCGGGGTGCCGGATGGAATGGGACACCATCGTGTATCCGGTAACGGTCACGTCATCGCAGATCGTGAGATGCCCGACGACGCCGACCTTGCCCGCCAGCATGCAGCGCTGGCCGATGGTCACGCTTCCGGAAACCCCGACGTGCGCCGCCATGGCGGTGTGCGCGCCGATGACGCAGTTGTGGCCGATCTGGATGTGATTATCGAGCTTCACACCGTCGGCCAGCACCGTATCGCCAATGGCCCCGCGGTCGATGGTGGTGTTCGCGCCGATCTCGACATCGGCGCCGATCACCACACCGCCCACCTGCGGGACCTTGAGCCAGCGCTCGCCCTCCCTCGCGAACCCGAACCCGTCCGATCCGATCACCGCGCCCGGATGCACGAGCGTGCGCGCGCCGATCTTCACGTTGTGGCACACCGTGACGCGGGCGACGAGGTGAACGTCTTCCGCGATCTCCACGCCATCCTCCACCACACAGTGCGGCCCGATGACCGCACGCGGCCCGATCACCGTGCGCGGCCCGATAGACACGAATGCGCCGATGTGCGCCTCGGGATCGACTCGCGCCTCCGGAGAAACCAATGCGGAAGGATGAATGCCCGGCGGTGCGGCCGGCCGCGGGTGAAGCAGCGCGGCGATGCGCGCAAACGTGGCGTGCGGATTCACGGCCACGAGCGCGGCAACGGGACACTCCGCCACCGCGGACGCCTCCAGCACCACAGCGCTTGCGCGCGTTCCGGCCAGCCGCGGCCGGTGCCGGGGATTCGCGAGAAACGTGACGGACCCCGGATGCGCATTCGACAGCGCCGCCACGCTGTCCACGCGCACATCGGGGTCTCCATGGAGCCCACAGCCAAACCGGACCGCAAGCTCCCCGAGCGTAAGGGACATTGGAAGGACCGCCGCCTGCGTCGCGCCGGGGCGCTCAGGCGGGCATCAACGGCCCGACGGCTTCGGCGCGCTCGCGGCCGGAGCGGATGAGCCGGACTTCGGCGCGCGCGCCTGAAGGGAGGACAGGATGGCGGGCGTGATGTCCAGGGCCGGCGTGGAGTAGATGACGCCGTCGGCAATCACGAGATCGAAGTTCTGCGCCTTCGCGTACGCGCGCACCTCTTCGATCAACGTCCGCTGCAGCCGGGACATTTCCTCGTTGCGGCGGGCGTTGAAGTCGTCCTGCACCTCGCTGCGCAGGCGGGCGAGATCCCGCACCCCATCGCGCAGCTCCTTTTCCGCCTTCGAGCGCTGGTCGGGGGTCATGGTGGCCCCGTCCTTCTGCAGCTTCTCTTCCTTGGCCTTCAGTGCGGCCTCCTGCTGCTGCATCTCCCGCTGCTTGGGAACGAACTCGTTGCGGATGGCTTCGAGCGCGGCTTTGGCCTGCGGAGACTCCTCCACGAGCCGGCCGTAATCGACCACGGCAATCTTCATCTGAGCCCAGGCCGGCGTGGTCACCACCGCGGCGAACAGCGCAAGCGCCCAGAGTTTCGATCGATTCAATCCCGTCACGAACACTCACCTCTTTGAAGATTAAAGTGCGGCGCCTCTCGTGCGGCGCGCGTTCCCCCGCAGGCCTTATCCGAGCTCAGAACGCCTGCCCGATGGAGAACTGGAAGCGCTCGATCTCGTCCTCGTACAGCAGATCGGTGCCCTTGTCCGCATTCAGGGGGAAGGCGTAACTGAACCGGAACAGGCCGAGCGGCGCAAGCCACTGGACCGCGATGCCGGTCGATTTCTTCAACTTATCATAAGCGAAGTCGTAATCGACCGGCTGTCGCTCCCCGCCCCCCGGCGGGACCTTGCTGAAGAAGTCGACCCCACCGGTCGAGAACACGTTGCCGATGTCGTAGAAGAGGCTGAGCCGGGCGCTGCTCGCGAACTTCTCGGGCAGCGGCAGGATCAGCTCCGTGCGGCCAATCACCTTCATGTTGCCGCCGTAGGGATTGCCGAAGTTGTCCTTCGGACCCAGGCGGCTCTCGCGGTAGCCGCGCACCGAGTCCGGGCCGCCGGCGAAGAACTGCCGGAACGGCGGCAGCGCCGTGGTGTCGCCGAGGGCCTGGCCGTAGCCCACCTCGGCATTGAAGGCCAGCGCGAAGCGGCCCCAGAGCGGCACGTACTTCAGGAAGTCGTAGTTCGCGACGTAATACCGCACGTCGCTGCCCGGCGCGGTATACGAGAGCGAGAGACTGTGGCGCGTGCCCCGGTCCGCGAACAGGGCGCGGTTGCGGCTATCGAAGCTCCAGCCGATGAGCAGCTCCGCGGTCTTGAACTTCGTGCCGTAGAAATTGAAGGTGCCGTAGAACGGGTCTTCGACCGTGCGCGTGTACGAATCGCCGTTGTTGCGCACCCAGTCGGTGGCCTGCACGGCGCTGCCGAACTCGTTGGTCAGGAGCTGCGCGCTCTGCAGCGACAGGCCGTAGCGCACGGTCTGGTATTCCGTGATCGGATAGGCGTAGTCGATGCCGAACGCGAGCGTTTCCGAGCCGAAGTCCGAAGACGCGGACACGAACTGCGTGACGTCCCGATACGTGATGGAGAACGTGCGCGCGAGGTTGTCCACGCTCACATACGGGTTCGTGTGGGAGAAGCTGTACACCTTGGCGTATCGGCCGGAGTTCAGCTCCAGCGCGATGCGCTTGCCGGTGCCCATGAAGTTCGAATCGGCGTAGTTGCCGTTCAGGATGAAGCTCTGCGATTCGGAGTAGCCGATGCCGCCGCCGAGCTGGGCGCTCGGGCCCTCCTCGACGGTGAAATTCACGTCCACGAGATCCGGCGCGCCGGGCACGGGCGTGGTCTCCGATTCCACCTTCTTCACATAAGGCAGGCGCTGAATGCGCTGCTTCGAGCGCTCGAGAGCCGCATTCGAGAGCCACCCGCCTTCGAGCTGGCGCAGCTCACGCCGCATCACCTCATCGTTGATGCGATTCGCGCCGTCGAAGGTGATGTTGCGCACGTACACGCGATTGCCCGGCTCCACGAAGAACGTGAGGGACACCTCTTTCGTCTCCGGATTCGGCGTGGGCACGGGTTCCACCTTGGCGAACGCGTATCCATCCACACCGAGCCGGTTCTGCAGCAGCTCCTGCGTGGCCGTGATGAGTCGGCGCGAGAAGGTGATGCCGGGGGCAACCAGGAGGTAGCGGCGCAGCTCCGCCTCCGGCACCACGAAGGTGCCCGCGAGCTTCACCTCGCTGATCTTGTAGACCTCGCCCTCATTCACGTTCACCGTGATGAAGATGTCTTCCTTGTCGGGCGCGATGGCCACCTGCGTGGACTCGATCTCGAAATTGGCGTAACCGCGATCCATGTAGAACGAGCGCAGCTTCTCGAGATCGCCCTGCAGCGATTCACGCGAGTAGCGGTCGTTCTGGCGGTACCACGAGAGCCAGTTCGGCGTCTTGAGCTCGAACTCCTTGAGGATCTCCTCGTCGCTGAAGGTCTTGTTGCCGACGATGTTGATCTGGCGGATCTTCGCGCGCTTGCCCTCGTGGATGTCGATCTTCACGCGCACGCGGTTGCCGGCCACCTCCTCCACCTGGGTGTCGACCCGCACGCCATACTTGCCGCGGCTGAAGTACTGATCGGTGAGGTATTGCTTCACCTCTTCGAGCACCGAGCGGTCGAAGGTCTTGCCGGTGGCAAGGCCCACGTTGCGCAGGGACTTCTGCAGCTCCTCGGTCTTGATGTCCTTGTTGCCGGTGATCTCGAAGCTTTCGATGGAGGGCCGCTCGAGCACCACGACGACGAGCGTGCTGCCGTCCCGGCGCAGCTGCACATCACGGAAGAAGCCGGTGTTGTAGAGCGCGCGGATCGCCTCGCGCACGCGCTGCGGGGTGAGCATGTCCCCGATGTTCACGGGCAGGTAGTTGTAAACCGTGCCCTCCGACACGCGCTGCAAGCCCTCGACCTTGATGTCGCCCACGAGGAACGACGCTTCGCTGACAGGCGCAGGCGGCTCGGCAACCGGCGCAGCCGGCCCCGCGGCAGGCGCAGGCGGCTCGGTGGCGGGTGCAGCCGGCGTCGGCTGGTCCTCCTGGGCCAGTGCCAGCGTGCTGTGCACGAAAAACGCAACCGAGATCCAAGCCGCACGGCGCATGCAGGACCGCCCCTTTTACCCCAAGTACCCGATGAATGACCCGCGGCCGCTGAAGTCCGCTTCAGGACACGCGCGGCCGCCTTTTTCTAATGAATCGCGTCAACCGATCTGATGCACGATGTCGTTGTAGAGCGCAACACCCATGAGCAGTATCAGCAGCGCGATACCCACCTGCTGACCGAATGCCTGCACACGCTCCGAGAGCGGACTGCCCTTC
>JADGHX010000003.1 GCA_019683695.1 Steroidobacteraceae bacterium
GCCCACAACAGCATGAGAGCCCACCCCAGGCGCGATGTGGCAATGGCGAGTGCCACGGTTGTGGTGACTGCGGTGAACTTGAGCAGCCCGCGCCCCGGCACTCGCGCGCGGCGCTCGAGCAGGTAGCACGCAAGCACCCAGCCGCTCAGCAGATAGGTCGCATAGTACGAAGGCTCGTACGAGATGCCGTTGACTCGCGGCAAGACACCCGGAATCCACCATTGCGTGACGAGCACCCCGACGCCGAACAGTCCGAGCGCGAACTGCGCAATCCCGAAGAGCGCGAGCAGGACGAAGCTCATCAGGAAGTAGCGCACGAGCCTCACGAGCGCCGCTTCCGTCCGGAACGTCTGCACGAACACGAAGACGATCAGCACGTCCGTGATCGCCCAGAACGTGTAGCCCACGGATCGCTTGATGAGCTGCGAGAACGGCAGCGTGGCGAAAAGCCAGACGACGAACAGGTACAGCCAGTGCCAGCCCGGAAACAGCCGCACACCGGTCTGCCACATGAGCGCCGGGCAGAGCGCAACGGCCGCGAGCAGGCACAGCTGCGAGAACCTGAAATTGAAGCCCAGCGTGACGCTCGGCCAGATGTCTCCCGAGGCGAACAGGATGGCGAACAGGCACAGCAGGGTTTGCGCCTTGAGCAGCAGGCGTACGCTGTCGACGGCCCCTGCCTGCGCCATATGAGACACCTTTTTCCGTTCAGGTCACGCGCACGTCGAGTTGCGTGCGGCGCTGGAACAGCAGCATCACTCCGAGCCAGCCTCCATGATCTGAAAACCTTAGTGCGACGCGATGACAGCCGCACTCCTGCAGCACGCGCAGGATCGCGTTGATGTCGTAAGAGTTCATCTGCATCAACGGGCTGCGCAACGGTCTTCGCTGGAGCACATTCAGCGCCGGGTGGACCCCGGGCACGCGCTTCCTCATCCAGTGAACCCACGTGCGCCAGTGCGGCAAGCGCGAGGCGTACACGAAGTGAAGGGCACCGATTCCGTTCTGATCGAGGTGCGTGAGGAGCTTGCGCACCGCGTGCATTCCCATGCGCTGGGGCATGTGCTGGAAGACGATGTACGAATGGATCAGGTCGAAGGTGGCGCGGCTCGAGTCCAGCTCACGCGGCTCGAGCAACGTCACATTATCGAGGCCGGCGCGTCCGCAGTTGCGCTGCGCCTCTTCAAGCATTCCCCGTGAGATGTCGACGCCCGTTACGTCCGGAACGCGTCGCGCCAGAGGCAGGATCACGCGACCGACGCCGCAGCCAAAATCCAGCGCGCGCGTAGGCGCGAAATCGGGACACAGCGACTCATGGATCGCCGCGAAGAGTCCCGTGACGTGTTCCTCACCGGTTGCGAAGAACGCGGCCCGCGCCGGCCCCTCCTCCCCCGCCTCGCGGAAGCGGGGTGCGTTGAGCACGCCAAAGTACGGATCGCTCCGGCCAAAGACCTCCCAGGACTCCGCGACGCGACGAGCGAACACCGAAGGGCCTCCGCATGGCCAACGAAGAGTGGCAGAGGGCTAGCATCCGCCATGCCGCGGCCGCGTGGGTCGTGTCGCGGTCGGATCGGCCGTGGCGCGGGTGGAGCGGACGCCGCCGCTGGCGAATCGGCCATGCCGCCGGCTCGATGGACCGTGCGGGTCGCTCATGGGCCTGGTTCACCGGAGATGTCGCCCGCGGCCGTCTGACGCGACTTCTTCAGACCTCGGTTCCGAGGACGCGTGAATGCCGCCGCGTGTGGTTGTGCTCGCGCGGCCCGGGCAAACGGAGAACGTCAGACCAAGCGTGACCGGCGCCGTTCGTGCACGGCTCGCGCGCCGAGAAAGCTCAGCGCGCCATCGCTCGCTAGCCGAGCCCCGGAATGGCTCCGCAGGTGAGCAGCTCGCCGACGCCGGAGAGCACGCGATGCGGCTGCCGCGCGGCCGGCTGCCGCGCCCATTCTTCCGCGGAGGTGGTGCCCGTCGTCACGGCCAGCGCGGTCGCGCCGCCCCGGCGCGCCATGATCACCTCGACCATCGGGTCGTCCCCGACGACGCCGACGTGCCGCGCCGGCACACGAAGCGTCTTCGCCACGAACCGCAGCGCATGGAGCGAGGGCTTGCCGGTGAGGATCATCGGCGCCTTCGTCATGCGCCGGATGGCGCCGACGATGGCGTACGAGTAACCCATGGCCCGCCCCTGCCGGGTCGCGAAGAACGGCACGTCCGAGGCCACATACAGCTTCGCGCCGCCCCAGATCGCCTGGCACGCGGCTTCGATGTCCTTCATCCCGCATTCGGGATGCCAGCCCACATACACCGCCTGGACCTCGCTCGCGCGCGGCTCGCCCGTGAACACGATTTCGATGCCCGCATCGGCCAGCGCCTGCCCCACACCGCGTGTGCCGAGCACGAGCACGCGCCGGATTCCGCGCCGGACCATGTGATCCGCCGTCACGCTGGAGGGCGTGAGCATCTGCGCATCGTCCACCGGCAACCCGAGCTTGCGCAGCCGCGCCGCCTGCTCCGCAGGCGCGTAGGCGCTGCCATTCGTCAACACCACATACGGAATCGCACGCTCCTTCAGCGTGGAAAGCACTTCGACGGCACCGGGCAGCACCTCGTAGCCGCCGAGCGACCGATCGCTGAGCAGCAGCGTGCCGTCGAGATCGAACATGAAACCCTTGATCACCGGCAGGACGTCCTGCACCGGCTCGCGTGCGACGGAAACATTCATGATGTGACGGAGGGGTTCTCGGCTTGCGGCTCGCGCCGCAGCTCCAATTTGAAGCCCGCCTTCTCCAGGCAGACGTAGTTGAGGTCCCGGCGCGCGGCCAGCTTGCGCAGCAGGCTGATCACCGGTTTCAGCGTGGGGTCGTAATGGCGCGCGGCGGGAGGCGCGGCGCGCATGGCATCCACCTGCCCCGCGGGCATCACCGCGCGCAGCAGGAACTCCTCGTCGGAGAGATCCCGCCCGATGCGGCGACGCAGCTCCGGCAGCGGTGGCATGGGCGGCTCCGCACGCAGCTCGCGGGTGCGCGGCAGGGACTCGATGCGATCCATCACGGCCGGATCGATCGGCATGTTGGGTTTGCCGAAGCGGCCGAGCGCATAGCGAATCACTTCGTCCGGAATGACGGCGTAGCGCTCGCGCCCGGTCACGTTCATCACGGCCTGTGTGAGCGTCATCTGCGCAAACGGCGTCATCACGATGGGCCAGCCCAGCTCCTGGCGCACGCGCCCGAGCTCCTCGATGACGGCGCCTTCGAGATGCGACAGGCGCGCCTCGGCCAGGTGGCGACGCATCGTCCCCACCATGCCGCCGGGCAGCTGATGGTGCTGATAGTTCGCGTCGAACGGCTGCGGCTTTCCGGCCGGCAGGCCTTCGGCCTCTGCAAGGCGCGTGAAGTAGCGGTTCACTTCGGCGAGCGCTTCGTCGTCCACCGCGACGGTGTGGCCGAGCGCGCGCAGATTGGCCACCACGCGCTCCGAGAGCGGGTTCGAGGTGCCATCCGCGGCGGCGCCGGAGGCGCACTGGAGCGCGCTCACGCCGTAATCCACCGCATCCAGATAAGCGAGCTCCGCCAGCCCGATGGTGCAGTGGGAGTGCAGCTCGAGCGGCTTGTCACCGATCACCGCCCTGATGGCGGGAATGAGCGTGCGTGCACGATTGGGCGAGAGCAGCCCGCCCGGATCCTTGATGTAGAGGGCATCGATATCGGGGCACGCGGCCAGCTTGCGCGCCCGCTCCACGTAATGCGCGTCATCGTGAATGGGGCTCAGCGTGTAGACGAGCGCCACGATCACGTACTCGCCCCCGCCCTGCTTCACCATGCGTGCGCAGGCGATGTTCGAGTCCGCATCGTTCATCGGGTCCGCAAGACAAAAACGGCGAATGCCGTTGCGTGCGAGCACGCGGAAGGCGAGCGCCATGAATTCCGGGCTGGCCGTTTCCCATGCGATGAAGCGGAACCCCGTGGACATGAACTGCAGCGGCGTGTTCGGCGTGGCCTCGGCCATGAGCCGGATGCGCTCCCACGGATCTTCCTTCTTGTAGCGGACCGCAACGCCCATGTGCGTGGACGTGGTGAAGTCGATGGCCTTGAAGCCCACGCGATCCATCACCGGCGCAATCGTGAGCGTGCGCGCCGTGTCGATGCCGAGCGCCGCCCACAGGCACTGGTTGCCATCGCGAAGCGACGTCTCGACGAGCTGAACCTCAGCCATGATGCTCAAATCTCCTGTCGGGCCGGCCGGGCTTCGAGCAGGCGCGCCACGAACCCGGTGTCGACACCGCCGGCCTGAAACTCGGGATTCGCGAGCAGCATCGCATGGAACGGCAGATTCGTCGCCACGCCGCCGATGCGCGTGGTGCCGATGGCTTCTCGCAGGCGCGTGAGCGCGGCGGTGCGGTCGTCCCCGTGAGCGATGATCTTGGCCATCAGCGAATCGTAGAACGGCGGCACGCGAGACCCGGTGGCGATGTGCGTGTCCACCCGTATGCCCTCACCCGCGGGCCAGATCGCTTCGCGCACCTGCCCCGGGCTCGGCCGGAAGTCGTTCGCCGGATCCTCCGCGTTCACGCGGCACTCGATGGCCCAGCCACGCGGCCGGACCTCACCCTGAGCGAGGCGCAATCCGGCGCCGCCCGCGATGGCGATCTGCTCGGCCACGAGATCCACGCCCGTGACCGCTTCCGTGACCGGATGCTCCACCTGAATGCGCGCGTTCATCTCCAGGAAATAGAACACGTTGGTTGCGCGGTCCACGAGAAACTCCACGGTGCCGGCGCCGCGGTAATGCAGACGACGCGCAAAGCGCACCGCAGCTTCATGCAGCGCGCTGCGCACGCTTTCCGGCAAACCGGGTGCCGGTGTTTCCTCGACCAGTTTCTGGTAGCGGCGCTGAGCGGAACAATCCCGCTCGCCAAGGTGAATCACATTGCCCGCGCCATCGCCGAGCACCTGCACTTCCACGTGCCGCCCGCTCGCGATGAATTTTTCGAGATACAGGCGCGCATCGCCGAACGCCGCGCCCGCTTCGGCGGCGGCCAGCTCGATGGCCGCGGGCAGCTCATCGATGCGGTCCACGCGCTTCATGCCCCGGCCGCCGCCGCCCCCGACGGCTTTCACCACGAGCGGCGCGCCGATGTCACGCGCGGCGGCCACCGCCTCGGCCGCCGAAGCGAATGCACCACCCGGAACGACCGGAACACCCGCGGCAATGGCCTCTGCGCGTGCGCGCAGCTTGTCCCCCACGGCTTCGATCTGGTCCGCGGTGGGGCCGATGAACACGACTCCGTTCTCTTCGCACAGCCGCGCGAGCGGCGCGCGCTCGGAGAGAAAGCCGTAGCCCGGATGAATGGCGTCGCACTGCGTGCCGAGCGCCGCCTGCACGATCGTCTCGACCTTCAGGTAGCTCTCGGACGGCCGCGCCGGGCCGATGCACACGGTGCGATTCGCAAAGCACGCCGGGAGACTGTCGCGATCTGCCTCCGAGACCGCGAGCACCGTCTCGATGCCGAGCTGCCGGCACGTGCGCATCACCCGCAGCGCGATCTCACCGCGGTTTGCAATCAGGATGCGCCGGATGGCCACGGCTACCCCGTCTTGCTCACGCGAAACAGCGCCTGACCGTATTCGACGAGCACGCCGTCCGCCGCGAGCACCTCCGTCACCCGCCCCCGTACGCCGGCGCGCACGGTGTTCATGAGCTTCATCACCTCGATGATCGCGACGACGGTGTCTTCCTGCACTTCCGAGCCGACCTCGACGAACGGTGGCGCACCGGGCTTCGGCGCGCGATAGAACGTGCCGAGCAGCGGCGAGGCGATCTCGTGCACGTTCGGATCCTGCGCCGTTGCAGCCGGCGCGGCGTGCGCGGGCCCGGATTGCGGCGAGGAGGCCGCGGACCCTGTGCCCGCGGACGACGACGCGGCAGGCGCCGAAGCCGGATTGGCGCGCGCCGCCGCGTTTGCGCCCGCCCCAGCCAGCGGCGCTGCGCCCGCGTTCGGCGCGCCGGCAGCCGCAGGCGCCGCACTGCGCTCCACCGCTGCACCGCGTTTGAGACAGAGCTTCATCCCGTTGATCTCGAGCGTCAGCTCGTCGAACGTGGATTCCTCGAGAAGCCGGACGATCTCGGCAACGTCCGCAGCCGTCAGACTCACCGGCGCCCCCCGAAGATCGTCATCACGTGCGCCAGCGGGTCCGCGGCCGCGCGGGCGACAGGCGCCGCATCCTTCGCCGCCCACACCGTCTCGGGGCGGCTCTGGAGAAGATAGATCTGCTGCGTCTGGCGGCAGATGGCCCATTCGATGTCCTGTGGCCGGCCATAATGCCGCTCCACATTGCGCCCCACCGCGCGCAGGGCCTGCAGCTCGTCGTCGCTGAGGCAAGGCGTGCGTCGCTGCTCCTCGGGCACCGGCACGCTTTCCGTGCCGCCCCCGGGCGCGGGCACATGCTGGATCTGCTTATCTGAAATCTCTCGCACCGACACTTCCCCGGTGATCTTGCCCACGACCCAGCGATCCGGCGTCACTTCGCCGCCCACAACCGCCGAGCCAAGCCCCCACGCCCCTTCGATGGTGATGACGGATCGATCACCGCTCACCGGGCTGCGCGTGAACATCACGCCCGCCGTGCGCGCATCCACCATCTTCTGAACCACCACCGCCATCGCGACGCCGTCCTCCGGCAGGCCGCGCTTGCGGCGATAGGTGACGGATTCGACGGAGTACAAGCTGGCCCAGCAGCTGCGCACCTTGCGAAGCGTGTCTTCCAGACTCGTGATCCAGAGATACGTGTCCTGCAGCCCCGCGAAGCTGGCATCTGCGGCGTCTTCCGTCGTGGCGGACGAACGCACGGCGATGGCCTGCCCGGCTTCCGTGCAGAGCGCGCCATACGCCGCAGAAATGTCGTCCAGCACCTCCGCCGGCAGCGGCGCGTCCTCCACTCTCGCTCGCAGCTCCTTGCAGCATTCCGTCACGCCGGCAAGATCGTCCGCATGCAACGCTTCCACGCGCGCCCGCACGGGCGAGTGCCGCTCCAGCGCCTGAATGAAGCGCTCGAACGCGCCCGTCTTCACGACAAACCCGGGCGGAACCGCAATGCCGGCGCGCTGCAGCTCCCCGAGGCTGCCGCCCTTGCCGCCGACATGAGGCCTGTCGTGCAGGCCGATGTCCGCAAACCAGCCGATGTTCTCCGTCGACTTCATCACGCGTCCTGTTCAAGAATGGTCACGATGCCGCGCCCGCCATCCACCCGGATCCGCTGACCGTCCTTGATGCGGGCCGTGGCGTTGCCGGTGCCCACCACCGCAGGCAGGCCATATTCGCGCGCCACGATGGCCGCATGGCTCATCGAGCCGCCGATGTCGGACACCGCGGCCGCAATCTTCTGGAAGATGGGCGCCCAGGTGGGGTTCGTCACCTGGCACACGAGAATGTCGCCCTTCTGCACGCGCGAGATTTCCTCCACGGACTTCACCACGCGCGCCGGGCCTTCGGCCACGCCGCTCGAGGCGGCAAACCCCTTCACCTCGTTCGTGTCCTCACCGCCGCTCGCGGCGAGCCAGTTGTCGAGGCTCTCGCGCGTGATGCCCCAGAGCATCACGATGGCGGGGTCGTCGATCACATCCGGCACGGGCCCGAGCGCGGGCGGCGTCTCGTGCTTCGCCCATTCCTCGAGCGCCGCGCGCCGCTCCGCCACGATCTTCGGCCAGTGCGCGGGGCCACGTGGCTCCGAGCCGTTCGACCAGGCGGTCATCAGATCGATGATCGCGGCCTCGAGCTCGTAGTGCGTGAGATGGAACACATCCTCGGCATCCGGGAAGAACTTGTGCTGCGCGAGCAGCGCGCCGAATTCGCGGATCTTGTTGAAGAAGAGATTCGTGTACCAGTGCTCGCAGTAGAACTTGTGCCCTTCCACGTACGGAAACACGCGGTGCGCGAGCGTGATCATCTGATCGTACGCGGCGCGCTCGTCGTCCGTGGACAGAAGCTCGCGATATTCGGCGATGAGCTGCGCGCGCTCGGCCTTGAGCCGCTCGATGGGGCGCTCCAGGGATTCGCCGGCGCGCACGCGGCGCATGTAATCCGGCAGGCCCGCGAAGGGCATCGAGAGATCGTCGTTCCACGCGCGGTGATAGTGGTAGAACCCATCACCCACGTTGATGTTGAACCACGGATCGCGCGCGGCCTGCAGCTCCTTCAGCCACTGCTCGCCCGGCGGGCCCGACTGCCGCAGCGACTCGATGATGACTTCGGCAGGCACCCCCTCCTTGAACTTGCCATCCACACCGAGCTCCACGGCGCGACGCGCGAGCCGGCGCAGCTCGTCATCCGGGCGGAAGATCTCCGCTTCGATGCCGGCGACCATGCGCGCGATGGTCTGGTCCGTGATCTCCGGAAACGCCTTCTTGCAGAAGGCGAAGAACGTGAGATAGGCACCATACCCGAGCAGCAGGAACTCGAAGTGGTGGTGCCACATCCGGAAGTACCCTTCGAGGGTCTTCTGGTAGATGTCGAGCAGGTAGTGGTTCGAGGCCACGCCGCGCCCGGCATGCACGTTCTCGAGCGGCTCGAGCTCCGGCAGCGTGGGCTTCGGCAGCGCCTGCGCGTCCTGGATGAGCTTCAGCATCTTCTCGCGCCACTGCGCGTAGAGCCGCTCCCAGTTTTCGTAGTAATAGAACGCGCGCTTCTGGAATTCCTCGGTCCGCCGCGCGATCTCGGCCGGATCCGTCACCGCGTTGCCGCCGATGTACACGCGGCCGTTGATGATGCGGTGATCGATCCCGAGCGTGGTGGGCAGACAGTGCACGCGGGTGTTCGCCGCGCCCAGCGCGCAGTACGCCGCCTCCGCGGTCACCATGTCGAACGCGGACATGGGCTCGGGGAAGTGCATGGAGTTGTAGAACCAGAAGCGGTTGTCATCCGCCTCGCTGAACTGGATGTGATAGGGATACGCCGCCTGCGCCCGCTCGGTGCCTGGAATCACCCTGAGCGAGCTCGGCAGGGGAAATCCCTTCGTCGGCTTCGGCTTCGGTTGCGCGTTCATCGGCTTCTCCGCGTCGGCCCATCCGGTCAGGATCGGACGGGGCTAGTGTGCTCCGGCGGGCGGCGGCGCCGCCCGTGCGTCCAGATAATCCTCGTTTGCGCGGGCGATGAGGTAGGCGTGCACCGCCTCCGCATCGTCCGGCGTGAGCAGGTCGGCGAAGCCGGCCATGCCCTTGTCCTTGCGAATGCCGCCGAGCACGATGTCCCTGAACTGGGCATGCGTCTCGCGCGTCATGAACCGCAGATCCTTGAGGCCGCCCACCGCATTCTCGCCGTGGCAGCGTGAGCAGGTGTCGCCGAAGATCTTGCGGCCCCGGCGGACCTGATCTTCCGTCGCCCGCAGCGGCGGGGGCGCGGGAATCGCCGCCGGCGGCGGCATCGGGGGCAACGACACCCCTTTCGCGCCGAGCTTGAATGCCATGAGGCGCGCGGGCCCGAACTGTACCGGTTGTGGGCCGGCCGTGAGGCCATGCACCGGCGAGCCGCCCCAGCCGAAGTTTGCGGCGATGTACTGCTCGCCGTCCACCTCGTACGTCATGGGGCCGGCGATCGCCACGGTCTGCGTGTCCATCTCCCAGAGCTTCTCGCCGTTGTCGGCGCGGTAGACGGCCAAGGTCTTGTTGATGGTCCCCTGCACGAGGAGATTGCCCGCCGTGGTGAGCACGCCGCCCGAGCCGGGATAGGGGTATGGAATTCGGAACGCCTCCTTCTGATGCACCGGATCCCACGCGAGCAGATAGCCCTTCTCGCGGCTGTCCGCGATCTTCTGCAGGCGCACCCGCTCTTCCGGATAGCTCGTGAAGCTGTTGCCGCTGTTCGAGCGGAACGGCACGAACCTGAAGTCCTTGTCCGCCACGCGCGAGTACACCGACCACTGCTCCTGCGCCGGCCAGTACACGAGGCCGGTGAGCGGGCTGTAGGACATGGGATGCCAGCTATGCGCCGCCATCCACGTCGGCGTCATGAGGAAGGGCTTCTCCGTGACGTACGCATCCGGATTCACCACCGGACGCCCCGTCTTCATGTCGATGTGCGTGGCCCAGAGATTCGGCACGTACGTCTTCGCGGAGATCAGCTCACCCGTCTTCCGGTCGAGCACGTAGAAGAACCCGTTCTTCGGCGCCTGCATCAGCACCTGCCGCGTGCGCCCGCCGATCTTCAGGTCCGCAAGGATCATGGGCTGCGTGCAGGTGAAGTCCCACTGCTCGTTCGGCACCATCTGGTAGTGCCACGCGTACTTTCCCGTCTCGGCGTGCACGGCGACGATGGAGCAGAGAAACAGGTTGTCGCCGCCGCCGGGGCTGCGGAAGTGCTGCACGTGCGGGGAGCCGTTGCCCGTGCCGATGTACACGAGCTTGAGCTTCGGGTCGTAGACGATGGAATCCCACGCCGTACCGCCGCCGCCGTACTTCCACCACTCGCCGGTCCACGTCTTCGCGGCCATGGGCATCACGCTGTCCGAGGCTTCGCCATCAGGCCCGTCCGCGGGGTTGCCGGGCACGAGATAGAAGCGCCAGACCTTCTTCCCCGTCTCGGCGTCGTACGCCGTGACGAAGCCGCGCACGCCGTAGTCCGCGCCGCCGTTGCCGATGACCACCTTGCCATCGAACACGCGCGGCGCGCCGGTAATGGAATAGGCGTGACGGCGGTCGAAGGTCTGCACGGACCAGAGCTCCCGGCCGTTGCGCGCATCCACTGCGATGAGCCGCCCGTCCAGCGCGCCGATGTAGATCTTCCCCTTCCATGCGGCGATTCCGCGTGAAGAGGGCCCGCAGCAGGCGAGGCGCGCCCATTCGCTGTCGACCTTGGGGTCGTAGGTCCAGAGCACCTTGCCGTTGCGAGCGTCGTACGCCGTGACCACGTTCCACACGGACACGTTGTACAGCACGCCATCGATGAGCAACGGCGTGGCCTGCACGCCGCGGTAGGTGTTGAGGTCCGCGTACCAGGCGAGGCCCAGCTCGCCGGCGTTGCGGTCGTTGATCTGCTTCAGGGGGCTGAAGCGCTGCTCATCCCACGTGCGCCCGTAGGACATCCACTGCCCGGGCTCCTCGTTCGCGCGCCGCATGCGCTGCCCATCCACTGCCGCGGCGGCCGGTTCGGAGGCGCCTGCGAGCACCGGGAGCACGCCCACTGCCGCTGCCAGAAGAACCCGCGCGATCACTCCACACTTCATGCCGTCGTCTCGTGCCAAAGCGCGGATTCTAACCACGGCAGCGCGGGTCACCCCACGTCGTGCCGTGGCGATTCCGCTGGACGGCGGGCCGGCACGGGCAGTTTCTGCTCGGCCTCGCGCAGCTTCTCGATGAGGCGCGTCCAGTAGCGCGGGGAGCGCGTGTTGCGCGCCACCAGGTTGTACACCGCCGGCACGACCACGAGCGTCAGGACCATCGAGATCATCACGCCGTAGAGCACGACTGCGCCGATGGGCCGGCGGCTCTCGGCCCCGGCGCCCACCGCGAGCAGCAGCGGGATGGAGCCGAACGCGCTGCAGAGGCTCGTCATGAGCACCGGGCGCAGTCGG
The DNA here is from genome assembly GCA_019683695.1 of Steroidobacteraceae bacterium. Taxonomy (GTDB): domain Bacteria; phylum Pseudomonadota; class Gammaproteobacteria; order Steroidobacterales; family Steroidobacteraceae; genus JADGHX01. Next base: position 11,559 of record JADGHX010000003.1, read on the forward strand.
GTGCTCGCCGCCAGCACGATCGCGTCCATGAACTCCACGCCGCGATCGCGCAGCTGATTCGCGAATTCCACGATCAGCACGCCGTTCTTGGCCGCAAGGCCAATGAGCATGACGATGGCCACCTGGCTGAAGATGTTGATGGAGATGTGATGCAGCCACATGCCGACCGCCGCGCCCACGATGGCGAGCGGCACCGTCGTCATGATGACGAACGGCAGCGTGAAACTCTCGAATTGCGCGGCGAGCACGAGGAACACCACCAGCAGCGCGCCCGCGAGCGTCCAGTACATCGACTGGCTCGACTTCAGGTATTCGCGCGACTCGCCGTCGAAGGAGAGCTTGGCGCTCGCGGGCAGCTGCGTTTCCACGGCTTTCTGGAAGAACTCCACCGCCTCGCCCATCGAGTAGCCCGGTGCGAGACCCGCGCTGATCGTGATTGCACGCAAGCGATCGAAGCGGTTGCGCTCGGCGCTCGTGGCCCGCTCCTCCATCTTCACGACGCTCGCAAGCGGAATGAGCGTACCGCGATCGGAGCGCACGTAGAGGTTGTTCAGGTCCGTGGGCGACGCCCGGTCCTCACTGCGCCCCTGCAGGATCACGTAGTACTCGCGACCTTCGCGAATGAACGTGGTCACGATGCGCGAGCCCATCATCGTCTCGACCGTGCGCCCGATGCTCTCGAGCGAGACACCGAGCTCCGCCGCGCGGGCGCGATCGACCGAGACCCGGATCTGGGGCTTGCGCTCCTTGTAGTCCGTATCGAGGTTCACCAGGCCCGGGTTCTTCTGCGCGTAGGCAATGAGCTTGTCGGTCCACTTCGTAAGGGTCTCGTAATCGGGACCCTGGATCACGGCCTGCACCGGGTCCGCGGCGCCCCAGTTGAACGCGGTGGGCGTCACCACGCTTGCGCGCACCCCGGGCAGCTCCGCCACCTTCCGGCGAATCGAGGCGGCAATCTCCTCGGCGGAGCGCTCGCGCTCGCCCCAGTTCTTCAGCACGACGAACGCCCGGGCGCGGTTCACCTCCCCGACGCCGCCGCCTCCGCCCGGAACGCGAACGTTGAAGCGCTCGATGTCCCCGTAACGCGCTGACTCGTCCTCGAGGATGTCCTCGAGCTGCCGCGCATACCGATCCATGTAGCCGAGCGAGGCGCCCTCGGGGCCGTACAACATGATGCGCACGGCGCCGCGATCGTCGCTGGGCGTGCTCTCGCTCTGGAACGTCATGAACAGCGTGACGCCCGCCGCGAAGGCCAGCACCGCGGCGATGACGACAGCCCAGGAATGATTCAGCACCCGGCGCAACGTGCGCGCGTACCACTCCGAGAGCGAATGGAACACCTCGGAGACGCGGTCGCTCACACGGCTGCGCGTCGCGCCCGACCTGAAGAGCTGCGACGTGAGCATCGGGGTGAGCGTGAGCGCCACGAGGCACGAGAAGAGAATCGAGGCCGCGAGCGTGAAGCCGAACTCGCTGAACAGCCGGCCGACGCGCCCGCCCAGGAACGAAATGGGCACGAACACGGCCGACAGCACCAGCGTCGTGGCGATGACCGCAAAGCCGATCTCGCGGCTGCCGTCGATGGCGGCGAGCAGACTCGGCTCGCCATGCTCGATGCGCCGGTAGATGTTCTCGAGCACCACGATGGCATCGTCCACGACGAGGCCGATGGCGAGCACCATGCCGAGCAACGTGAGCACGTTCAGCGTGAAGCCCATGGCGCTCATCGCCGCGCACGCCGCCAGGATCGAGATCGGAATCGTGACCGCCGGAATCAGTGTCGCTCGCCAGTTGCCGAGGAACACGTACATCACGAGGAGCACGAGGGTGAACGAGATCGCGAGCGCGACCACCACCTCGTGCAGCGAGGCCTCGATGAACACGGCCCGGTCGATGTTCACCGCGAGTTGCGTGCCGGGCGGCAGGTCCTTGTTGAGGGCGGCGACCTCGGCACGCACATGCCGGGCGACTTCCAGCGCGTTCGCGTTCGTCTGGGCTTCGAGCCCCAGATTCACGCCGGGAATGCGGTTCGTGCGTGCGATGGTGCGCTCGTTCTCCGCGGCGAGCTCCACATCCGCCACGTCCGCGAGCTTCACCAGATACCCGTCGGGCCCGCGCCCGATGATGAGATTGCGGAAGTCTTCCGCCGTGTCGAAGCCGGTTTGGGTGTTCAGCGTGAACTCGCGCTGGCGGGATTCGATGCGGCCCGCCGGGATCTGCACGTTTTCCTTGCGGAGCGCGGCCTCGATATCGTTGACCGTGAGCCCGCGCGCCGCGAGCGCCGTGCGGTCGATCCAGATACGCATGGCATAGCGGCGGTCGCCGGTGAGGCGCACGCGCGCCACGCCCGGCACGGCGGCGAAGCGATCCACCACGTAGCGCTCGGCATAGTCCGTGAGCTCGAGGCTGTTCAGCGTACTGCTCGAGAGATTCACATAGATGATGGGGTCGGCCGTGACGTCCGCCTTGAAGATCTCCGGCGGGTCGGCCTCCTCGGGCAGGTCGCTCACGACGCGGCCGACGCGATCGCGGATATCGTTCGCGGCCTCGTCGATGTCCCGGTCGAGCTCGAACTCCACGCTGATCTGCGAGCGCTCGTCGGAGCTCGAGGAGCGCAGCTTGTCGATGCGCTCGATGCCCGCGATGCGGTCTTCGATGGGCTGGGTGACCTTGGTCTCGATGATCTCCGGCGAGGCCCCGCGATAGGTGGTCTCGATGGAGACCACGGGCGCATTCACGTCGGGCAGCTCGCGGATGCTGGACCACAGCCGCGTGAGGCCGATGAGGCCGACGACGAGCAGCATCATGCTGATCACCGTGGCGAAGATCGGCCGGTGGATCGAGATCTCGGAGATCAGCATACGTGCGACAGGCCCACGCGATCTGGATCACGATGCGACGGTGCCGCAGCACCGCCCGCACCCCTTTGCGCGCAAAAGGCGTGACGTGTCCCGCCTCTCGCCGCGCGGGCGAGTTTACTATGCAGCCATGGACGAAGCAGATGTCGTGATTGCCGGCGCGGGCGTGGTCGGGCTCGCGATTGCGCGAGCCCTGGCCCGGGCGGGCCGGGACGTGCTCATTCTGGAAGCCGCGGATGCCTTCGGCACCGGCACCAGCTCGCGCAACAGCGAGGTGATCCACGCCGGCATCTACTACCCGCAAGGCTCATTGAAGGCGCGCCTCTGCGTGGCCGGCCGCGACCTGCTCTACGCGTATTGCGAGGCGCACGGCGTGCCCTTCCGCCGGTGCGGCAAGCTCATCGTGGCGACGACCGAGGCCCAGCTCGCCGACCTGGAAAAGATCCACGCTGCGGCCCGTGCGAACGGCGTGGAGCTGCAACGGCTCTCCGCGGCGGAGGCGCGCGCCATGGAGCCGGAGCTGAAGTGTGAGGGTGCGCTGCTCTCGCCCGTCACGGGCATCATCGACTCCCATGCCTACATGCTCGCCCTGCTGGGTGAAGCCGAGCAGCACGGAGCCACGCTCGCCTGCAACAGCCGCGTCGTCAGCGCTCGCGTGGAGTCGCACGGCATCACCCTTCGCATCGCGAGCACCGAGTCCGCGACCGCTGCGGGTGAAACAGCGGCGCTGCCATCCGACGCCGAGGCGGTGCGCAGAGGTGATGCCTCAAGCTCGCCGCGAACACTCGACGGTGCTGAGGCGGAGAACGTCACGGAACTGCGGGCGCGCCTGCTCATCAACTCCGCCGGCCTCTACGCGCCACACCTCGCGCGCCGCATAGAGGGGTTCCCTGCGGCGCACGTGCCGCCGGCCTACTTCGCCAAGGGGAATTACTTCACGCTGGCGGGACGCTCGCCGTTCGCGCGCCTCGTCTATCCGATTCCGGAGCCGGGCGGGCTCGGCGTGCACCTCACGCTCGATCTGGCCGGCCGCGCGCGTTTCGGCCCCGACGTGCAATGGGTGGACACCTGCGAGTACAGCGTGGACCCCGCGCGCAGCGCGCGCTTCTACGGCGCCATCCGCCAGTACTGGCCCGCGCTCGCGGACGGCGCGTTGCAGCCGGCCTACTGCGGCATCCGGCCCAAGATCTCGCCGCCGAATGCGCCGAACGCGGACTTTCGCATCGATGGAGCAGCCACGCATGGCGTGCCCTCCGTGATCCACCTGTTCGGCATCGAGTCCCCGGGCCTCACCGCCTCGCTGGCCATTGCCGACTACGTGGCGCAGCTCGCCGCGCAATCTTCTGGCCGCTGAACCGAGCGGCCACGCATGAAGTGGCCGCGCTGATGCGCCTGTCCGGAATTGAGTCCCGGGCCTCGCGGCCTCGCTGGCCATTGCCAATGGCGTGGCAGAGCTCGGCGCGCAATCCGCAGCCCGCTGAAGCGAAAACCCCGGCCCGCGTTAGCCGATGATGCCTCGCTCGCGCAGCGCGTCGAGGATGCGCCGTGCCGCGTCCTCGGCGGAGCAGTCGTCGGTATTCACGAGCACCTCGGGGCTCTCCGGCCGCTCGTAGGGCGAATCGATGCCGGTGAAGTTCTTGATCTTGCCTTCCTTCGCCCGCGCATAGAGCCCCTTCGGGTCGCGCCGCATGCACTCCTCGAGCGCCGTGTCCACGAACACCTCGATGAACTCCTCCTCGCCCACGAGCTCACGCACCATGCGCCGCTCCGCGCGGAACGGCGAGATGAACGAGCACAGCACGATGAGCCCCGCGTCCACGAAGAGCTTCGCCACCTCACCCACGCGGCGGATGTTCTCCACGCGGTCCGCATCGGTGAATCCGAGGTCGCGGTTCAACCCGTGGCGCACGTTGTCGCCATCGAGCATGTAGGTGTGCGCGCCGCGCGCGTGCAGCTCGCGCTCGACGATGTTTGCGATCGTGCTCTTGCCGGACCCCGACAAGCCCGTGAACCACAGGATCGCGGGCTTGTGCCCGTTCAGCCGGATGCGCGAGGCCTTGTCGACCAGCAGATCCTGACGGTGGATGTTCGTGGCCCGCCGCAGGCCGAAGGTGATCATGCCGGCGCCGGCGGTCGCGTTCGTGAACCGGTCGATCAGAATGAAGGCGCCGGTCTCGCGATTCTCCGTGTAGGGGTCGAACGCCACCGGCGTCGCCGTGGCGACGTTGCACAGCCCGATCTCGTTCAGCGCCAGCGTCTTCGCCGCGATGTGCTCGAGCGTGTTCACGTCCACCTTGTGCTTGAGGTTCGTGACGCGCGCGGGCACATACTTCGTTCCGATGCGCATGAGATACGAGCGGCCGGGAAGCATGGCCTCCTCGGCCATCCACAGCACGTGTGCGGCAAACTGGTCCACCACTTCCGGGCGGCTGTCGGCGCGGGCGAGCACGTCCCCGCGCGCGATGTCGATTTCGTCGGCCAGCGTCAGGGTCACCGCATCGCCGGCACGCGCCTCCTCGAGGTCCCCATCCGCCGTGACGATGCGCTTCACGGTCGATTCCTTGCCCGAGGCGGCGACTACCACCTTGTCGCCCGTGCGCACGGTGCCCGAGACCACCGTGCCTGCGAAGCCGCGGAAATCCAGGTTCGGGCGGTTCACCCACTGCACCGGGAAGCGGAACGGCTTCTCCGCCAGCGCCTGCTCCACCTCCACGCTCTCGAGGAATTCGAGCAGTGTGGGCCCGTCGTACCAGCGCATGCGCTCGGAACGCGTGGTGACGTTGTCGCCGAAGCGCGCGGACAGCGGGATTGGCGTGATCGAGGCGAAACCGAGGGACTGCGCGAACCCGAAGTAATCGCCGACGATGTGGTGGAAGCGCTCGCCGGAGAAATCCACCAGATCGATCTTGTTCACCGCCACCGCAATGTGGCGGATGCCGAGCAGCGAGCAGATGTAACTGTGCCGGCGCGTCTGCGTGAGCACGCCCTTGCGCGCATCGATCAGGATCACCGCGGCGTCGGAGTTCGATGCGCCTGTGGCCATGTTGCGCGTGTATTGCTCATGGCCCGGCGTGTCGGCCACGATGAACGAGCGGCGCGGCGTGCTGAAGAAACGGTACGCCACGTCAATCGTGATGCCCTGCTCGCGTTCGGCCTCGAGGCCATCCACCAGCAGCGCGAAATCGATGTCGTCCCCGACCGTGCCGTGCTTGCGGCTGTCGCGCTCCAGCGCGGCAAGCTGGTCTTCCAGGATGAGCTTGGTGTCGTACAGCAGCCGGCCGATCAGCGTGGACTTGCCATCGTCCACGGACCCGCAGGTGAGAAAGCGCAGCAACCCCTTCGTGGGGCCATCGGGCCCGGAGGCATCCACGCTGACGTGACGCGGAATGGCGGAAGTCATCAGAAGTAGCCCTCGCGCTTCTTCTTTTCCATGGAGGCGGCCTCGTCGCTGTCGATGAGGCGGCCCGCGCGCTCGGAGGTGCGCGTGGTGATCATCTCCTCGATGATGTCATCGAGCGTCGTCGCCGTGCTCTCGACGGCGGCGGACAGTGGATAGCAACCGAGTGAGCGGAAGCGCACCATGCGCATCTCCGGCGTTTCGCCCGGCTTCAGCGGCAGCCGGTCATCGTCGCGCATGATGAGCACGCCATCGCGCCTCACCACCGGCCGGGGCGCCGCGAAATACAGCGGCACGACGGGAATGTTCTCCGCGCGCGTGTACTGCCAGATGTCGAGCTCCGTCCAGTTCGAAAGCGGGAACACGCGGATGGTCTCGCCCTTGTTGATACGCGTGTTGTACAAGCGCCAGAGCTCCGGCCGCTGATTGCGCGGATCCCACACGTGCCCCACGGAGCGGAACGAGAACACGCGCTCCTTCGCACGGCTCTTCTCCTCGTCGCGGCGGGCGCCGCCGAACGCAGCGTCGAAGCCGTACTTGTCGAGCGCCTGCTTCAGGGCGTCCGTCTTCATCACCTGGGTGTGCAGCTGCGAGCCGGACGTGATGGGGTTGATGCCGCGCGCGAGGCCTTCCGGGTTCACGTACACGAGCAGCTTCACGCCGTAACGCTCGGCGACCTGATCGCGATGGCGGATCATGTCGCGGAACTTCCAGGTGGTATCCACGTGCAGCAGCGGGAACGGCGGCTTCGAGGGATAGAACGCCTTCATGGCGAGGTGAAGCATCACGCCCGAGTCCTTGCCAATCGAATACAGCATCACCGGGTTGCGGAACTCGGCGGCTACTTCGCGAATGATGGCAATCGATTCAGCTTCGAGCTGCTTCAGATGCGCCGACAGCGTTGGGCGGGTGACGGTAGCGTTCATTCTCCCACTCACACATGGATTCCGGGCCGCGGGCCCTGCGGGAGCACGGTGAGCGTGCTCGTCGCGATGAAAGATGGATTGCGGAATTCCGGCTTGCCGTAGCAAAAAGCCGTCCCGTCCAGGTTCACGACCGTGCCGCCTGCGGCCATCAGCACGGCCTGTCCGGCGGCGGTGTCCCACTCCATGGTCGGGCCGAGCCGCGGATACACGTCCGCTTCGCCTGCCGCCACGAGACAGAACTTCAGCGACGAGCCGACCGACACGAGATTCGCTACTTTCAGCAGACGCAGGTACCGGTCCGTTTCGGCATTCAGATGAGAGCGGGAAGCCACCACGGTGAGCCCGTGCGGTGGAGGCGTGCGCACACGCAGTGCCTTGCGCGGCGCCGGCGCGTCGTCATCCGGCGACTGCTCGCTGCTGAACGCCTGCTGCGCATCCACGTTGCCGGCGAAGAGCCGCGACTTCGCGGGCGCATACACGACACCGAGCTGGGGCACGCGATCGTGGATCAGCGCGATGTTGATCGTGAAGTCGCCCCGCCGCTGCACGAACTCCTTCGTGCCATCGAGCGGGTCCACGAGGAAAAAGGTGCGGCCGATTTGCGGAATGCGGCCCGCGGCCACCTGCTCTTCCGCCACGACGGGAATGCCCGGAGCGGCTTGCGCGAGACGCGCCAGGATGATGGCTTCGGAGGCATGATCCGCCGCCGTGACGGGTGATTCATCCGCCTTGGTGGTCACCTCGAATTCGCCGCGGTAGATGGCGCACGCGGCGCGGCCCGCCTCGATGGCGGCGGCGACCAGGGCTTCGAGCAGCGAACTGTCTGGCACGTCGACTCGGTATTGCCGCGCACAGGCGCGGCCTCAAAGGTGCATTCAAGCGCCGCAGTGTACCTGAGCCCTCCCCCGGAACCCCGTGCACCGGCGGGCGTGAGCCAAGACTTATTGGGAATGAATATATGAATACCGCGACAGGCCGTCGCCGGAAGCGCAGCGAGGCACTGGTGCGACGGCCGCGGCGGGCAAGGTCGCGAGGCGCCCGCGCCGCTGGATGAGCCGCCCAGCATCACCGGCACAGATCTCGAAAGTGAAGCTTCTGATTACGAGCAGCGTGAGCGCCAGGCCGTGGGATATCACGGCCCGAAAGTGGCGCGATCTGCGCCCTGCCGTGCTGCCGGCAGCAATCGCGGGCAACGGCAGCCGGCGCTTGTCTCGAAGCTGAGCTCGTGGCTACGAGCAGCCTGAGCGTTCAGCGGGTCGCGCTTCACCGCGCCCTGCCGCTGCCCGCGGCGACCGCGGCCAACGGGCGGCAGCTGTTTGGCGGCGGTGCGCAGCGCCGGACCGCCCCGGGTCGATCGGAAGCCGATCTAGGGCGATCCGGCCGCGTGCCGGGCTCTCTCAGGAATCCGCCAGCGCCTCGACGGAGATGAGCAGCTTCACTTCCGGCTTGAAGTTGAACGGCGCCCCGAGGCCGTAGGTGATGCCGAAGTCCCCGCGGTTGATGACGGCTTCGGCATCGGCGCCGCAAACCTCCTTCTTCCGCATGGGATGCGGCTTGCACAGGAAGGAGTTGATCTTCAGCGTGACGGGCTTCGTCACACCGCGCAGCGTGAGCTCGCCCTGCACCTCGGTAGGCTTGCCATTCACGAACTTCGTGAGCGTGCCTTTGTATGTGGCCGTGGGGTACTTCGCCACGTCGAACATGGCGGGGTCGCTCTTCGCGTGCTCGCTCATCTTCGCGTGGCCGAAGTCGAGCGAGTTCGTATCCACGGTGATGTTGATCGTGCCCGTCTTCGCCTCCTTGTCGAGCACGACGGCGCCCGTCGTCTTCGTGAACTTGCCGCGCCAGAGTGACAACCCACCCATGTGATCGGCCTCGAACGCGGGATAGGTGTGGTCCGGGTCGATGGTGTAATTCACCGGGGCTGCCAGCGCCGAGACCGCCGCGCACGACAACGCACCGGCAAGCAGAATCGCCTTCATTGCTGTTCCTTTCGAAAGCAGATGTGGGGAGTGCGCGCGCTCCCTCCTGCGCGCGACCGTGCGAAGACTAACGGGAGCCTGGCAGGCGCTGCCAGTGCTACTCGAGCCCGAGCGCGGCGACAACTGCCTGGTGAATGATCCGGCCCTCGTGCACGTTGAGCCCGGCGGCAAGGCCGGGATCCTGCTCGAACGCCCGCTTCCAGCCCAGGTCCGCCAGCATCCTCACGTAAGGCAAGGTGGCGTTCGTGAGCGCGAAGGTCGACGTGCGGGGAACGGCGCCGGGCATGTTCGCCACGCAGTAGTGGATCACGCCATCCACGACGAAGGTCGGGTCGGCATGCGTGGTGGGCCGGCTCGTCTCGAAGCACCCGCCCTGGTCGATGGCAATGTCCACCAGCACGGCGCCGGGCTTCATCTCCCGAACCATCCGGCGCGTGACGAGCTTGGGAGCGGCCGCGCCAGCGATGAGCACGGCGCCGATCACGAGATCCGCCTGCACCACGAGGCGCTCAATGGTGTCCGCGGTCGAATAGGCGGTGCGCAGCGCGCCGCCGAACATCGAAGACAGCTCGCGCAGCCGCTCGACCGAACGGTCCACGACGGTGACGTCGGCACGCATGCCGACCGCCATCTCCGCCGCGTTCGTGCCGGCGACGCCACCGCCGAGAATGACCACCTTCGCCGGCGGAACGCCCGGCACGCCCCCGAGTAACACGCCGATACCGCCCTGCGCCTTCTGCAGGCAGGCCGCGCCCACCTGGATGGACATGCGCCCGGCCACCTCGCTCATGGGCGTGAGGAGCGGAAGCGTGTTGTCCCGACCGGTGACCGTCTCGTACGCAATGGCCGTGACGCCGGACTTCTTCAGCGCAAGCGCCTGCTCGCGGTCTGCCGCGAGGTGCAGATACGTGAACAGCACCTGCCCCGGCCGCAGCAGTGCGCACTCGCTGAGCTGCGGCTCCTTCACCTTCACGATGAGCTCGGCGTTGCGGAAGACCTCCTCCGCGGTGGGCAGCACCTTCGCGCCGCACGCCTGGTAATCCGCATCGCTCACGCCGATGCCCCGGCCCGCGCCACTTTCGACCAGCACTTCGTGGCCGGCTGCGGTGAGCTCCCGCACCCCGGCGGGAACGAGCCCGACGCGGTATTCATGCACCTTGATCTCACGAGGAACTCCGATGCGCATGGCGGCACTCCAGCCCGAAGCGGCTCCCGACGAGCCCGAGGCGCGAGAGCTTACGAGCGACTCTTCCGCACGCCCTTGCGAGCTGATCGCCAACCGGCCCGTGAGATGGCAGAATCTGCCGCCTTAACCCACTTTCACCGCAGAATCTTGCGAATGGATCTGGACCGCTACGACCGGGCCATCCTCAAGCTCCTCCAGCAGGACGCGCGCATCACCAATGCCGCGCTGGCGGAAAAGGTGAGCCTCTCGGAATCCGCGTGCCTGCGGCGCGTGCGCGCGCTGGAGGAATCCGGCCTCATCGAGGGCTACACGGCCCTCCTCAACCAGCAGAAGGCCGGCTTCCCGGTGAACGTGTTCGTGAACATCACGCTCGACCGGCAGGCCCAGCCGGGCCTCGAAGCGTTCGAGGGCGCCGTGCGCAGGATCCCGGAGGTGATGGAGTGCTACCTCATGACGGGAGAGCACGATTACCTGCTGCGCGTGGTGGTGGCGGATCTGCCGGACTTCGAGCGGCTGCACCAGCAGCTCACCCGCCTGCCCAGCGTGGCGCGCGTCCATTCCAGCTTCGCGGTGCGCACCGTGACGCGCGCCAGCGCGCTTCCGATGAGGTGATGTCCGGCGCGCCGCCCCGCGCGCACGCCAGCGCGGCAGGCGACTTGCTGGCGCGGCAAAGTGGCGGGCTGCTCCTCAGGTGGTGCGGCCCCGACGAAGGGACACACACTCAGCTTCCGGAATCTCTCCACTCGCTCTGGACGCTCACGCCGCTCGCAGCCGCGACGCCACTTCGGGATCTGTGCTGGTGAAAGCAAGAACGCCCACGGGGATGCCCCGCAGGCGTTCAAGCGATGAAACGAATCTACCGAATGCGAGCCGGCGTTCAGGCCGGTGCCCGGGAGTACCTCGGCAGGCTGCTCGCGAACTCCCGCAACGCGCGGATGCCGCTCGCCTCCGCCTGTGCACACCACTCCCTCAGCTGCTGCACGGCGCGCGCCTGATCCGAATCGTTCCAGAGCTGCGTGAGGCGTTCCCGGAACTCGTGAATCGTCCGCAGCTCCTTGTGCCGCTCGAGCAGCTCGCGCAGCGCGCGATGTGCTTGCTCCGCAAGCAGCGCGGGATGCCGAATCAGCAGCTTCGACGCCGAATCGGGAATGGCCTCGTGACGCTTCGCAAGCTCACGGCACACCGGGCGCACGACCCGGCGGGCATAGTCGCGCAGGACGTGCATGCGATTGGTGAACAGCGCCTGCACAGTCTCGGTATCCAGCGTCTTCTTCGGCGCAAAGTGCGGCCGGGGCGCCACGCGCTTCACCTTGGCGAGACCCAGCGCGCGGAAGATGCAGATGAACAGCCAGCCCATGTCGAATTCCCAGCGCTGCAGCGAAAACCGCGCGGACCACGGGAAGGCATGGTGGTTGTTGTGCAGCTCCTCACCCGCGATGAAGAGCCCCCACGGAATGATGTTCGTGGCTGCAGAAGGCATCTCGAAGCTGCGATAGCCGGTGTGATGCCCCAGCCCGTTGATGACGCCCGCCGCGAAGAACGGCTGGGCGGCGAGCTGGATGGTGACCATCAGAATGGCGTAGATGCCGAAGAGCGCCAGCTGAATGAGCGAGAAGATGACGATGCCGGTCTTCGGGAAGCGCGTGTAGAGATTGCGCTCGATCCAGTCATCGGGCGTGCCGCGGCCGTAGTTGTCCAGGATTTCCTGATTGCGGGCGCCGGCCACGTACAGCTCGTACCCTTCGAGGAGCACCTTCTTCAGCCCGAACACCACGGGGCTGTGCGGGTCCCCCGGCTGGTCGGCATACGCGTGGTGGCGGCGATGCACGGCCACCCACTCCTTCGTGATGGTGCCGGAGCAGAACCACAGCCAGAAGCGGAAGAAATGCCGCAGGACCGGATGCAGCTCCAGCCCGCCGTGCGACTGGTCCCGATGCAGGTAGAGCGTGATGCCCAGGAACATCAACTGAATGAGTCCGTAGGTCACCAGCGCGTAGCCCCACCAGGGCAGGTCCACCAGGCCGTACAGGAGCTGAAGGTCAAACATCAATCGGTCTCCGCAAAGTGCTCCGGCCACCGGAGCGGTCCGGACTTTAACCCAAAACCCGACCCCTTATGTGACTCGCGCGCCGGATTGCGGCAGGTTCGTACCGCCGGCGTCCGTTTTTTCACACGCTGAGCACCAGCTTGCCCACGTGCTCCCCGGATTCCATGACCGCGTGCGCCTGCGCGGCCTGCGCCAGCGGAAAGCGCGCATGGATCGGTGGCGGGCGCAGCACGCCGCGCTCGAACAGCGGCCAGATGCGCGTGCGCAGCGCGTCCGCCAGCCGGCCCTTGCGCGCCGCGGTTTGGGGCCTGAGCGTGGCGCCCATGATCTTGAGCCGCTTCACGAGCACGGCGCGCAGATCCACCTCCGCCCGCGTGCCGCCCTGCGTTGCAATGAGGGCGATACGCCCGTCGGTGGCCGCAGCCGCGATGTTTCGCGGCAGATACGCGCCGCCCACCATGTCCAGGATCACATCCACGCCCCGACCTTCCGTGGCAGCGAGCACGGCCGGAACGAAATCCTGCTCGCGGTAATTGATGGCCAGTTCCGCGCCGAGCGCGCGGCACGCGTCGCACTTGCGTTGCGTGCCTGCGGTGACGAACACACGAGCCCCCATTGCTCTGGCCATGAGAATTGCCGTCGTGCCGATGCCGCTGCTGCCGCCGTGGACCAAGAGCGTTTCGCCATGACCCAGCTCCGCGCGCTCGAACACATTCAGGTACACCGTGAAGAACGTTTCCGGGAGGGCCGCTGCCTCCTCGATCGAGGCATTTGCCGGCACCGGCAGACACTGCACCGCCGGCACCGCAACGAACTGCGCGTAGCCTCCACCGGCCACGAGGGCGCAGACGCGGTCCCCCACACGAAGCGTGTCCACACCCGGCGCTACGCGAACGACCTCGCCCGCGACCTCGAGCCCCGGGATGTCTGTAATGCCCGGCGGCGGGGGATAGTTTCCGGTTCGCTGCAGCAGGTCGGGCCGGTTCACGCCGGCCGCCGCCACCCGGATGAGCACTTCGCCCGGCGCGAGCGCGGGCACGGGACGCTCCGTGAGCCGCAGCACCTCCGGCGGACCCGGCCGGGCGATCTCCACGGCCTGCATGAGCGCGGGCACGGCAGGTTCAGGGGTCGTCATCGCGATGGCGAAAACCTCAGGTCAGGCCGAGAAGCCGCTTGGCGTTCTCCTTCATGATGAGCGGACGCACCTCCGGCTTGATCGGCAGCGCCTCGAAATCCGCAATCCAGCGGTCCGGCGTCAGGGCCGGGTAATCCGAGCCGAACAGCACGCGGTCCTTCAGCAGCGTGTTCGAGTATTGCACGAGATTCGCCGGGAAGTACTTCGGCGACCAGCCGGACAGATCGATGTACACGTTCGGCTTGTGCGTGGCCACGGCGAGCGCCTCGTCCTGCCATGGGAAGGAGGGATGCGCGAGCACGATGGTCATGTCCGGGAAATCCACGGCCACATCGTCGAGATACATCGGGTTCGAGTACTTGAGCCGCACGCCCATGCCGCCGCGCACACGCGCGCCGACACCCGTCTGCCCGGTGTGAAACAGGGCCGGAAGCTTCGCTTCCGCGATCACTTCGTACAGCACGTACGCCGAGCGATCGTTCGGGTAGAAGCCCTGCAGCGAGGGGTGAAACTTGAAGCCGCGCACGCCGTACTCGTCGATGAGCCGGCGCGCCTCGCGTGCGCCCATCTTGCCCTTGGCCGGATCGATGCTCGCGAAGGGGATGAGCACGTCGTTGTTCTCCGCCGCGATCTCCGCGATCTCCTCGTTGGAGATGCGCGCGCCGCCGAACGCGGATTCCGCATCCACGGTGAAGATGACCGCGGCCATCTTGCGCTCCCGGTAATACTGCGCGAGCTCGGGCGTGGTGGGCGGCATGCGCGACTTGAAGTACTTCGCCATCGCCTCGTCGAGTTTCACGTTGTACGGGTCGCGCGGCTGGCGTTGCGACACGCTCGCGTGGGTGTGGAAGTCGATTGCGACGAGCTCCGACAGCTTCAGAGCCGGCTGGTACCTGGCCATGGGCAAACAATCCCCTGCGGTTGAAATGTCTGGGTCAGCGGGCGTTCTTCTCTGCGAGCGCATCGATGAGCGCGCGCCATGAGAAGGGCTCATCCTGCTGGTAGCGAATGCCGTGCGCCTGCATGGCGTCGATGAGACTGTCCTGCCGCTCGGCGGTGGCGAGCGCCATCGTGGCCGAGAGTCCGGCATCCTTCAGCGTGCGGGCCACCTCGCGCATCTCATCCGCGCGGCGCCGGCCGTGCTCGGCCACGCGGCTGATGAGGTAGTCGGCAAGTTCCCGGTCCCAGCCGATGCCCGGAAAGGTGTGGTTCAGCGATGCGAGCACCTGCTCTTCCGCGCCGAAGTGGCGCGCGGCCTGCATCGATTCCAGGGCCAGCGCCTCGAGGCCCTTGATGACGATGCTGCGGCACATCTTCACGGCCGAGGCCACACCGATCTCGGTGGCGATGGCGCGTGCGTTCATTCCGAGCTGCGTGAGCGCGGGCGCCACGTCGTATGCCCGCCGGCCGCCGAGCAGCATCGGCACCTTCAGCCGCTGGGGCGGCACGGGCGCCATGACGGCGGCTTCAACGTAGTCCGCACCGGACGCTTCCACCGCGCGGGCGCTCGACTGCTTCTTCGCAGGCGAGACGGAATTGATGTCCAGGAAGATCTGGCCGGGCCGGAGCGTCTGGCCCGCCGAGGCGGCCACGTCGCCGGAAGCGGACACGGTCACCGCCGAGATGATGAGCTGCGCGTCGCGCACGGCATCCGCAAACGTGGCGGCCGGGCGTACCCGGGCGCGCTCGGCCTTCGCGCGCATGGCGTCCGCGCGCTCCGCCGAATCGAAAAGAACGTCGTAGGTGGCGACCTCACAGCCGGCGGCGGCGAGGTCCGTACCGAGAATGGTGCCGGCTTCGCCGAAGCCGATGAGCGCCACGCGTTGAAAGCTGAGGCGGCCGGCGCCGACGTTGCTTGCGCTCATCGGGCACCCCCTGCCGCACGCTGCGCGATTGCGCCCATCGGCGGCGCGTGCCGTTGAGATTCGATCACCGCCTGCAGCCAGGTGCGCATCGCTTCGTTCACGATGGCGGGCTGTTCGAGCGTGACCATGTGACCGCAATCGGGAATGTCCACGAACAGGCTGCCGGGAATGGCGTCCGCCATTTCCCGATGCCGCTGCACCGGCGACCACGAATCGTCATGCCCGCAGAGCACGAGCGCCGGACAGCGGATCTGGCTAATCAGCGGCCCGCCATCCGGCCGCCCGAGCAGCGCGCGGATTTGCGCGGCGTACTGGTCCGCCGATTTCGACTCGAACATGTCGAGAATGCCGTCGACGAGCGCCGCATCCCCGAGCCGCACCGGATGCACCATGCCCTGCACCCACTTGCGCGCCATGGCACGCATGCCCTCGCGGCGCGCGATGTCGAGCAGGTGGAACCGGCCGGCCTTCTCCGCATCCCCCGCTGGGCCGGACGGCAGCGGATGGTGGCCCGTATCCATGAGCGCGATGCCGATCACACGTTCGGGCGCGAGACGGAACACTTCCAGCGCGATGCGCCCGCCCATCGAATGCCCGGCAATGGCGAACCGCGGCGGCGCGCTCGCGAGGATGCTGCGGGCCATGGCGGGAAGGGAATCCAGCATGCCGGGATCGGACACGTGCACGTCCGCCAGATCGGCAAGCGCGGCGCACTGACTGGCCCACACTCGGGCATCACAGAGCAGACCGGGAACGAGAATGAGCGTGAGGTCGCGGGACGGGGTCGAAAGCATCGCGCAATGGTCGGGGCTGCCGTCGCGCCCGTCAACCGGATGGGCGGACGATGCCATTCGTGAATGCGCGCGCGAGCGGGCTCGCGTAGTAGGCTTGCGCGCAACTTGCGTGGCCGCACCACACGATGAGGACAGCTCGTAACAGCGTTCCCCGCTTCTTTCTTTATGGCGAGCCGCCGCGGGATGCGGACGAGCGCTTCGTGCACATTGAAACCATCGCCGATCGCAGCCGGCTGCACGACTGGCACATCCGGCCGCACACGCACCGGGACCTGCATCAGCTGCTCGTGATTCTGGACGGCGCCGGCGAAATGCGCGCGGAGAACGCATCCCATCAGTTCTCGGCGCCGTCGCTCCTGATCGTTCCCGCGGGCGTGGTGCACGCGTTCGTCTTCCAGCGGGATACGGCGGGATACGTCGTCACGGTGGCCGAACCCGCGCTCGCAGATCTGGCCGCACGCGAACCGGCCTTCCGCGCGCTGTTCGACGGCGCACTGCCCGTGGACCTCACGAACAGCGCGCTCGAAGCGCACGAGCTCGAGGAAGCGGTACTTCGGCTGCAGCGCGAGCTCCAGTGGGTGGCCCCCGCGCATGCGGCGGCGACCGAGGCGCGCCTGGTCACGCTACTCGTGAGCGCCGTACGCGCCACTCACCTGGTCGGCAACGCGCTTCGTGGCACGCGTGGCCCGCGCGCGGCACTGGTGGCGCGCTTCAGGCAGGCGGTGGAAGAGAATTTGCGTTCGGGTTGGGAAGTGAATCGCTACGCGAAGCTGCTGGGCGTCACGCCCGCGCGTCTGCGCAGTGCGTGCCTTGCCGTGACCGGGCGGCCGCCGACGCACATCGTGCACGAGCGGCTCATCCTCGAAGCCAAGCGCAGTCTGCGATACACGAACATGACGATCGCCGAGACCGCATACGACCTCGGCTTCAACGACCCGGCGTACTTCTCCCGCTTCTTCAGCGAGCGCGTGGGCCTCTCCCCGGCCGCCTTCCGTCGCCGCGGGTGAGCGCGCGCCTACGGCGTCTGCGCGCGGTTGAGCGCTTCGGTGGTGGCGAGGTTCTCGCGGATGGTGCGCGCGCCCCAGAAATAGTGCGCGGCGGCCCACAGGTTCACGAGGCCGACGATGGTGAGACCCCAGCGCATGGAATCATCCAGCCCCATGCTGGGCCTCAGCAGATCGCTCAGCATGCCGGCGACGTAGGGCCCGAGCCCCAGCCCCACGAAGGTCTGCACGAACAGCAGGATGGAGGTCGCCACCGCACGCGTGCGCAGCGTGGCGAGTGACTGGGACACGGCGAAGGACGGCCCGAAGAACATCGAAGCCAGCACCACCATCACCACGAACGACGGCACGACGACCCGCAGATCGTCCGCGAGATACGAGCCGAACTGGAACGGCACCATGAGAACTGTGGCGATGCCCGGCACCCACATGTACCAGCGCCGGTCATTGAAGCGCGCGCTCATGCGGTCCGAGAGCAGCCCGCCGAGCAGCGTGCCGAGCGTGCCCACGCCGGCGAACAGGGCGAGCCAGCTTCCGGCCTCGGCGGACGTCATGTCGTGGGAGCGCTGGAAGAACACCGCGTTGAGCTGGCTGCCCGCATACCACACCACTGAGTGCAGCCCAGCCGCGAGACACATGTGGCGGAACGACGGGTACTTCCAGAGGAACGCCAGCACCTCGAAGAGCGGCGGCGCAGGCGGCGTGACCACCGCCTTGCGGGGCTCGAGGTCCGACATGCCCCGGGGCGGCTCGCGGACGGTGAACCAGACGAGGAGCGCCACGATGATGCCGGGCACGCCGATCAGCACGAACGTCATGCGCCAGCCGAAGAGCTCATTGCCCCAGCCACCGAGAAGGCTGCCGAGCATCGTGCCGACGGGCACCCCGAGCGCGTAGATGGACAGCGCCGTGGCCCGCCGCGAGTCGGGAAAGTAGTCCGAGATGAGCGAGTGCGACGGGGGCGTGCCACCTGCCTCACCCACGGCCGTCATCACACGCGCCAGGAACAGCGTGCCGAAGTTGATGGCAAGGCCCGCCGCGGCAGTCGCCCCGCTCCAGAGCGCGCAGCAACCGGCCAGCACGTTCTTGCGAACCGAGCGGTCCGCCAACGCGGCAATCGGAATGCCGAGCGTGGAATAGAACAGCGCGAACGGCAGCCCGCTCAGCAAACCGAGCTGGGCGTCGGTCAGCGTGAACTCCTTGCGGATGCTCTCGAGGAGCAGCGCAAGCACGCCGCGGTCCATCACGTTCACGACATACGTGAGGAACAGCGTGGCGAGGACGTAATTCCGATACAGGGGGGAACAGGCGCCGCGGACGACCGTAGCCGGCGCCGCGATCGCCCCGGAGTCTGCCTGGATATCTGCCATGTGGCGCCGTGCGCACTCGTCACGTGACCGCAAGGGGTCGCATCCTAAACGAAACGAGCGGCGGACGGGGCGTCGTGACGAGGTCGCTTGCGCGCGGCCGGCCGGGATCCGGTGCCGGAAAGCCCTTGTACAAGTGGAGTGCGCAGCGCTGGCCCGCGTGGGACCGCTCCCACAAGCCTCCGCGCCATCACCGCCTGTCGCTCAGATACCGAAGCGCGAACACGCCCGGGCCCGGGAGTGGATTCGCCCAAAGTGGAATGGCGTTCTCCGCACCCGCCTCCTGCCGGCGCAGAACGGACGAGAGGTTGCACGCGCGGCCAAAAGACGGTAGCACGGCGCTGGCCTTTGCGGGCCTCGAGCGGCACGCGCGTGCCGCACCGTCACCGACAACACATGAACACACTCCTCAACATCAAGTCCTTTCTGCTCGTCGCCAGGACGGGCAGCTTCTCCGGCGCCGCGCGCGAGCTCGGCGTGGCGCCCTCCGTGATCACCAAGCGCATCACGCGGCTCGAGGAAGAGATGGGCGCGCAGCTCTTCGTGCGCTCCACGCGCGCGCTGTCGCTCACACCCGCCGGCGAGCGCCTGCTGCCGCAGTATCAGCGGCTCGTCGCCGAGCTCGACGAGATCATCGGCGCGGCCGCGGCCGCCGAGCGCGGGCTCGAAGGGCATCTGCGCGTGAAGGGGCCGACGACGCTCACCTCCATGTACCTCGGCGCCATCTTCGCGGACTTCCATGCCCAGAACCCCGGGCTCACCATGGACATCGTGCTGCTCGACCGGTCCGTGAATCCGCTGGAGGAGAACTTCGATCTGGTCGTGGGCGCATTGCCGGGAACGTATCCGGGCGTCGTGGACGTGCCGCTCTGCCCGCTCACCATCGTGCTCTGCGCGTCACCGGCGTACCTCGATGCGAAGGGCGCACCCGAGCACCCCACGGAGCTGATCGAGCACGACTGCCTGACGTCCGTGCTGATGGGGAACACCTGGACGTTCGAGCAGCCGCCGAGCACCGTGAGCGTGGAGGTGCGCTCGAGGTTTCACGCGAACGACACGCGGGTGCTGCGGGAGGCCGCCCTGCGCGGCACGGGCATCGCCGTGCTGCCGAGCTTCCTCGTCTCGGAGGATCTGAAAAAGGGCACGCTCGTCGCGCTGCTGCCCTCGACGCCGATTCCCACGTTCTGGCTCAAGGCGGTCGTGCCGCGAATCAAGCTCAACAAGCCCGGCGTGCAGGAGCTCGTGGACTTTCTGAAGTCCCGCATGCATCCCACGCCGCCGTGGCCGCTTTCGTGAAATGAGAAGACTGCTTACACCCTGCGTGGCGTTCTGCATCGGGCAGCGAACCGCTACGCTAACGATGCGTCCACAACCCAGAAGCGCTCCTGATCATGTCGAGTGAAGTGATTCCGACCCGAACCGTGCGGCGCCCGCCGGCCCGCGCGACGCGTGTGGTGCAGGCGGATGTTTGCGTGCTCGGCGCCGGCATTTCCGGCGTGACCGCGGCGCTCGAGGCGGCAAAGCTCGGACGCAAGGTCGTGATCGTGGACGGCGCCCCTGCGCTCGGCGGCCAGGCGATCGGGTCGATCATCGGCACGCTCATCGGCCTGTACACGCACGGCCCGAATCCCTACCAGCTCACGCATGGCATCGCGGATGACCTGCTGCGCGACCTCGCCGCCGAAGGCTCGCTCCGGCGACTGCACCGCTCGACCGTCACGTTCCAGTACGACGAGGTTCGCCTGGCGCGCTGGATGGAGCGCAAGGTGGAGGAAGCCGGCGTGCAGACCCTGCTCGGCGCCGTGCTGACCGACGTCTCCTTCGCGAACCGCCGCGTGCAGTACCTGGACTTCGCCACGCGTTTCGGCGCGGTGCGCGTTCAGGCCACGGGCTACGTGGATGCCTCCGGCGACGCCACGCTCTGCTACGAAGCGGGACTCGAGGTGCGCGAGCCCGATGCGCCCATCTACGGGTCCATGAACTTCCTGATCGAAGGCTACGATACCGAGACCGTCGCGCAGATGGATATCGTCGAGGTGCGCGAGCGCCTCGCACGCAAAGGTGCGGAGTACGGACTCGTGCGGCATGACGGCTGGCTGATGCACTTTCCCGGCCGCAATTTCATGCTCGCGAACATCACGCATTTCGAGACGCCGATCGATCCGCTCGCCACGGCACGAATGGTGTTCGAGGGACGGCGGCAGGCCGATCGCACGCTGCGCTTCCTGCAGACGGAATATCCCCACATCTTCGCCAACGCGCGTGTGCGCGCGTACGGCAACCCCGGGTTGCGGCAGACGAGATGGATCCAGAGCCGCCGGCCGCTCACGCTGGAGGACATCCGCGCCGGCACGCGCTTCGAAGACGCCGTCGCCCGCTGCGCCTGGTGGGTTGAGCTGCACAACACGGCGGAGCTCGTGCATTGGGAGCAGTTCAAGGACGGCCATGTGTACTACATCCCCCTGAGCTGCATGCTGCCCGCCGAAGCCGACAACATCGTTGCCGCCGGCCGGTGTGTGGATGCGGATTCGCACGCGCTCTCCGCCATCCGCGTCATGGGGCCATGTATCGCAATGGGAACGGCGGCGGCCCACGCGCTGGACCTCGCCGGCGCCGGGTCACTGCACGCGGTGGATCTTGCGAGCCTGCAGAAGCGCTTGCGGGACAACCTGGACCGCACCGATTGACGCCCGGAGCACCCCGTGAAGCTCGCTGACGACGAACTCGCCATGCTCGACGGTGCACGCGGGAAAGCGCACCAGAAGGCGATGGAGCTGCTCGTGAGGTATGCGGAAGCGCTCGGTGCCGAGCGCTTCGTGAACACGACGAATGTGGCCGGCGTGCCGGGCACGTCCAACCCCTTCCTGGAGCGCTACTTCACGCAACCGGGAGACCGCTACAACGTCATCTACTCGCTGTTCGACCTGGACAGCGACGAAGTGGTGGAGATTCCGCGCATGACGGTGCACGCCTGTCACCTGCAGGGCGGCACCGATCCGGAGAACTGGCAGACGCTCGGCATGAAGCCCGAGCAGCTGCAGATCAGCCTCGCCGGCGAACGTGGCGCGGCGGAGCGCGACATCCGCATCCTGAAAACCTGCACGCCTTACCTCGCAGGCAACGTGCCGAAGCGCGGCGAGCACTGTGCCTGGATGGAATCCTCCGCTGTGGTCTACTGCAACTCGGTGCTCGGCGCGCGCACTAACACGGAAGGCCGCGAGAGCACGAGCGCCGCCATGATCACCGGCAAGATCCCGGACTTCGGCTTCCACCGGGACGAATATCGATACGGCAGCCATCGCATCGAGGTGGAGGTGCCCGTCGAGAGTCTCATGGACTGGGGCATGCTCGGGTACTTCGTCGGCGAGGTCGTGGGCGAGCGCATTCCCGTGCTGACCGGCCGCTTCGCCCCGCCGGACCTCATCCACCACAAGCACTTCGGGGCCGCGGCGGCCTCCTCCGGCGGCGTGGAGATGTATCACATGGTGGGCGTGACGCCTGAGGCGCCGACGCTCGAAGCGGCATTCGGGCCGAACCGCCCCGTCGAAACCTTCCGCTACGGCCCGGCCGAGCGGCGGCGCACGTACGAAAACCTGAACGCGCGCGCGAGCGACCCGAACGTGGACTTCGTGATGCTCGGCTGCCCGCACGCGGCGCTCGAGCAGATCCGCGAGATCTGCCGTCTGCTCGACGGACGCAAAATCAGCCCGAGCGTGCGGCTCTGGGTGTTCACCTCGCGTGCCGTGCGTGCAGTGGCCGATCGCGAGGGTTACACGAAGATCATTCGCGATGCCGGCGGCGTGCTGCTCACGGACACGTGTTCCGCCATCGGGCAGGCGCTTCCGCCGGGCACGAAGGTGGCCGCGCTCGATTCGGCGAAACAGGTGCACTATCTGCCGGCGATCATGGGCATCGAAGCGTGGTTCGGCTCGACCGCGGATTGCATCAACGCCGCGCTCACCGGACGCTGGAACGGAGCACTCTCATGAGCGCTGCGCCCGATCGGAGCGACAGTCCGGTGATCGTTCTGCGCGGCCGGAAGGTCGTCGGCGGCGTGGCGGAAGGTGAAGCGCTCGTCACGCGCCAGACGATCTCGGGCTGGGGTGGCGTGAATGCGCTTCAGGGCACCATCATCGAAGCGCGCCACGAGCTGCGTGGCGTGAGCTTCAAGGGCAAGGTGCTCGTGTGCCCCGGCGCGAAAGGCTCATCCGGATGGTCCGTCGCCTTCCATACGGCGCGCCTGGCCGGCACGGCGCCCATCGCGATGATCTTCAATGAGATGACCACGAAGATCGCGCTGGGCTGCGTCGTGATGCGTGTGCCCTCCATCACGCAGCTCGATCGCAATCCGCTGGACGTGATCGAAACCGGTGACTGGGTGAAGGTCGATGCGGACCGCGGCATCGTCGAGGTGCGCAAGAAGGTGCGCGCGGCCGCCAGCGCTTCGGATTCCGGGGTTACCGCGCCTCGCGCGTGAGCGCCTGCGCCACGCATCGTGTTGATACGAGCCCTGCATGGGCGTTCCAGCGCCTTCTCGCGTCCGACCGTAGCCGTCAGGGTATCGCGCGCTCGCTCACCATCGTGAGAACATCGTACTGCGCGACGGGCTCCGCATTCTGATTGGTGATCTCCGTGTCCCAGCGCACTTCGCCGTAGCCCTGCGTTGGGCGCAGCGACTTCTCCTTTACCGTCAGGCGCACCTTGATGCGGTCCCCCGGCTTCACCGGCTTGAGGAATCGCAGGCCATCGATGCCGTAGTTCGCGAGCACCGGCCCGTACGCCGGATCCACGAACAGTCCTGCGGCGGCAGAGACCAGGAAATAGCCGTGAGCGACGCGGCCGCCGAAGAGCGGGTTGCGTGCGGCGTCCGCTTCGCTCATGTGCGCGTAGAACCGATCTCCCGAGAGCTCGGCGAAGCGCTCGATGTCCTCGAGCGTGACTTCGCGCTCCGCGGAGAAGAACGTGTCCCCGATCGCGAGATCGTGGAAGGGCTTGCGGAACGGATGCACACCAGGGTCCCGCGGCTTTGCGCCCCGCATCCAGCGGCCCGTGACCGCGACGATGGTGTCCGGTGTTCCCTGAACCGCGGTTCGCTGCATGTAGTGCAGCACGCCCCGGATGCCGCCCATCTCTTCCCCGCCGCCTGCACGGCCCGGACCTCCATGCACCAGGTGCGGCAACGGAGAGCCGTGGCCCGTCGATTCCTTCGCGCACGAGCGGTTCACGACGAGAATGCGCCCGTGGAAGGGCGCAAGCCCCAGCACCAGGTGCGCCGCTGCCGCATCGTCCGCCGTGAACACGGAGCTGACGAGACTGCCGCCACCTCGGCGCGCGAGCGCAATGGCCTCATCCATGTCCCTGTACGGAATCACTGTGGACACGGGGCCGAATGCCTCCACCTCGTGCACCGCCGTCGCCGATGCCGTGTCTCGACAAAGAAGCAGCGTCGGAGGGATGAAAGCGCCCTTGTCGCTATCGGCGCCCGCGATTTCGAAAGCCCCATCGCCACCGTGCACGAGCTGTGCTTCGCGCTGGAGCCGCGCCACCTGCTCGCGCACCTCGCGACGCTGAGCCAGCGACACCACCGGGCCCATGCGAACCTGTTCGAGGCGCGGGTCGCCTACCACGATCTTCCCCAGTGATGCGCGCAACGCCTCCACGACAGCCTCGCAGGCGGCAGCGGGCACGAGCGCTTTGCGGATGGCCGTGCACTTCTGCCCGGCCTTCACGGTCATCTCACGCACGACTTCACGGACGAACAGATCGAACTCCGGCGTGCCGGGCGCCGCGTCTGGCCCGAGGATCGAGGAATTCAGCGAGTCCGTCTCCGCAGTGAATCGCACGGACTTCGCGACAATGCTCGGATGCGTGCGAAGCGCGTTCGCCGTGCTGGCCGAGCCGGTGAAGGCCACCACGTCCTGGCAGCTGAGGTGATCGAACAGGTCCCCCGCGCTTCCACACACGAGCTGAAGCGCTCCTTCCGGCAGAAGGCCGGACTCGACGATGCGCCGGACCACGCATTCGGTGAGAAACGATGTCGCCGTGGCCGGCTTCACGATCGCCGGGACGCCGGCGAGCAGCGTCGGCGCGAGCTTCTCCAGCATCCCCCAGACGGGGAAGTTGAACGCATTGATGTGCACGGCCGCGCCTTCGAGCGGTGTGCAGATGTGCTGACCGACGAACGTTCCGCTCTTCGACAGCATTTCCGGCGCGCCATCCACATACACGCGGCTGTCGGGCAGCTCGCGCATGCCCTTGCTGGCATAGACGAACAGCGTGCCGATGCCGCCATCAATGTCGATCCAGGAATCGGATTTCGTTGCGCCGGTAGCGTAGGAGAGCGTGTAGAACTCGTCCTTCCGCTCCGTGAGGAACCTGGCGAGGCTTTTGATGATGGCCGCGCGTTGATGGAATGTGAGCGCCCGCAGCGCCGGGCCGCCCACTTCCCGCGCATGAGCGAGCACGCGCTGAAAATCGATGCCCTCGGTAGAGGCTTCCGCAATGACCGCGCCGGTGGTGGCATCCCTCAGCAGCGTTGCTTCTCGCCCGCCCTCGTGCCACTGGCCGCAAACGTAGCTTTTCAGTCGCATGTGTGTTCCGCCCTTGCAGAAAGTTGACGCTCGCCCCTGTGCGCTGGTCTGACGACGGCGCGTCACGACCCTCTGGCCGACGCTCGACACCCGGCCAAACGGTGCTTCCCTGCTCCCTGACCCTGCCCGGCTCTCTCACGCCGATGTGCGTTGTCGCTCCCGCTCCGCCTGCCACGACGCAAACGACGCCCCGCGCGTGGCAAGCTCCTGAAGCAGCGGCGCAGGCGTCCAGTACTGCGCACCCTGCTCTGCCTCGTACTTGTGAATGGCTTCGAGCACTTTCGGCAAGCCGACCGTATCCGCGTAGAACATCGGTCCGCCCCGCGTGCGCGGGAACCCGTAACCATTCACCCAGATCACGTCGATGTCGGCCGGTGAGGCCGCGATGCCCTCTTCCAGAATGCGTGCGCCCTCGTTCACGAGCGCGTAGAGGCAGCGCTCGAGAATTTCCGTGTCGCTGATCTCACGCTGCCGCACGTTCAGGCGCTGCGCTTCCGCGCGAATGAGCTCGGGCAGCTGCGGGTCCGGCTGACGCTCGCCGGTTGCGGTGTAGAGATAGAAGCCGCGGCCGGTCTTCTGGCCGTATCGGCCCAATTCGGCGAGCACATCCGACACGCGATAGTAGCGAGGGTCCCGCGGCGCGTTGTGCTGCTCGCGGCGAACGCGGTAACCCACGTCGAGGCCGGCAAGATCGCCGACCGCATTCGGCCCCATGGCCATGCCCCATTCCTCGAGCACGCGGTCGATGCGCTCCGGTGCTGCGCCTTCGAGCATCATCAATTGATTCTCGCGGCCGTAGGCGTACAGCATGCGATTGCCCACGAAGCCGAAGCAGTTGCCCACCACCACCCCGATCTTCCCGAGGCGGCGCGCAACGGCCAGCGCCGTGGCCAGCGTCTCCGGCGCCGTGGCCCGCGCCCGCACGATCTCCACCAGCCGCATCACATTCGCCGGGCTGAAGAAGTGCATGCCCAGAACATCCTGCGGGCGCCGGGTGACACTCGCGATTCGCTCGACATCGAGCGTCGAGGTGTTGGTCGCGAGCACGGTGCCGGGATCGCAAACGGCATCCAGTTTCCGGAAAACGTCCTGCTTGATCGCGAGGTTTTCGTACACCGCTTCGATGACGAGCTGCGAGCCCGCCACGGCAGCCAGGTCCGTGGAGACACGCACGCGCGCGCGGGCCTCGCTTGCCGCAGCGGGCGCGAGCCGGCCTTTCTTCACGGCGCTGTCCAGCGACGACTGCAGACGAGCGACACCCGCCTCGAGCGCCTTGGGTTCGAGGTCCACGAGCGTGACCTCCAGCCCGCTCGTGACGCAGCTCGTTGCGATGCCCGAGCCCATCGTCCCCGCGCCGAGCACCGCAACGCGCTGCACCTTGCGCGCGGCAGCGCCCGAGCCCTCACGCGAGCCGCGCTCTGCGAAGAACAGATGCCGTAGCGCGGCGGACTGCGAAGACTTGCGGCATTCCTCGAACAGCTCCCGCGAGCGAACGAGAGCGCTGTCGAACGGCAGCGTTGCCGCCGCCTGCATGGCCTGAATGATGCGTTCGACGGCTTCGAGCCGGCGTGCCGAACGCGAGAGCCCCTTGCGGTACGCGGCGAAGAACGCGTCATTCGCCGCGTCTGCGTCCGGAAATGGCAGATCGGATACGCGCCGCGGAGAAGCGCCTGATGCGATCAACTCCTGCGCGTAGCTCAGCGCTTGCTCGACAACATCCCCCTCGCCGAGCGCACGGTCGATGAGCCCGAGAGCGCACGCGCGTTCAAATGCGACGGGCTCACCCGACGTGATGAGGTCCAGCGCGCCCTTCGCTCCGATCAGCCTCGGCAAGCGCACCACGCCGCCCGCACCGGGCAGCAGGCCGAGCTTCACTTCCGGCAAGCCGATCTGAACGTCCGGTGTGGCGCATCGATAATGACTCGCCAGCGCGGTTTCGAATCCGCCCCCGAGCGTGTGGCCGTGGAGCGCTGCGATGACGGGCTTGCGGCACGCTTCGAGCCGCGACAACAGAACATAGAGGTAGGGCTCGCGGTGCGGCTGATCCATCTCGCGAATGTCCGCCCCCGCGATGAAATTGCGGCCCGCGCCGTGCAGCACGATGGCCTCGACCGCGGCGTCTTCGTCCGCTTCGACAATGGCGTGCCAGAGCCCCTCGCGCACCGGCTGCGAGAGCGCGTTCACGGGTGGATTGTCGATGATGATCAGCGCGAGGGCGCCACGCTTTTCCAGTCTGACGGGACTCATCGGGCGACCCGCTCGTCAGCGTCCCGTGAAACGGGGCGCGCGCTTTTCCGTGAACGCCGTGACGCCCTCCGCGTAATCCGCAGAGAACCCGAGCTCCCGCTGCATGTCGCGCTCCACATCGAGCTGTTGCTCGAGCGAGCGGCCGCCGGAGCTGTAGATGGCTTCCTTCGTGCGCGCAAGCCCGCGCGTCGGTGCCGCGGCGAGTTGCTGGGCGAGCCGATCCACGAAGGGCTGAAACTCCGCATCCTCCACACAGCGCCAGATGAGGCCCCACTGTTCCGCCTGCTCCGCGCTGAGCTTTTCGCCGAGAAGCGCAAGGCCCAGCGCGCGCGCATAACCCACGAGCCGCGGCAGGCTCCAGGTGCCTCCGGAATCCGGCACGAGCCCGAGCTTCGCGAAGGACTGAACGAAGCTCGCCGAGCGCGCGGCAATCACCAGGTCGCACGCGAGCGCGATGTTCGCCCCGGCGCCGGCGGCCACGCCGTTCACCGCCGCGATGACCGGCTTGGGCAGGCCACGCAACGCGAGCACGAGAGGCTTGTAGTACTGCTCGATGGAGAGCCCGAGGTCCGTCGCCGCACCACCGGGCGCCACGGTGCGATCTCCCAGATCCTGCCCTGCGCAGAAGCCGCGGCCGGCACCGGTGATGACCAGCACCCGGCACTCGATGTCTGCCTTCACCTGGCGCAACACCTCGCGCACTTCCTCGTGCATCTTCACGTTGAAGCTGTTGAGGCGCTCGGGGCGATTGAGCGTCAGTCTCGCGATGCCGCCACTCTGCTCGAACAGGATGCATTCGTACGACATGGCTAGGTCTCGTCGTAGTTCAGCTCGATCTCCGGCGTGCGGGCGCGGGACTGGCAGGCGAGGATGAAGCCCTGCTCCAGCTCCCAGTCCTCCAGCGCGTAGTTCTCCGCCATGTCCACTTCGCCGCGCACGAGCTTCGTGCGGCACGTGGAGCACACGCCGGCCTTGCAGGAGAACGGCAGCTCGATGCCCGCGCGCGCGGCCGCGTCCAGGATGGACTCGAAGCCCGTGCGCATGGTGAAGGATCGGCGCCGGCCGTCCATCACGAACTCGACCCGTGTTTCATTGGCCGAGGGCGCCGCGCTCGCGGGTGCTGTGGGCTGAGGTGCCGCGCGCGGCGGCGGAACAGTGTCACCGGCTGCGTCCCCTGCTCTTCGAACACGCGACGGATCCACGCCCAACGCCGCAAGCTCACGGGTGACATCAGCGACGAGTTGCTCGGGGCCGCAGACGTAGTAGTCGTTAACCGCGCGTGCATCGAAAAGCCGCGTTGCGATGTCACGCGCCTTGGCCGCATCCAGCGTCCCGGACAGCAGCTCGGCTTCGCCGGGCTCGCGGTCCATGACGAAGCCGAGAGACAGGCGGTGCAGATGCACGTCCTTCAGTGCGAGCAGCTCTTCGAGCGGTTCCGCATGCTCGCCCTCCTGCGCGCCACAGAACGCGAGCACGCGCGTGCCCCCGTCTTCCGCGAGCAGACGCTTCACGAGGGTAACCGCCGGGACGATGCCGGCGTCCACGGCGAAAACTACGCAACTGTCGGTCAGATGCATTTGAAGTAGTCGAACGGTTCGAGGCAGCTGGTGCAGCGGTAGTGCGCCTTGCACGGCGTGGAACCGAAGTCGCTCACGCGCTCGGTCTCGCGGCTTCCGCACCGGGGACATGCCACGGTCACGGCGCCAAACAGGCGGCGCACCGTGCTCACCGCTTCCGCGGGGGGTGCGATGCCGAAGGCGCGCAACTTGCGCCGGCCTTCCGGCGTGAGCCAGTCGCTGCTCCACGCCGGGGAAAGAACTGTGTCCACGACGGAATCCGGATAACCCGCACGCACCAGAGCACGCTCGACAGACGCCTGGATCACCTCCGTCGCGGGGCATCCGGAGTACGTGGGGGACAGCCCTACATGCAGCCGGCCGTCCGCTTCCCAACGCACGTGTCGCACGATGCCCAGATCGACGATGTTCAGCACGGGAATTTCCGGGTCCCGCACGCCTTCGAGCACGCGCCATACCTCTGCTACGGAGCTCGGGCGCTCCTCCGCGATGGGCTCCTGCACGTCTGCGCTCACCATGAAGCCCCCGGATAGGCGCGATGCAGGAACTGCATCTCTGCGAGCAGATACCCGAGGTGCTCGGTGTGCTGGCCGCGCTTGCCGTGCCATACGTAGGGCACATCCGCAGGGCGCTGCAGAGTGGCTTCCTTCAGAACCTCATCGATATGCGCAGACCAGCGAAGCTCCAAGTCCGCAAGCTGCGGCGCGACGCCCGCGCTCGCCATTTCGCGATCGACATCGTCCTCCGCGAACAGCTCGCGCGTGAAGCGCCACAACGAGTCCAGCGAGCCCTGCACGCGCCGGTGGCTCTCCTCCGTGCCGTCGCCGAGCCGGATGAGCCAGCCCGCGCTGTAGCGGAAGTGATAGCGCGTTTCCTTCAGCGCCTTGTGCGCGATCTCCGCAAGCCGCGCGTCCGTTGAGCGCTGCAGGCCTTCGTACAGCTCGAGCTGGAACGCATCGATCAATACCTGGCGAACGATGGTGTGGCCGAAGTCCCCGTTCGGCTGCTCGGCCAGTGCCAGATTGCGGTAGTCGGACTGATCGCGGGACATCGCCAGATCGTCCTCGTTGCGCCCGCGACCCTCGATCTCGCCGGCATATGTGAGGAGCAGCCGCGCCTGCCCGATGAGGTCGAGCGAAAGGTTCGCGAGCCCCAGGTCCTCCTCCAGCGCCGGCGCGTGCCCGATCCACTCGCCGAGCCGCTGGCCCAGCACGAGGCTCGTGTCGGCCAGCCGCAGCACGTATTCGAGTCGCGCGCTCACAGGTTCTTCACCTCGTCCGGAATCGAATAGAACGTCGGATGGCGATACACCTTGTCCCGCGCGGGCTCGAAGAACGCATCGGCCTCGGCAGGATCCGACGCGGTGATGTCGCTCGAACGCACGACCCAGATGCTCACGCCTTCCTGCCGCCGCGTGTACACATCCCGCGCGTGCTCGATGGCCATGCGGGCATCCGCCGCGTGCACGCTGCCCACGTGCTTGTGCTCGAGCCCCGAGCGGGAGCGCACGAAGACTTCAAACAGCG
Organism: Steroidobacteraceae bacterium; assembly: GCA_019683695.1. GTDB lineage: Bacteria > Pseudomonadota > Gammaproteobacteria > Steroidobacterales > Steroidobacteraceae > JADGHX01. The sequence goes on from JADGHX010000003.1 coordinate 42,060, forward strand.
GCCACTCTTTCTCGTTCACGTGCATGCCCTCACATCACGCCGTTGCCGAAGGGTGATCACGCCGCCTGCGCGGCGCGCTGGCGCTGCTTCTCGGCATGCGCGAGCGCTGCCTCGCGAACCCAGCGACCCTGCTCGTACGCACGGCGGCGCGCTTCGAGCCGCTCGCGATTGCAGGGACCGTTCCCCTTCAGCACCTGCTGAAATTCCGCCCAGTCGATGGGCCCGAACACGTAATGCTGACTGGCCTCATCCCAGCGCAGGTGCGGGTCCGGAATCTCGAGGCCCAGGAACCTGGCCTGCGGCACGGTGATATCCACGAACTGCTGGCGCAGCTCATCGTTCGTGAAACGCTTGATCTTCCAGCGCATGGACTGCGCCGTGTGCCGGGATTCCGCATCGCTCGGGCCGAACATCATGAGCGCCGGCCACCACCAGCGGTTCAGCGCATCCTGCGCCATGCGGCGCTGCTCGGGCGTGCCGCGCGCCAGCGTCATCATGATCTCGAAGCCCTGCCGCTGGTGGAAACTTTCCTCACGGCAGATGCGCACCATCGCCCGCGCATACGGGCCGTACGAGCAGCGGCAGATCGGAATCTGGTTCATGATGGCCGCGCCATCCACGAGCCACCCGATCGCCCCGACATCCGCCCACGTGGGCGTGGGATAGTTGAAGATGCTCGAATACTTCGCCGCGCCCGACAGCAGCTGCGCCATCATCTGATCGCGCGAGATGCCGAGCGTTTCCGCGGCGCTGTAGAGATACATGCCGTGACCGCCTTCGTCCTGCACCTTCGCGATGAGCACGGCCTTGCGGCGAAGCGTGGGCGCGCGGGTGATCCAGTTCCCCTCCGGCAGCATGCCCACCACTTCCGAATGCGCGTGCTGGGAGATCTGGCGGATCAGCGTCTGGCGGTAGCCCTCCGGCATCCAGTCCTTGGGTTCGATCTTCTCGTCCGCATCCACCCGCGCCTGAAAACGCGCTTCGAGCGCGGCCGTGTCCGGCGAGCTGGCGTGAAGCGCTTCCCTGCCGGGTGAATCGAGCCCCTGCGTGTACATGCGCGGTCTCCCGTGACGGAGCAGGCAACGGCCAAAGCGGCGCGCACCGCGCCACCGCTTCGGAATCGGTGCGCGCAATGTGACACACAAACGCGTCCGTCACAACTTTTTCTGTGTCAGAATCCGCCGCATGCCAGACCGCCTTGCCAAGGCCACGCACGCCCTCGTGGCCCGCTTCCAGCGCCAGCGGCCCGTGCGCGCCGGTTCCCTGCTCATCACCATCTTTGGCGACACCGTGGCGCCGCGCGGCGGGGTCGTCACCCTCGGCAGCCTCATTCAGCTCGCCCGGCCCTTCGGCATCACGGAACGCCTCGTGCGCACGTCCGTCGGCCGCCTCGCGCAGGAAGGGTGGCTCGATTTCCGGCGCAGCGGCCGTCAGAGCGAGTACTTCCTGACTGCCCAGGGCCGCAGCCGCTTTGCTGAAGCGACGCAACGCATTTACAGCGAGGCCCCGGACTCGTGGGATGGCGCGTGGACGCTGATTCTTCTCTCCGCCGGAAAGAACGCTCGGCTTCCCAGCCGCCGCTCGCGCTCGCCGGGCACTGCGCACAGCTCCCGCCAGAATGCGCGGGACGAGTTGCGCTGGCTCGGGTTCGGTCAACTCAGCACGGGTGTACTCGCGCACCCCAGTCGCAGCGTCGAGGACACGCGCGATCAACTTGCGGCCCTGCGCCTGGACGGCGGCGCCGTCGTCCTGCAAGCGCGCACTGGCAGCGCTGAAGCCGACCGCGCACTGCTCGAATCCGGCTGGGATCTCGCCGAGCTCTCTCGCGGGTACTCGCGCTTCGTCGCCAGCTTCGAGCCGGTGGCCACCGTGCTCCGGGGGCGCGCAAGGCCCGCGCCCGATCAGGCCTTCATCATCCGCACGCTGCTGATCCACGAGTACCGCAAGATTCACCTGCGGGATCCGCTGCTTCCCCGATCCTTGCTCCCGGCCGAGTGGATCGGAAGCCGTGCATACCAGCTCTGTCGCGATCTGTATCGCGAAGTGTTCGCGCCCGCCGAAGAGCACGTCACCAGCACCGCTTCCACGCTGGAAGGCACCCTCCCCGCGCCGTCCGCGGAGACCTACCGGCGCTTCGGGGGACTGGAGAGGCCCTCGGGCGCACGCTGAGCGCGGGTACACTTTCCGCCCTTGGCAGTTTTGAGGCGGAGAGCACACTTGGCGGGCTGGCAGTTCTGGATCGATCGCGGGGGCACGTTCACGGACGTGATCGCCCGCCGGCCTGACGGTGCGCTCATCACGCACAAGCTTCTCTCGGAGAATCCGCAGCGCTACGCGGACGCCGCGCTTCAGGGCATCCGCGACCTCATGGGGCTTCAGCCCGGGGAGCCCGTGCCGGGCCATCTCATCGATGCGGTGAAAATGGGCACCACGGTCGCCACCAATGCACTGCTCGAGCGCAAGGGGGACCGCACGCTGCTCGCCATCACGCGGGGCTTTGCGGACGCTCTGCGCATCGGGGATCAGAAGCGGCCGCGCATCTTCGACCGGCACATCGTGCTTCCCTCCCAGCTCTACGAGCGTGTCATCGAAATCGATGAGCGGGTGACTGCACGGGGCAGCGTGCTTCAGCCGCTCGATGAATCCGCGACACGACAGGCGCTTCGGGCGGCCTTCGATGACGGCATCCATTCCGTCGCCATCGTCCTGATGCATGGCTATCGATATCCGGAGCATGAGCAGCGGGTCGCCGCGATCGCACGCGAGATCGGCTTCCGGCGCGTCTCCACGAGCCACGAGACCAGCCGGCTCATGAAGCTCGTCGGGCGCGGCGACACGACAGTGGTCGACGCGTATGTGTCACCTCTCCTGCGTCGCTATGTTGATTCGGTGCGCGCCGCACTCGGGAACAACGTGCGTCTGTCCTTCATGCAGTCGAATGGCGGGCTCGCGTCCGCGAGCACGTTTCAGGGCAAGGACGCGATTCTCTCCGGGCCGGCGGGCGGAATCGTCGGCATGGCGAAAGTCGCCGCCGCGGCGAGGTTCGATCGCGTGATCGGCTTCGACATGGGCGGCACCTCGACCGACGTATCGCATTACGCAGGCGTGTACGAGCGCACGTTCGAGAGTGTCGTCGCGGGCGTGCGTCTGCGTGCGCCCATGATGAGCATCCACACCGTTGCCGCAGGCGGCGGCTCGATCTGCCGCTTCGATGGCGCCCGCTTCCGCGTGGGACCGGAGTCCGCGGGCGCGGATCCGGGCCCCGCCTGCTACCGCCGCAACGGCCCGCTCACGATCACGGACTGCAACGTGATGCTCGGGAAGCTCCAGCCCGCGTTCTTCCCCGCCGTGTTCGGCCCGGGCGGCGATGAGCCCCTCGATGCGCAGATCGTGGAGCGGAAATTCGCCGCGCTCGCCGAGGAAGTGGCGCGCGCCACGGGCATCCAGCGCGAGCCGCGCGAGATCGCGCACGGGTTCCTCGCGATCGCGGTCGACAACGTCGCCAACGCGATCAAGCAGATCTCGATTGCGCGGGGGTACGACGTCACCGCATACACGCTCGTCTGCTTCGGTGGCGCGGGCGGCCAGCATGCCTGCCTTGTCGCGGACGCACTCGGAATGAAGCGCGTGCTGATCCATCCGCTTGCAGGCGTTCTCTCCGCTTATGGCATCGGCCTCGCTGAGCAGCGCTTGCTCCGGCAGCGCGCCGTGGAATCGAGGCTCTCGGAAGAATCGATGCCCGTGCTGAATCGAACGCTGAAAGAGCTGGAGAGTGAAGCGCGCTCGCAGCTCGCGTCCGATGAGCAAGGGGTGCTCGCGAGCGATTCGGCCTTGGCAGAGTCGTCCGTGCGCATCGAGCGTCGCCTGCACGTGAAGTATCAAGGCACGGACACCGCCATCGAGCTGCCTCACGGCACGCTCGAGGAAATCCGGCGAGCGTTCGAAGCGGCCTATCTGCAGCGCTTCACGTTCACGATGCCGGATACGCCGCTGGTGGTGGAGTCCGTTGCGGTAGAGCTCATCGTGACGCCGCCCGAGAACCTTGCCGCCCCGGCATCGGCCTACGCGAAAGGTCAGTCGGTACCTACTCGCGTTCCCGTCGCGAACGCGCAAGCAAATCAACGCTCCGCGCCAAGCGACACCACACCCTCGAGCGCGCCCCCGGCGGCGATCGCCCGCGTGAATACCTTCATGGCTGGCAGAGCACACGATACGCCGGTGTTCGATCGCGCATGCCTGCAACCTGGCGCACGTGTGCACGGCCCTGCAATCCTTTACGAAAGCACCTCCACGACCGTGGTTGAGCCCGGCTGGATCGCGACCGTCACCGCCCGAGGGGACCTCATCCTCGAACGCACCGAGCCACTGGCGCAGCGAACGGCTATCGGCACCCAGGCAGATCCTGTCCAGCTCGAGATCTTCAACAACCTGTTCATGTCCATCGCGGAGCAGATGGGCGTGGCGCTCCAGAGCACCGCGTACTCCGTGAACATCAAGGAACGGCTGGACTTCTCGTGCGCGCTGTTCGACGCCCACGGCGCGCTCGTCGCGAACGCGCCGCACATGCCGGTGCACCTGGGCTCCATGGGCGAGAGTGTGCGATCGATCATCGCCGCCCGCGGCGCAGGCCGGGATGGCCGGGGCATCTTGCGCGGCGACGTGTACGCGCTGAACAACCCGTACAACGGCGGCACGCATCTGCCGGACGTCACGGTCGTGATGCCGGTGTTCGCAAGCGACTCGGACACGGTGATGTTCTACGTCGCCGCTCGTGGCCATCATGCCGACATCGGCGGCGTGACACCGGGCTCCATGCCACCGGACAGCACGACGCTCGACGAAGAAGGCGTGCTGATCGACAACTTCCTGCTCGTGGAGCGTGGCACGTTTCGCGAGGAAGCCTTCCGGCGCCTGCTCACGTCGGGGCGATACCCTGTGCGCAACGTTGAGCAGAATATCGGCGACATCAAGGCACAAGTGGCGGCATGCGCGCGCGGAGCGCACGAGTTGCAACGGGTGGTGGGCGAGTATGGGCAGGATGTGGTGCTTGCCTACATGCACCATGTGCGCGAAAACGCGGCCGAATCCGTCCGGCGCATGCTCGATCGGCTCGAGAGCGGCGAGTTCACGTGCGAGTCCGACGACGGGTCCGTCATCGCGGTGTCGATCCGCGTGAACGCCCGCGAGCGCCGCGCGCGCATCGACTTCACGGGCACAAGTCCTCAACAGGCGACGAACTTCAACGCGCCCTCCTCCATCACGCGCGCGGCCGTGCTCTACGTGATGCGCACACTCGTCGATGACGCGATTCCGATGAACGAAGGGTGTCTCGAGCCGATCGACCTCGTGATCCCGCAGGGCTCGCTCCTCGCGCCGCGCCCACCCGCCGCGGTGGTGGCGGGCAACGTCGAGACGAGCCAGCTGCTCACGGACGCGCTGTTCGGCGCCACGGGCCGGCTCGCCGCCGCCCAGGGCACGATGAACAACTTCACGTTCGGGAACGAGGTCTGCCAGTACTACGAGACGGTGTGTGGCGGCTCCGGCGCAGGTCCGGGCTTCGACGGCACGGATGCCGTCCAGACGCACATGACGAACAGCCGGCTCACCGACCCCGAGGTGCTCGAATGGCGCTTCCCCGTGCTCGTCGAGGCCTTCGCCATCCGCCGAGGCTCCGGCGGACAGGGACGCTGGCGCGGGGGCGATGGCGTGATCCGGCGCATCCGTTTCCTCGAGCCCATGACCGCGGCCATTCTCTCGAATCGCAGGCGCGTGGCGCCGTTCGGCCTCAAGGGCGGCTCACCCGCCGCGCCGGGAAAGAACTACGTGATCCGCGCGGATGGCACACGCATCGACCTGCCCGCCAGAGCCTCCGTGCACATGCAGCCCGGCGACACGTTCGTGATCGAGACGCCGGGCGGCGGCGGGTACGGCTCGCCATCGGGTTGATTGGAACTGCCGCGATCATTTCGCTCACGCGGACGGCGGGCCCATCGATGCGCTCCGAACGCGCTGTCCTCTCAGGCGCTTCCTGCGTCGGTCCACACTGCCACGAGCCGCGGCGCGCGCCGCTGCAAGCAGCCTCGATGGTTTTTCGCCAGGCTCGCGTGCCGGAGTCGGCAGTGCGGGACCGACGGCCTGCGCCGGTCCCGCAGGCCCGGCAGCTACGCCGACGCGACCGCGCCGCCGTCCACGTGCAGCACCGTGCCGCTGATGAACGATGCCTCGGCGCTCAGAAGGAATGCGATGGCGTTGCTGTTGTCCTCTTCGCGCCCGATTCGCCGCAGCGGAATCGTGCGCGCGCGGCGCTCGTACTCCGCGGAATCCACGTACTGAAGCGCGCCCGGCGTGGGCACGGAAGCCGGCGCCACTGCGTTCACGCGAACGTTCCGCGGACCCAGCTCCGCGGCCAGCGTATGCGTGATGGCCACGATCGCGCCCTTGATGGAGCTGTAGATCGACGTGTTGGGATAGCCGCGATAGGCCACGGGCGAGGCCATGTTGATGATGGCGCCGCCGCGGCCCGCGTCGTAGTGCGCGAGCAGCGCCTGCGCGCCCCACACGACTGCCCCGAGGCCGATGCTCACCATCTTCTCGAACGTTTCCTGCGTGACGTCCTCGACCTTCTCATAGCGCAGGTGAGCAGCATTGTTCACCACGGCGTCGATGCGCTTGCCGACCTTGGCGAACTCCGCCGCCACCTCGAGAAACGTGGCGCGCTGGGACAGATCCCCGGGAAAGCCGTGCGCCTGCCCGCCCGCGTCACGCACGAGCCGCACCGTCTCCTCGCAGCCCGCGGCATCGATGTCGCTCACGCCGACGACGGCCCCGCAACGGGCCAGGTGCCGGGCTACCGCGCGCCCGAGCCCGCGCCCGGCGCCCGAAATGAAGATGTACTGGGACGACAGATCCGGATGCATGGCGAACCTCACACCATTCCGAAGAGCCGGGCGACGTACAGACTGTCCATGTACTCGCGGATCCTGAAGATCTTCCCGTCCTTCACCTCCACGGCCCACGCATAGCGGTTCTCGTACGGGCGCCCGTCGGCGAGCTTGCCCTCACCATGGGACTCGACCAGCACGAGCGAGCCCTTCGAGGCGATGGAGTCCACGATGGTCTTGGGATCCCCGGGCGCGAACATGCCGCGCACCGGCGCGAGAAACTCGTCCACCACGGCCTTCTTGCCCTGATGCACGCCGGCACCGGGGATGTCCTTCACCTGCGGAATCCATGCGATGTCGTCGTGGAGCATCGCGCGTACGCGCTCGAGCTCACCCGTGCTCAGCACAGCGAAGAACTCGAGCACCAGGCGTTCGTTGTCGTTATCGGGGCGTACCATTTTCGATCTCCGTTGTTCACGCGGAACATGCGCCCGGGGCGCTTGCGAATCGCGGCCCGCGCACCGCAACGCGCCGTACTCTACCCCGCCCGTGCGCACGGTTGCCGGTCCGCAGCGCCGCGCCGCACGGCTGCCCGTAGCGCGAACGGTGCCGATGCGCGCACCGCGCACGCTCGAAACCCCTCAAGGCCGATGCTAGGCTGCCGCGCCGGCAAGACTTGGGGGAACGCATGGCAAACGCGGACATCGTCGTCATCGGATCGGGCCACAACGGCCTCGTCGCCGCGGCGTATCTCGCGAAAGCGGGCAAGCGCGTGGTGGTGCTGGAGCGCAATGCCTGGTTCGGCGGGGGCGTGGTCACCCGGGAGCTGACGGTGCCGGGCTTCCGGCACGACCAGCACTCGATGGCGCACATCTTCATCCAGGCCAACCCGGTGCTGGCGAACGACGAGCTCGGCCTCAAGAGCCGGTACGGCCTGCGTTACGAATTCCCCGAGCTGCCCATGATGTCGGTGTTCGAGGACGGCACCACGCTCGGCCTGTACCGCGATCGCGAGCGCACCTGCGCCGAGATCGCGAAGTTCTCGAAGAAGGATGCCGAGAGCTACCGCCAGCTTGCGGATCAGGCCGCCGCCTGGCTGCCGATGATCGTCTCGACGCTCTACAGCCCGCCCATGCCGCAGGGCGCCTCGTTCGCGATGATGGATCAGAGCCGCGAGGGCCGGCAGATGTGGCGCATCATGCAGATGAGCACGCACGACCTGCTCTGCCGGTATTTCGAGCACGACAAGGTGCGCATGCACTTCGCGCGTGTGGCCGGTGAGAACCTCGTTTCACCCGACGAGAAGGCCACGGGCATCGGCCCGTTCGTGTTCGTCGGGTTCCTCGAGGCGTACGGCATCGGCGTTCCCATCGGCGGCAGCGGCCGGCTCACGGATGCGCTCGTCGCCTGCATTCGCGATCATGGCGGCGAGGTGCACGCCAACGTGGACGTGGATCGCGTCATCGTGCGGCAAGGCCGTGCGCAGGGCGCGCGCACGAAGGACGGGCGCGAGTTCCTGGCGAAGGACGGAGTCATCGGCGCCATCCACCCGCACCTCATCGGCCGCATGGTCGAAGGCGTGGACCCGCAGATCGCGCGCGATGCCGAAGCCACGGAGATTTCCCCCATCGCCTGCATCACGGTGCACGCGGCGCTCAACGGGCCGCTGAAGTTCAAGGCGGGCGATCACGTCCGCGCGGTGATGATCGAGCTGCTGCCGAACTCGTACGAGCAGCTGCGCCGCTCGTTCGACGACATGCGCTACGGCGGCTTCTCCCAGTACCCGCTCGTCGGCCTCGGCTCGCTCACGATGTTCGACCCTTCGCGTGTGCCGCCCGGCAAGGCGACGATGCATGCGTGGGACTACGTTCCCTACGAGCGGCCGGATGGGCGGTCGTGGGATGACACCAAGCGCGAGTACGCCGAGCGCATGATCCGGCACATGGGGCGCTTCATCGACGGGCTGCCGGAGAACATCATCCAGTACCACTGCGACAGTCCCGTGGACATGGAGCGCACCTCGCCCAGCTTCATGCGCGGGGATCTCCACGGCATCGCCACCACCACGTACCAGACGGGCTCGCATCGACCCACGCCTGAGCTCGGGCAGATGACCGTGCCCGGCATCGAGCGGCTGTATCTCGTCGGGCCGTTCCAGCATCCGGGCGGCGGCGTGTTCGGCGCCGGGCGGGCTGCGGCGATGAAGGCGTTCGAGGATCTGGGGCTCGATTTCCCGTGAAGCTCTACGGCCCGGACAACAAGGAGCTGATGACGGTCACGGCGATCACGCGCGAGGGGAACGAGCTCGTCGTGAAGGGCAAGATCTTCGGCACCATGCCGATGACGGCCAAGCTCCGGCCCGCCGAAGCCCGCCGTGCCCTGAAACTGCTGGGGTGGAAGAACGCCTTCTTCGCGCTGTCGATGCTCTGGCGCCGAGGCTGACGTCATTCCCGCCGGCGTGTGATGATGCGCAGGTGGCCCCGCTTACTCCCGAACCCGTTCTGCCCGCCCTCGACATCGCGCTGCGGCTGCTCACCGCGCTCGCCTGTGGCACGGTGATCGGGCTCAACCGCGAGTTCCACAACAAGCCCGCGGGCTTTCGCACCTTCGGTCTCGTGAGCGTGGGCTCCGCGCTCATCGTGATCCTGATCCATCAAATGGAGCACACGGGCCCGGATGCCGTGAGCCGCGTGGTTCAGGGCGTGGTGACCGGTATCGGCTTCATCGGGGCCGGCGTGATCTTCCATCGCGGCTCGCACGTGGAAGTGCAGGGACTCACCACCGCAGCAGCCGTGTGGCTCACCGCGGGGCTCGGCATGGCGGCCGGCGCCGGGCAGATGAAGCTCGCATGGATGGGTTTCGGCATCGGGTTGCTGCTGCTGCTCGTTGGCGGCCCCATCGAGCGCCTCCTGACTCGCGCCCTTCGTCGCCTCACGGGCAAGCCCACGAGGCATGAACGCCGGGTCGGCGCGACCCCTCGCCCGCCGCACGCTCACCGGGACGAAGTGCAGCGCTAGCGCGAGAGCCGCAACAGGCTGGCAATGCCCGCGACCAGCTCGCGTGCCTCCACGGGTTTCGCGATGTGCATTTGGTAACCAGCGAGCAACGAGCGCTGCCGATCCTCCGCGCGGGCATACGCAGTCACCGCAATCGCGGGCAGCGGGGTAAGGCGCGCCTGATCCATCGTGCGCACCTGCTCGATGAGCTGATAGCCATCGGTTCCCGGCATGCCGATGTCGCTGACCAGGAGATCGACTTCTTCCTGCGCCAGCATCCCGAGCGCGCTTGGCGCGCTGCCTGCCGAGAGCACGCGCGCGCCGCGATCTTCCAGGAGCCGCTTCAGCAACATGCGCGTGTCCGGCTCGTCGTCCACGACGAGGATCACCGCTCCCTCGAGGCTCGGCAGATTCATGGCATCGATCGCGTCCTGGACGGCGATCTGCGCCCGGCTGCGACCGGTGTAGTCCCTGTCCACGATGGACAGCGGCAGTGCCACGACGAACGTGGCGCCCTGGTTCTCGCCCGGACTCTTCACGCGCACCGACCCGCCGTGCAGCTCGACGAGGTTGCGCACGATCGACAGACCGAGCCCGAGCCCGCCGAAGCGGCGCGTGGTCGAGGCGTCGGCCTGCCGGAAGCGATCGAAGACGTGCGGCAGGAATTCGGGCTTGATGCCGATGCCGCTGTCCTCGATCACGATCTCGACGTGCGAGTTCTCGCGCTCGAGCACCACCTGGATGCTGCCGCCGGGCGGCGTGAATTTCACGGCGTTCGTGAGCAGATTCCACAGCACCTGCTGGAGGCGGTTCGGATCGCCGCGCGTGCGCCCGATGCTCGAATCCAGCATCGCGCGCAGACGGATGTTGCGCGCTTCGGCGGACGGCCGCACGGCCTCCATCGCCGCCTGCACCACCTCGTGCAGGTAGATGGGCTGCACCTCGAGATGCAGCTTCCCGGAGATGATCCGGCTCATGTCGAGCAGGTCGTTGATGATCTGCGCCTGCGCGCGGGCATTGCGCTCGATCGTCTCGAGCCCGCGCTCGCGCTCACGGTCGGAGACGGCGCGCTGGCGCAGGAGCGTGGACCAACCGAGGATCGCGTTGAGCGGTGTGCGCAGCTCGTGGGAGAGCGTCGCGAGGAACTCGTCCTTCAGTTGGCTCAGCCGCTCGGCTTCCGAGCGCGCCGCGCGCTCGGACTCGAGCAGCTTCTCGCGCTCGCTGATGTCGCGGGCGATCTTCGAGGCGCCGACGATGCGGCCGTGCTGATCGCGCACGGCCGAGACCGTCAGGGACACGCGGACCGTCTGGCCTGCCTTCGTGAGACGCGTGGTTTCGTAGTGATGGACGCGCTCGCCGCGGCTCAGGCGCGCGACAATCTCCCTTTCCTCCTTCTGCAGCTCCGGAGGAATGATCCGCAGGATCGACGAGCCGATCATCTCCTCGGCGCTGTAGCCGAACATGCGCTCGGCTGCCGAATTCCACGAGGTAACGATTCCGTCGAGCGTCTTGCTGATGATCGCGTCATCGGAGGATTCGACGATGGCCGCAAGACGCAGGCGTACATCCTCGGCGAGCCGCCGCTCGGTGACATCGATGCCCACGCCGTACAGGCTCACGGCCTTGCCGTCAGCGTCGTAGATGGCCTGGCCCCGGGCATCCATCCAGCGCCACTCGCCATTCTCGTGACGAACACGAAACTCGACGGAACACACCTGATGCTCGGCGATCGCGCGATCGACGGCCTCCAGGATCGGGCCGAGATCCTCCGGATGAACACGCTCGAGGAAGGTGTCCAGCCGTCCCCGCAGCCCGCCTTCGGGCAGGCCCAGCAGCGCCTCGAATTCGCGACTCCAGCGCATCGAGTCGTCCGCGAGATTCCGCGTCCACGTGCCCATGCGCGCGGAGAGCAGCGCGAGCCTCAGGAACGAGTCGTCCTCGCCTGGCTCGATTCGGGGCGGGACCACTGCGGCCGCGCTTGGGGGACGGTCGTTGTTCATCGGGCGCGTACTATAAGGTAGGCACGGCGGATGCTCAGGTTCCTCAGCCCCGACAACCCGGGGTTCCGGAGTTTGTGATGAAGCCTGATTGCTCGTCCGCACCGTTTCTTCAATCGATTCGTTCAATCCCGCCTCTCGTGCTGGCGATGGCGATTCTCGGCGTGCTCACCACGAGCTGCGCGCGCACCGGGGGCGATGCCGTGGCCGCCGACGCCGTTGCGGCCCAGGCGGAGCAGTCGCAGAGCGCCCCGGCGAGCACGTCCCGCGCGTTACCGGACTTCACAGGTCTCGTGAAGCAGTACGGCGGCGCGGTGGTGAATGTCACCGTGGTCGGACGCAGAACCTCAGCAAGCGCCGGGCCGGAGACCTCGCCGGATGACCCGCTCTCCGAATTTTTCCGGCGATTTGGCATCCCGGGCCCGCCCGAGACGCCTGATGGGCCAGGTGCCGCGCCCCTGCGCGGTCTCGGTTCCGGATTCATCGTTTCCCCGGATGGCTATGTCATCACGAACGCGCACGTGGTCAGCGAGGCCGCGGAAGTCACCGTGAAACTCCCGGATCGACGCGAGTATCCGGCCAAGGTGGTCGGCGCGGACCTGAGAAGCGACATTGCCCTGCTCAAGGTGGACGCGAACAACCTGCCCACCGTGAAACTCGGGAAAGCCGAACACCTGACGCCCGGCGAATGGGTGGCCGCGATCGGTTCGCCTTTCGGGTTCGAGAACAGCGTGACGGTCGGTGTGGTGAGCGCCACCGCGCGCGCACTCGGGCCCCAGAGCAGCGTCGTGCCCTTCATCCAGACGGACGTTGCCGTGAACCCCGGCAACTCCGGCGGGCCGCTCTTCAACCTGCGCGGCGAGGTCATCGGGGTCAACTCCCAGATCTACAGCGCCACGGGCGGGTATCAGGGCATCTCGTTCGCCATTCCCATCGACGTGGCGATGGACGTGCAGCGCCAGCTCCGCGAGACCGGGCGCGTCACGCGCGGGCGCATCGGCGTGACGATCCAGGATGTGAACGCGCAGCTCGCCCAGTCCTTCCGCCTGGATCGCCCGCGCGGCGCGCTGATCAGCTCCGTCGAGCCCGGCGGACCGGCCGCGCAGGCCGGCCTCAAACCCGGTGACGTGATCCTGAGCGTGAACGACGAAACGATCGAGACCTCGACCGAGCTGCCGGCGCTCGTGGCGAACATCAAGCCGGGAACCCAGGCGCAGATGCGCATCTGGCGCAACGGGCACGAGGAGAAGACGCAGGTCAAAGTGGCGGAGCTCGAGGACGATACGGCAGTGCCCACCTCCATGAGCCAGGGCCGCGAACGCGGACAGAAAAATGAGCGGCTCGGAATCGGCGTGCGTCCGCTCACGCCGCAGGAGCGCGAACAGCTCGGCACGGAGGGCACTCTGGTGGTCGAGCAGGTGCAGGGCCCTGCGCTTGCCGCCGGCGTGCAGCCTGGCGACGTGCTCATCGCCATCGGCAATTCGCCCGTGCGTTCCGTGGAGGACGTGCGCAAGGCCACCGAGAAGGCGCGCGGGAGCGTCGCGCTGCTCATCGAGCGCGAGAACGCTCGCATCTACGTACCTGTGCGTATTGGCTGATACCCGCGCACGAACACCCACCGGGCCCGCACGCTGCACTGAAAGGGCGCGGCGCGCGGGCTTGCGCGCGATGTGGCGCGCGTCGCCTCGATCCGTCCCGAAAATGGTATTGTTCCGACCCCTCGAATCCGGGTCCTTCGGAAGGAGCGCATGGTCGCCAAAATCATCGATGGCAGGCAGGTTGCGGCAAGCATTCGCCAGGAATGCCGCGAACGGGTCGAGGTGCTGCGTCAGAGGACGGGCGTGGTACCGGGTCTTGCCGTCGTGCTCGTGGGAGACAACCCCGCCTCGGCACTTTATGTCGCCAACAAGGTACGCGCCTGCGGCGAAGTGGGCATCCGCTCCTTCCGCCAGGAGCTGCCGGCCAGCATCGATACGGCCACGCTTCTCGACACGATCCAGCGCCTGAGCGCGGATCCGGCCATACACGGCATCCTCGTGCAGCTGCCTCTGCCGCCGCACATCGACATGCGGCGCGTGCTGAGCGCCATTCCCGTCGAGAAGGACGTGGACGGGTTTCACCTGTACAACGTCGGCGGCCTCGTGGTCGGCAACACCGTGTTCCCGCCCTGCACGCCCTACGGCGTGTGCCGGTTGCTCGAGCACGAAGGCATTCCGGTCGAAGCGCGCAACGTGGTCGTGGTCGGCGCGAGCAACATCGTCGGCAAGCCGATGGCGCTCATGCTCATGCAGCGTGAAGCCACGGTGAGCATCTGCCACGCGAAAACGCGCGACCTCGCCCAGTACACCATTCTCGCGGACATCCTGGTCGTCGCCGCGGGCAAGCCGAATCTCATCCTGCCGCAAATGGTGAAGACCGGCGCGGTGGTCATCGACGTGGGCATCAACCGTCTGCCGAACGGCAAGATTGCCGGCGACGTGGATTTCGAAGGCGTGCGCCAGAAGGCCTCGTACATCACGCCGGTGCCGGGCGGTGTCGGGCCGATGACCGTCACGATGCTTCTGGTCAACACGATCACCTCCGCCGAGCGGGCGGCGGGGCTGCCCACCGAAGGCTCGAGCCGGAACGCGGCCTGAGCGCGCGCACTTTCCGCGCTCAGCGGCGCGCCGGTCTAGAATAGACCGCTCACATGTCGAGTCGGGGAGTGTCGTGAGCTCAACGTTACGCGAGCAGTTGCTCAAGGTGGGACTGGTCACGGAACAGCAGGTGCGCGCGAGTGAACAGCGCCGTGCGCCTTCGCGCCGCAAGCCCGAGCCCACCCCTGAACAGAAGCTCGCCGCGCAGAAGGCGCAGGCCGCCAAGATCGCGCGGGATCAGGAACTCAACCGCCAGCGCCAGCTTGCGGCCGAAGCGAAGGAACGCGCGATGCAGATCAAGCAGCTCGTCGAGCAGCATCGGCTGCCGAAGGTGCTGGACAGCGACGATCGCTTTCATTTCGTTGCCGGCAAGAAGCTGCGCTTCATCCTCGTGAACGAAGCCATGCGCGAAGGGCTGAACAACGGCTCGCTCGCCATCATCCGCTACAACGGCAGCAGCGACGTCGTGCCCGCGGAGATTGCGGAGCGCATTCGCGAGCGCGATCCGCGCGCAGTTGTGCAATTGAAGAACGAGCCCGATCCGGTGGACGAAAACGATCCCTACAAGGACTTCGTCGTCCCCGACGATCTGAAGTGGTGAGCCCGCAGCCGCTGCCGGACGGGGCGGCGGCACACCCGGTGGTTCCGCGTCAGGGCGGTTGAACGTTCAACCGCTCGCCGCGCACGTCAAAGCTGCTCCCGCAGGAAGCGCAGCGCCTGATCCAGGCTCTCGCCTTCGTAGAAGGCGCTCCCGCCATGCGCCACGCCGTGAAGCACGCGGAGCTGCACGGCAAGGCCGTGTTGCTGGTACGCGCCTTCCAGCTCGTGCGCCTGATTGATGGGCATCTGCGGGTCCCGGTCGCCATGGAACAGCAGCAGCGGCGGGTCTTCACGATCGACATGCATCACGGGGCTCGCAAGCCGCGCCAGCTCCGGCACGCGCTCCGGCAATGCGCCCAGCAGCCGCTCGAGCGCCGGCCGTCGCACGTTCAGTCCGAACGGTGTCGACTGCTCGAGAATCGTTGTGAGATCGGATGCGCCGTAATAGCTGATGATGGCCTGCACGCTCGAGGACTGATCGAGATGCTCACCCACCGTCCCTTCAAGCTCCGCATGACCGTTCGTCACGCCGACGAGCGCGGCCAGATGGCCACCGGATGAGGCACCGGCGATCGCGATCCGGTCCGCGCGCACGCCGTACTCCCCTGCCCGCGCGCGCAGAAAACGGATGGCCGCCTTGATGTCATGCACGTTCGCCGGAAAGCGTGCCTCGGTGCTCTGGCGGAACTCCACGCTCGCGACCGCGAAGCCGTGCCGGACGAACGCGGCCGGGTAGTCCTGTTTCGATCCGGCATACCACGCGCCGCCGTGCACCCACACCAGCAGCGGGGGCGCTTCGCCTGTGTTTGCGGGCAGATGCAGGTCCAGCCGCAGGGACTTGCCGTCCACCTGCGCGTATTCGATGTCCGGTATGTCCATCGCCCTGTCCGCCGAGACGGCGTGCGGGCCGAGAAGCGCAGCCGCCATTGCAACGATTACCCGGCTTGTCACCACGAGCTCCCGAGTTCTTCCGCGGCGTGAGTCTATTTGGCCGGCCCGCCCGAGGGGAATTGCGGGCACCACGGCCGAAACTGCATGATCCCGCACGCAAATCAAGGGGGTGATCACAATGAGAAATCGACTGTGTCTCGCAGCGCTGCTCTTTTCCGGGTTCGCCGTCACCACCCTTCCGGCCCACGCGGCCTGCGAACCGGAAGGTGACGCCCAGTTCATCTGCGGCCTGCCCGCCCCTGAGGATCTCATTCGCGTGCCCGACAGCCCGTGGGTGATCGTGAGTGGCATGGCCGAGAAGACCTCGCAGCTCTACCTCGTGGACTCGCGCACGAAGGAGGCACGCGGCCTGTACCCTGCTGCAGGTGCCCGCACCCGCCACGACAAGAAGTTGTATGGAGCCTGTCCGGGGCCCCTTCCGAAAGGCGTGTTCGGCGCGCACGGCATCGATCTGCAGCCGCGGAATCGTGGCGCCTACACGCTCTATGCCGTGAACCACGCCGGACGCGAATCCATCGAGGTGCTGGAGCTGGATGTCACCGGCGCCGTTCCGGTGGCCACGTGGATCGGCTGCGTCGTGTTCCCCGCCGGCGCCTCGGGTAACGGCATCGTGGGGTTGCCCGACGGCGGCTTCATCACCACGAACTTCAAGGACCCGGCGGACAAGAACGCCTTCCAGAAGATGTCCGCCGGCGAGATCACCGGCAACGTGCTCGAGTGGCATCCGGGCACGGGCTGGACCGAGCTGCCCGACAGCGCGATGTCCGGCGCGAACGGCATCGCGCTTTCGCGCGACGGCAAGTGGCTGTACGTGGCGGGCTGGCCGGGCAAGAACATCGTGCGCTTCGAACGCACCGGCGAGCGCTGGACGAAGCGGGATGCGATTCCGACCGGCTTCCTGACCGACAACCTGCGCTGGATGGCCGACGGCTCGCTGCTCGCCGCCGGGCAGGATGCGGACATGCCCGCCGTGTTCGGCTGCGCACCGCCTGCCTGCCGCGTGAAATCCGCCGCGGTGAAGATTGACCCGCGCACACTCGAGATGACGCGCGTGATTGCCTACCCTGGCAGCGCGCACTTCGAAGGCGCCACGACGGCGATCGACGTCGGCGACGAATACTGGGTCGGCAGCTTCCGCGGCGATCGCGTGGTACGCCTGCCCGCCCGCTGATTACACGCGACGCTTCGCGAGGCGACCGCGCATCGCTTCGTGCGGTGAGGTGAACACGCGCGCTTCATGCGAGCGCGCCTAGTCCACGCTGTCAGCCGCTCTGCCAAGCCCATCCCGGATGGAGATGGCGCCGACGCGCTCGCGCAGCGCAGACCCATCAGCGAGTGCAAGGCGCGCGCAAGAGGACCCTTCGGCAGCCGTCGCGGGCCATCAGCGCGTTAAGCGCCGCGCGCACCTCTGCACCGAGTCTTGGGACGCGCGCATGTGCCGCGGCGCAGTGAGAAGCGCGAGGCCGAAATCCCCAGATTCCACTCGCCCAGACGTGAGGATGCGCCCCACATGCGTTCGCGCCGCAGAGGCCCATCAGCGAGCGCAAGGTGCGTGCAAGAGGGTCCCTCGGCGGCCGTCTCGGGCGCCGGCGTCCCCGCGTTAAGCGCCGCGCACCTCTGCACCAATTCTTGGTACGCGCGCATGTGGCGCGGCGTAGCGGGGACGTCGGGACCGCCGAAAATCGCCGTCTTCGGCGATTTTCGAAGCGCGCCCGAGTAGGCCGCCGAGGGACCCTCTTGCACGCGCCTTGCGCTTGCCGGCACGACCCATCGCGCCAGGTATCCGTTTCCGAAGCTCGCCGCAGAGCCGCCCGAGGAACCCTCTTGCGCGCACCTTTGCTCGCTGATGGGTCCATGCGCGCGGGGACCCTTGCGGCGCGCACGCGTTGCGCAGGAATCGTGCCTGCGCTCCCGCTTCAAAAGTCAAGCACCCCGATGCCGGTTGGGGTAAGGTGTCTGCGGTTCGTGAATTTCCGCCTTGACCGCCCTTGGTCCGCCACTCGCGCTCACTTGCGCGCGTTCCGGCCAAAGACTGCCACCTCAGAAAATCCGCGAACGGGCGGCAGGCTCTGCCTGCCAGTGTTTCTTCTTTCTGCGAGTACTCTGAAGTGACCAAGCTCTACGTCGGCAACCTGCCATTCACCGCTACCGAAGACGCCGTACGCGCCCTCTTCGCCACGCACGGCACTGTCGAAAAACTGTCCCTGATCACGGACCGTGAAACCGGCCGGCCGCGCGGTTTCGGGTTCGTCGAAATGTCGAATGCCGATGCCACACGCGCCATGCAGGCGCTGAACGGCACCGACTTCGGCGGCCGTCCGCTGCGCGTGAACGAAGCACAGGAACGCGACCGCGCACGCTCCCCGCGCCGCTTCTGACCTTTACCGCGTCCGAAGATCCCGGCCGTGAACCGGCCGGGATCTTTTTTGGCGCTCCCGGGATCGGGGCGGCGAGCGTGCCGGCGGCCCCGCGAGGCCGCACGTCGCCGCTTTGAATCTTCGCCGCGTTGAACCTTCGTCTTGGGCCCCGGCGCCCGGCGGAGCGCCCGTTCGCGGCAACCGTGCCGATTCAGATTCCGCACGGACGCGATTCACGACGCTCGCGTACCCGCTTGAGTGCAACGCTCCGATCGGGCTCGAGCCCGCTCCCCGCAAGCCAGACGCTTGACCGCATAGGTGACTGCGCTCGCGCCGGCAAGGCACAACGTTTGCTCCAAGCAGCCTTGATGCTCGACCGGGCATGACCGCAGCGCCTGAGCCGCTGTGGGTCGCTCGCAGACCTGCGAAGCGAACACTCGTGACCGCAATCATCGCAGTGTGAGGGGGCATATGGAGCGTGATATGCGTCGGGTGAAGACGGGCGTATCGGGGCTGGATGACGTTCTGGGAGGGGGGCTGATTCCGGAGCGCCTGTATCTCGTCGATGGCAACCCCGGGGCCGGCAAGACCACCTTCGCGCTTCAGTATCTGATTGGAAGGCGCCCGCAACGGGGAGAAATGCCTTTACGTGACACTCTCGGAAACCCGGGAGGAGCTCGAGGCCGGCGCCGCTTCGCATGGCTGGTCGCTCGAAGGGAAGCGGCACAAGCTTTTTGTCTCCACCGGCTATGAATCGCTCTACGTGCTGGGCGACAACGCGCGACTCGTGCAATGCGTGTCGAACGTGCTGACGAACGCGGCCAAGTACACGGATGACGGTGGCGAGATACGCGTGGAACTGCGGAGGGAACCGCCGCACGCGGTGATCTCGGTGACCGACAACGGCGTCGGGATTCCGAAGGACATGATTCCGCATCTGTTCGAGCTGTTCGTGCAAAGCGACCATTCGCTGGAGCGCTCGCAGGGCGGGCTGGGCATCGGACTCTCGGTCGTGCAGCGCCTTGTCGAGATGCACGGGGGCACCGTGACGGCGCACAGCGAAGGCCCGGGCACCGGCGCGACCTTCGAGATCCGCCTGCCCCTCACGCAGGCGCCACAGAAGACCGTCCCGAAGCCGGAAGTCAGCGCTTGCGCCTGCCGGCGCATTCTCATCGTGGACGACAATGAGGATGCGGCGAACTCACTCGCGTCGGTTCTGCAGCTCGAGGGGCATACGGTGCGGCCGGTGTACGCACCGGAGGAGGCTCTCGAGGAGATCGGCGCCTTCGACCCCGACGTCATCCTGCTCGACATCGGTTTGCCGCGCATGGATGGTTACGAGCTTGCGAAGCGCGTGCGCACCTCCGGCAGCCGCGCGCGCCTCGTAGCGTTGACCGGCTACGGCCAATTGCAGGACGTGCAGAAGGGTCGCGAAGCGGGCTTCCAGGCACATCTGGTCAAGCCGGTAGATCTCGAGGCGCTCACGCACGAGCTCGCCTGATCGGCGGCAGCCGTCGGCGCCCACTCGTTCGAGTGAGCGGGTTTTGCGCTCGTTTCCGCGTACAGCAACAGCGTTGCTTGGCGCGCGAGCGCACGAGGAGATTTGTGTTGAGTCTGGAGGCCCTGAAGTCATCCGTATCCGGCCTTGTGATCGCCCGTGAGGAGGGCCCGTACGCCGCGGCCCGTGAGGCGCTCATCTGGAATGCGCGCAAGCCGCCCCGCTACCCGCACGTCATCGTCGGGGCCACCTCCGCGGCGGACGTTCAGGCGGCGGTGCGCTACGCGCGCCAACACGGGCTCAAGGTGACGGCGCGCGGCGGCGGGCATCACTGGTCCGGCGTTGCGCTCCAGGACGGCGTCGTCATCGATCTGTCGGGGCTCGATGCGGTGACCATCGATCCGGCGGCTCGCATCGCAGATGTGGGGCCGGGCGTGAGCCATCGCGATCTGGCGCGGGCGCTTGCCGGTCATGGGCTCGCGTTTCCCGTGGGACATTGCGCCACCGTCCCGCTCAGCGGGTACCTGCTCGGCGGCGGGCTCGGGTGGAACTCGGGGGCGTGGGGCATTGCGTGCTTCAGTGTGGAAAGCGTCGACGTCGTCACCGCGGAAGGTGAGCTGCTCCGCGCAAGCGAAGCGCAAAACGCCGACATCTTCTGGGCCGCACGCGGTGCCGGGCCCGCCTTCTTCGGCGTGGTGACATCCTATCGATTGCGTCTGCACAGGCTGCCGCGAGCGATCACCACGAGCACGTGGACGTATCGTCTCGAAGACATCGGCACACTCGAACGCTGGATTTCTTCTTCGCAACCGGTGCTGCCGAGGAACGTGGAATTCTCGCTGCTCATGTCATCGGCGCCCCCGACGCTCGCCCATCGCTGCGCGAAGGTCGTTACAGCGATGGTTACCGTATTCGCGGACTCGGTCGACGAGGCTCGCATCGTGCTCGGCTCAGTTGCCGCAAGTGCCCCGCCCGGCGCGCTGGACGCGAGCCTGAATGTGCCCACACCATTCGAAGCGCTGTTCGAAATGAACGGGGCTGCGTTTCCGCACAACCGGCGCTACGCGGCGGATACCTACTGGTCGACTGCAAACGCCGGCATATTCCTCGAGACCCTCGCGGCGCGCGTGAAGGATGCACCCTCGCCCGCCTCTATTGCGCTCGGTGTCCTCCTGCCGCCGCCCGAGCCGGGCGCACCAGGTCTGCCGGATGCGGCGTTCTCGATGGTGGCGCCCGTGTTCGGGTGTTCCTACGCCGTCTGGGAGGATGCGGAAGACGATGAGTTGAACGTGAGCTGGCTGCGGGAAACCAGCGAACGCCTCGCGCCGATCACCCTGGGGCACTACATCGGTGAGGCGCATCTCGATGACGATGCCCACATCCCGCGATCGTTCTCCCCCGCGGCCTGGGCGCGCCTCGAGCGCGCCCGGGCGACATACGATCCGGAAGGGCTGTTCAGCAAAACGTTCTGAACAGCGCGGGAGAACGCGCCGGGCGGCGCTGCCTGCCCGGGGCCCACCCGCGAGCGTGAGCCAGTCCGCACGCATTTCCCGCGTATAGGGGTGTTCCGACGTGACTCGTGATGCGTTCGGGCCGGCGGCCCTCCCCCGGCCTGCCCCGGCGATCCGGGTCGCCCGGCCCTGCAACTCTCACACAAAACAGGATGGGGATATGCGTGCAAGACTTGTTGGATTCGTCGCCGTGCTGGCGGTGGGCCTGGTCGCCTCCCAAAGCGCCAGCGCCGTCGTCATCGGCGACAAGGATTGGCGGCAGCTCACGGAAACGACCGGCTTCAGCTGGCTCAACGTGAACACCGCGTGCGGCACGGGCCTGTGCTCCGGGAGCATCAGCTCGGTGTCCCTGGACGGCTGGTACTGGGCGGACGCCACCGACGTGGCGGCGCTGTTCGATGCGCTCATCAAGCCGGACAGCACGCAGTTTCCGACCTCGACCACCAGCTACTTCGCCGCCGGTGATGCGGACATCGCGAATGCGGTGAGAACGGTGTTCAATCCGACGCGCGTGACGAACTTCGGCACGGCTCAGTACTACGAGGTGAGCGGCCTTACGCGTTCGAGCAACGGCTCCACCACGAGCATGGCGTACCTGCTCGACAGCCCCTTCGCCACGTCGCTCGACTACGCCGCGTTCGACACGAGCTATCCGAAGAACCTGGGAACGGGCTTCACCGGCATCTGGCTGTATCGGCCCGTGTCAGTGCCGGAACCGGGCACACTCGCCCTGTTTGCGCTCGGCGCCGCCGCAATCTGGCTCCTGCGCCGCCAGCGCACCGTCACCACGCTCGCCTGAAGCGGCCCGATCCGCACATCACAACGCCCTTGCTGGAGGACACGCCAGCAAGGGCTGTTCTCTGCGCACGCGTCGTCGCGTTTCCGCGGTCCATTCCGCCTGATTCTTCTGCAGCAAATCGGGCCGCTCGTCCGCGTATGGGCGCGCACGCTGGCTGCAACCGTAGGCGGAAGCTAGGAGACCCAACGCCGAGTGAGAATCTGCACGAAAACAACGCGAATGCCCATGGCCGCGAGCCAACACGTTCCGCATAAACACCGGTCCGCCCGGGAGGGTGCCGGGCCAGCCGACCCCTCCCGGTTCTGCCGGCGGCGCTTCGGAAATGTCGCGCTTGATAACGTTTGACGTTAATAACGTGAGGCTTTAACATCTACCATGATCAGATCCTTCAAGGACAAACAGAGCGAGGCCATATTCCGAGGCGAGTTCGTGAAGGGCATGGACGGCCAGATCCAGCAACGGACTCGCGAGAAACTGAAGTACCTCGACTCTGCCGGCGACTTGCGCGACCTGATGATTCCGCCCTCCAACCGCCTCGAAGCGTTGAAGGGTGACCGCAAAGGCCAGTACAGCATTCGGGTCAACCAGCAATGGCGCATCTGCTTCAGATGGGACAATGGCGACGCGTCCGATGTGGAGCTGACGGATTACCACTGACGGGCATGGCCGTGAGCTCCGAACGGAGAGAATGACGATGGCAGCGAAACGACTTCGGCCGGTACACCCCGGCGACATTCTGGCCCATGACTTCATGGAGCCTCTGGAACTGAGTTCCTACAAGCTCGCGAAGGAGCTTGGCGTGTCTGTACCGACCGTCAACGAGATCGTGCGCCGACGCCGGGCCGTGACGGCGGAGATGGCACTTCGCCTGTCCCGCTACTTCGGTACGACGGCGCAACTCTGGCAGAACCTGCAGAGCCAGTACGACCTTGAGATCGCGCGTCAGAAGATTGGCAAGCAGGTTGAACGCAGTATCCGGCCTTTGGAGCGCGCGGACCTCACCGGGCATGCGGCCTGAGCACCGCGCGCCTCGCCCAATGAGGACATCGTGGGATGAGGCAATGGTGGGGTGGCTGGGAATCGAACCCAGGACCAGCGGATTAAAAGTCCCGGTAGCACACCACGTCACACCACAGACCACTAATCCGCACAAGCACTTACAGGCGTGATGCCGTGCCACTTGGTGCCGATTTGAGGCAGCAAGTGTGCCAATAGTGTGCCAAGGCTGCGGGAGTAATCGACGTGCGATCCGTTCTTGTCTTCGCCTGCGTGCTCGCGCTCGCGGGCTGTTCCACGTTCACGATTGAGGCCGACGCGTCCCGGCAGGTGACCGGCAATTGGCGGAGCACTGTCCGCTCTCAGGAAGTCACGCGCGAGGTGCTCGTGCGGGTCGCGGCCGGATTCGAGCCTGCCCTGTCGGAAACACTCACCATGCCGCTCGGTGTGGAGCACCGGGATAGTTCAGGAAAAAATTCCTGAACTAGGTCGTCGGAAACACTCACCATGCCGCTCGGTGTGGAGCACCGAAGCTACGCGAGCATCGCCGATCGCGGCGAGGAACGCGTCTACGTCGGCCTGAAGTGGCGCCCCTTCGCGAAGGACGCGCCGTGACCGTGCCTCTCTGCTTCGCCGTGCGTCTCGGCGGCCGTTGGATCGGCGTGTGCCGGTATGGCCGCGACGAGCATCGGACCCTCGCCGGCCACGACACACGCGCACAGGCCGTACAGGCGGCGCAGGAAATCGCCGCCCGACTCGAAGCGGCGCGAAAGGAGGTGCAGCACACCGATTGACGATCCCGGGGCGCCGTCTCGCGTGCCGGTGGGTCGGCGCCCCTTTTACCTACCCACAACCCACCTAACGAGGTGAATCATGCAGAAGAAATCGAAGAATGCACGCGCCCGCACGCGCGAGGGGTCGAGATTGGCTGAGCAGGGGCAGCTTGCCTCCGTGAAGCGGAGCTACTTCTACGACTACAAACACGAGCTTCCAATCGCCAAGACACCTGCTCCCAAGCCGTGCCCGTTTTGCGGTGTGACCGACGTCGCGATCTACTTCGACGTCGGCGAGCACTCGAGCGCGCACGCCCAGTGCGAAAACTGCGGCACTGAAGCGCCCTTCGCCTGCGAGGATCATCAGGACGAGGCAAAACGGGGTAACTACTGGCTGGCGATGGAGGCCGCCAGGATATGGAACACGCGAGGGGGTGCGCGATGAGCGAGACACCGCAGCTTGCTGATTTGCGGGCGCAGCTCTGGCGTGCGAAGTCCAAGATCGCCGGCGCGCTCGCTCTCGTCGAGGCGCACGAAGGATACGCGGGCGACCACGAGCTTCAGGACATCTGGAACCTGCTCTCGGACGCGCTGGACGCGGTGTTCGATGTCGCCGGACGCCTGGGGGAGAAAAGGGCGAAGACAGACTGAACGAGATTCCCGTCTGTGGGGATCGCGAGAGGGGCCGGGTAACACCGGCCCTTTTCGTTCTGGTTACGCGACGCGCGATCAACACGCAAATTTGCGTCTTGATCCGCGCGGCAGCGCCAGTTACGGCGGCCGCACGCGGCGCCGGAGGAGAAATGTTCGCAGATTGCGAAGTTTTCTCAGGTTACGGCGGCCGCACGCGGCGCCGGAGTAGCGGCGGTAGGCCGCTGGCCGCTCCGGTGCTTCTCGCTCGCGCGGGTACGTGCGCCCGTCGCTGGGGGTTCCCGATCGCATTGGGGGGTTTCCCCAATGCTCTCCAATTCGCCAGCCAACCTCACGCGCGGCCGTCCGGCAATAAATCGCTCAGTTGAGCGAATTTCTCAGGGCCGAGGCCGCCAAGCTACTCAATCTCGGCGTCGCCAGCGTCAAGCGCGCAGCGAAGGTTCAGCGAGACAGTACGCCGGAGATGAGGGGCGAATCGTCCAACGCGTTGGATGATTCGAGCGGCCGCGAGATCAGGGCGCAGAAAGCGGAGGTTCGCGCCAGTTACGCGGCCGCACGCTTCGCCGGCATGACGACCGCCATCACGACGCGCCCGACGATCTTCATCGGGGGCATGAGCAGAAACGGATCATCGTTGCTGTGACAGATCCAACGGCCATCATCGGTGCGCTCGACGTACTTCACGAGCAACACGCGTTCGCGCTCGATCATCCCGCCGAGCATCATTCCGCAAGATCGGGGCTTGCGCTGCCACGTCTCGATCACTGCAAGATCGCCTGTGCGGGGTTCGAGCGCGGAGTCGTAGAAAAACACGGTGCCACTCGGGAACTCGGGCGTCAGGCAATCACCCTCGCTAAGTACCGCGGCGAGTGTGCGACTCTCAAAAGTGAGCCCTTCAAACACGTCAAGCCGCTCCGCATCGCCAAGTCCCGCCTCCGCAAGCTTCGGCCGCAGGATATTGCCGTGCCGTGCGAGCAGTTCTGGCGAGGGTGTTACCGCATTCGGTGGCCGACTCGCCAGCGCATGCGAGGAAATTTTCAAAATCGTGTTGATGAGGAAGTGATTCCACAGTTCCGCGATCGCGGAAGCGGCTGCATACGAGCCCGCGCTGACGGTGATAGACACCGTAAATGCTTCAAAGACGGCCGGCATAAAACCCGCCTACAGCCGCCCCTGCTTCAGGAACAAGGTCACTGTCGCCCGAATGGATCGGCGCGGCAAAGTCCACCCAGGCGAACGCATCCACCGCGACGTTCTCGCGATTGAGGCAGTACCCGACGCTCAGGAGCGGACCAAACAGCGTGCGCGAAGTCGGATCGAAGTCGCGCGCGAATGTGATACGGGCGCTCATCGGCCGCGGCTCTCGGTGCCTGTGGTGGTGCTCGCGCAGATCAACCGTCGATGCGGTAGCGTCGGTCATGCGTGCTGGTCCTTTGTTGGGTAATCGCCCGCCACGGCGCCAGGAGAATTCGCCTGCGGGCACTCGCCGGTTTTTCTGGCGGCGGCACTCAGCGAGTAATCCGCGCTGCGCGTGTCACCTGCACTCACGCGGCCACAGAGCACGCGCCCAAAAAGACGCGGTGCGTGGAGAAGAGGCAGCAGCAGAAAGTGCATGCTCATTCGCGGCCAGCCGATCCCGATATGATCGGGTCCGCATCCGGCCACGTGTGGGGTTGCGGCGGCCGGCGCACGTGGAACGCGCCGTGTTCGTGCACGGCGAACATGAGCGGCCAGGACTGCGGGAACTTCTGGCGATCCTCCACCTGCCAGTTCGCAGGCACGAACACGGTGCGCACCCGCCAGATTTCCTCGCGCAGCTTCAGCACCTCGAAAAGCTGGGCATCATCGAACGGATACGGGAGTCCCACGCGATCAAACTGGTTGATGGCCTGCAGCGCCGTATCCAGCGCGGAAACTGCGCGGTCATAGGCGTCCATCGTCTCGCGCACGGTGCGCATGATCGCCGGCAACCGCTTGAGATTGGCGGGCACTGCGGCGCGAGCCTCGGCGGTCGAGAGCTCATCCACCCGCGCATAGACCATCCGGTGCAGTTCGGCGAGGTAATCCAGCTTGCGGCTCAGGTCCTCCACCTCAAGGTCCAACTTCCGCACCGCCTCCAGACCGGCCCGGATCGCCGCGAGCCGCTGCGCCGGATGCGGAAACTGCGGATCGTTCACTGGAGAGATTTCCTCCAGGCGCGTGCGGATTTCCGCCTGCTGTCGCTCGATCGCGAGTCTGATCTCGTGCGCGTTCTGCGAAGTGGCGCATTTCGCGAGAGCCTGCGCAATCTGATCGATGTTCATGGCGTCTTCAGCACGTTGCCCGGAGTGAGTTTCACGAGACAGGTGGTCTCGCCATTCAGACCCGCGCGCATGGCCATGGCCGCGCCCGTGAGGTCGCCCGTGGCCGGCGTGGCCGCCGAGTCGTCGAAGGCTCCGGCCGAGGTGTCCCAGATGAGCTTTTCGCCCACCGCGAACACCGCGTTCGCTACTTTCGGCAACTCGAACACGCCCTCGATCGCAACGGCAATCGTGTTGCCTGAGACGCCGCTCGTGATCGGAACCCCGAGCGTGTGCCCCATCACCACCGGAACGCCCGACGTGACATCGCCGCCTGCGACGTAGTTCACGACGTTCCCGCGCTGAACGAACTTGTCTGTCACTGCTGATTCTCCTTGGTGGTGCGCTCCAGCCGACGAGCAAGCGTCAGCGCTTCACGCATGTGGTGGCGCGCCTGCCGCATGAGCGCGATGGCGCAACGGTCGTGCGCATCACGCGCGGCGCGTAATGCCTCGGGATTGGTCGGTGCGGGCTTCGTGCTCATGACAGCATCCCGAGTTTGCGGATGTTCTCGAGCTGCCCGATGCGGGCAAGCCATCGCAAGGTTCCGCGCCGCTCTGCTTCCTTTTCGGCGCAGGGGCGGCATACGGCAACAAGCTCGCCGCCGCAGAGAATCTGGACGGTTCCCTCGCCCTCGTGGCACATGGCGCATTCGTGGTGGTTGGTGCTCATGCCTCAATTTCAGCACCTTGCAGTGCACAGTTTTGTGCACTGAGCGCGCGCAGGCGGTAGAAATATCGGCGGGAGATGCCCAGCCGCTCGCAGATCACATCGCGACGTTCGCCCGGCTCGCGATCCGCAAGCTGCCGCTCCAGAGTCGCCACGCGCGCCGCGAGCGCTTCCGTCGAAAGCCTGCGCCGTTGCCCCTCCAGAACGCTCAGCGCCTCCGCCTGCAGGGCGATGAGGCTCGCCAGCTCATCCGGTGCCGCCGTCGCCAGCGCCGCCGTAATGCGACGCAGGCTTGCGAGAGCAGCGGCGTAGGGCCCCTCTGTCATGCAGCGGCCTCGCGCGCCAGATCCTGAAGCCACCACTGGTGAATGCAGTCGGGCGCGACCTCGGTCACCTGCACCTTTCCGCCAATGCTCTGCGGGTTCTCGCGGTGCTGGCGTTCGATTGGCTCGAGCACGGTGCGCACGTAGCGCCGCCAGGGGATCGCCGTTTCAGGCTCGGGCGCCTGCGGCTCATCCGTCTGCGGCTCAGCCGTCTGCACCGGGCCCGTCGCAGAGCCTTCAGGAGAAGCTACGCGCGGCTTGGGGACCAGGTAGCACCCCGGCGCTAGCGTCTGCGGAGCGAAGTCCTGCGCGGACGTATACGCCACCGCGAACGCCTGCTCGGTGCGGTCGATGCCCACGAGAAACACCATGCTCGGTTCCGTGCATCGCAGACGCGCCCACTGCGCGCGCAGGGCGGCCGGCAGCTCGTGGGCGATGTCCTCCGCGTCCGTGCCGGCCGGCAGTGCGTCCATCAGCAGGAACTTGCACGCCCGTGTGAGCGTATGCTCGCCCGCACCCGCCACCGCAAGCCGCAGATGCGGAAACGCCGAACACTTCACCGTATACAACGGCTCGACGCCGCCAGAGACCAGCGTGTCCGTGACGATGAGCGCCCGGTCGCCGCGAATGGCGATGTTGATGGCGGTCATGCGTCACCCAGCTTGTCTGCGAGCGTCTGGCTCGCATCGGCAAAGGCCGCTCGCACGTTGCGCAGCTCATCCAGCAGCCGCGAGCGGATGACAGCGGCATCGGTCTCACCGGCCAGCTCACCTGCCAGCCGTCCGGGCAATGCGTCGTGCCGCGCGGAGAGATCGGCCGCGAGTGTCGTCAAGACTTCCGCCACCTGATCCGCGTAGATCAGGCGCCCGCGCTCCCGCGCGTTCGCCAGCGCAAGTTTCGTTGCGGCCTCACGGTCGCGCCATGCACGCGCCGCCGTTGCATCCAGCCCCTTCATCTCGTACTCGATGCGCCAGCGGATAGACTCCGGAGCGGAGTACGTCGCATCGTCATTTCGCGGGTGGCCTTCGCCATCCCACCGCCGTATCGTGCGCACGTCCACACCGTGCATGTCCGCACAGTCCTTCTGCGTTAGCGCGGTGAAATCACGTCGTTTCGCCATTTGGTTTCTTTCCTCATAAAAAGCGGGCGGACACCAAGCGCGGGGCACACATCCAAAAAGATCGGGGTCCAAATTACCCGCCTCCGACCTCTGGGTAGGACCCGCACCATTTTGGTGCGCCGCCCACATCGCCTCTCGTTGGCTCGCAGGAAGCCCCAGGACGGCCCGATGCATTGCCCCGCCTGCTCACCACGGCACGCATGCGATCAGCCACCAGAGGCGTGCGTGCAGCCTCACGAGCATTGCTGCGCCTCACGTGCTGTGCTCCCGCTGCTCACCGAGCATGCGCCGCACCAGCTCGACGGCGAGTCCGGTGACGCGCGCAATCGTGTGGTCGCTGTAGCCACGCGAGCGCAGCTCGTGAACGGCCGCGCGTACCTCGTCGGCGGTGCGTGGCGCATGCAGGCGTGCGAGGGCGTCGAGGCTCAGCGCGCCCGGGATGGTGGGGCGGGTCATGGTCTGCCCCCTCGGCGGGACCGTGCGAGCAGCAGCAGCCAGTGAAGCGCGAACAGCACGGCGTACAACGCGCTCATGGCTGCACCCTCGAGCGCCAGCCTCTGGCGGCGTCTGCACGCATTGCACGCATTGACGAATGCGCCCGCACGCACACTGCACACATATGTCCCCCTATATAGGGGGACAGTGTGTGCGTGCAGTCCGCACCGATTCGCGAATGAATGCGTGCAGTATGAATGCGTGCATGCGTGCACTTCTGCACCAATGCACGCATTGATAGATTCCGCCCGCTCGAAATGAATGCGTGCATTAGTGCACCTCATCCGTTGCGGGCTCGGCCAGTCCCATCACGGGCGATCGATTGGCCGCACGACCTACCGTCGTCGTGATGAGCCGGCCGGACTTCTGCGCGTTGCGCATGGCGTGGGCGAGATCACGCGGCGACATGCCCTCGGCGTAGTCGTACTGCACGGCCAGCCGCGGCAGATATCGGGGGCTGTTCGGCGAGGCGCAGGCATGTATGCCGATCTCCGCGAGCCGGCGCACGGCGCGCACCACGACATCTATCGCCGCCTCGCCCGTCGGCCGGCTCACGGGCCGGCGCTGAGCGTCCAGCTCAGGCACGAGTACGCCGTCGCGGTAGGTCAGCCGGCGATAGTCCCGGTCGGTGTAGTTCGCTTTGCGGCGGGCGAGGTAGCGCACCGTCTCATCGGGCGGCTCGTCCTCATCGGGCTCCTGGTCGGGCAGCGTGCGCCCGAGATAGAGCCGCGCACGGACGGACGCCTCCCACGCCGTGCTACCGCTCCACTCGCTGCCTGCGGCCCGGCTGGGATGTGCCAACAGCAGCAACCCGGCATGCGTCGGCTCACACGCCGCGGCCAGCCAAGTCAGAAACTGCGTGACGTGGTGGCGGTCGTTCTCATTGCCGCCGAATACCCGCGCCACTGAATCGAGCATTACGACATCCGCGCGGTAGTCGCCGATCTGCTCGCGCAGCTCCGCGAGAAACGGTGTCCGAACGAGCTGCCCATAGGCGACATCCGCGAGGGTCATGTCGCGATCGACATAGCTCTCGATGATCAGCGCATCGGCAACCGCGTCGAGTCCGACGCCGAGCCACTGGCAGATGGCGACCTGCCGGCGCCAGAGCTCGTCATGATCATCCTCGCCCGCGAGCATCAGCACGCGGCGAGGCCTGGGTGCGTAATCGATGTAGCCGCGTCCAATCGCCAGACATGTCGCGAGCGTCTGCGCTACCAGTGTCTTGCCGACGCCGCCGGCGCCAGCCAACAGCGTCACATAGCCCATGCCGAGCCAGTGGCTGACGGCCCAGTCCCGCTCGGGTGGTGTGCGGTCAGCGAGCGCGCGCCAGTCGATCGGCCGGCGAACGAAGCGCGGCAAATCGGCCGCATCGTCCTCAATGGGTACGCGCTCGAGGTCTGCGTCTAGGCCGAGGTCATCGAGTGCGGCAGCCATTACGCGACCCTCCGCTGCGCCAGATCGGCGATGTCCTCGCCGCGCATCCGTGGGCGATAGATCACTACCTCGCGATCCGCTGCTTTCCAGCGCCGGGCGCACTCCTGCGCGGCACGCGTGCCGGCGTCGTCATGGTCCGCATAGATCGCGAGACACTCGATGCCAGGGAGCACGGGCAGAGTTGCGAGATTGCCGGCATCGATGCACGCCCACACGGGCGTGTAGAGCCGTGCGGCGGCCAGCGCGGTCTCGATGCCCTCCGCGACCCCGAGGCCGTACGTGACCGCCTCATTAGGCCACAGCCGGATTACTCCGCCTCGCTTGCGGTGACCGGCGAGCAAGAGCTTGTCGCGATTGGTTCCGGCTTTGCCGCACCCGTCCGGACGCAGCCGTGTGAAATGCAAGCTGATTGGTTTTGCGGTCAGCGCATCCGTGACGCGCGCACACAGACTCGGCGGATAGTCGCCCGAGGGCGGCAGATACCGGAGATCGCCATCGGCCGGCGGCAACACGCAACCGCGACTGCGGAGGTATCGCTCACCGAGACTGCCCGCGAGCGGCAATGTCCGCCGCCAGATGCTTTGCGCGCGCTCGCTCCACTCGAGCTTGTCGCGGATCACTTCGGCGGTGCGGGCCGACTTCGGCCGCTCCGCGAGCTTTGCGCGTGGCTTCCAACCGTGGCGACGCGCTTCCGCGAACAGCGTGCGGATGGTGATCCCGCCTCCCGGACGAATCGACTTCCATACGGCGCGTGCGTCGCGCTCGTTGTAGCTGCGGTCTGTCCGGGACCACTCTAGCCAGAGGTCGGCGCCTGCCTCGTGCAGCTCCGACTTGAGGGCCATGGCCAGTCGGACCCACGTCGCGCGGTCGTGCGCTGGAACAGCGAAGAGTGCCGATCGGATCTCATCCTGCGTGCTCACGCGCGCACCGCCTTGCGCGGCATGAGCCAGCGCAGCATGGGGAAATCCGCAAGGCACTGCGTGCAAAAATGCTCAGTGCTCGGCTTTGCGCACGAGGCGCAGCGCTGTATTCTGTTGGCGTTCCCGTCGATCTTGCCGTGTCCCGTGGTGCCACCCACGGGCGCGGCGTCATGGGCGCGCATATCAGCCCGCCGATCGCTCGCGGATGGCGGCGAGATACTCGGGTACATCGACCAGCACGCGACGCCCCACGCGCCGAAACGCGCGCTCGAGGCCGCGATCCGCGCGACAGCGATACAACCAGCGCCATGCATGCTCGGTCGATGGATACGCGATCCCTGCTGCGCGCAGAGTCGCCAAGTCAGTAATCGGGACGAGTGTCGGGGTCATCATCGCTACTACTCCGCGCCGCGATGTGGTGCGGCATGGGCGGGAGCGTAGCGGCGCGTGAGACGGCGCGCCGAAAGTGGGAAAATTCGGCTAGTCGGTGAGATCGCCCCATTTGCCGGAGCGGCGATAACGCACGTCCGGGAGCTGCGCGAACATATCGGCGGTGAGATTATCCTCGTTACACAGCGTGACGAGTTCGAGCCCGTCGATAGACTTTGCCAGCATCCCGCCATGAAACTTTGCGTTGCGGACGGCAGCTTCCACCCAATGCGGGTTTGCAATCAGCGGCAGGAGCGGCAGTGGCTCACCGTTGAGTGCGTGGTGCCCGAACCCTAACGCAAGGTGTAGCACGGCCGTGCTGGTATCCCATACGTGCCGCCGAAAGTCGCGGTGGTGGCGGTACTTCGGTGCCCGAGGTGCGTAGTGCTTGATGGCCTTCTGCACGGTGTCGAGCGCCGTATCGATCTGTATGGCTGTGCCTGCCGAGATGGCACGTACGACGCGCATCTCGACCATGTTGGCCACCATCGCGGCGGGAACGCGCAGCTCGTAGATTGCTTTCGTGGCACGGTTGATCGAGCTAACATACTTCTTGTCGAGCTTCCTTGTTGGATTCGTCGC
The DNA here is from genome assembly GCA_019683695.1 of Steroidobacteraceae bacterium. Taxonomy (GTDB): domain Bacteria; phylum Pseudomonadota; class Gammaproteobacteria; order Steroidobacterales; family Steroidobacteraceae; genus JADGHX01. Next base: position 75,020 of record JADGHX010000003.1, read on the forward strand.
GCACAGTCGCACAGATTCACAGAACAGCTCGAACTCGCCGCGCGCCTTCGGGAACGCCAACGCCGCGAGGTAGATCATTGCGCTTTCCCGGTCGTTCATGAGCGCTGGCAGCGCAAGCAGCCGTTCACTCATAGCTTTCACCGCCAAGAATCTTTTCGTTCATCTTCTCGACGATCGCGCGCGCGTCCTCGGCGGCGAGATGCACGTAGCGGCTCACGACGTTCGACTTCCAGCCGCCGATCGCCTTGAGCTGCTGTTCGGTCGCGCCCAGCTTCGCCAGCTCCGTTGCGGCCGTGTGCCGCAAATCATGGAAACGGAAGTTCTTCACTTCCGCGGCGTCGCATGCGGCAGCGAAATCCTCTTCGTAGCGGTACAGCTTGCCGGTCTCGCTGCGAAAAACGCGCTCGCCATCATCGATGGGGCGGACCTTCGCGTGCTGCTTCAGCACTTCAAGAGCTGCGCCGTGAACCCATGCCGTGCGCGCCTGCCCGTTCTTGGTATTGCGCAGGAGCAGGCGCCCTTCCCTCAAGTCCACATCGCCCCAGGTCAGTTGCTGGAGCTCGCCTGCCCGTGCAGCTGTGGCAAGCGCAAGCGTCACGAATGCATGAAGCTGTGGGTTCTTGGCTGTCTGATTCAGCAGCCGACGGCGCTCGTCAGAACTCAGGAAGCGGATGACGCCCTTCCCTTCCTTGTGCTTGCTCACACCATCGAAGGGGTTATGCGATAGCCAATGCCATTCCTTGCGGGCGACCGTGAAAACCTTCGAGAGCGCCGCGAGGTAGCGGTTCACGGTGGCGCCGCTTCGCTTGAACGTCGCGGCCTCACCGTCCTTCACTGTGGAGTGCTTCGAGTCAGGACGCGCGCGCGTGAATGTTTCACGCTGAAGCTTTCCGCGATACTCGACCAGCACCGCTGGTGTCACGTCGGAAAGCTTCAGGTCGCCGATCTTCTGCTTCCACCACAGGAGCCGGATGCGTGGATTCCTGGCGTCGCGCTTCTTCGGCAGCTCTTCCTCGATGTAGCGATCGATCGCCGCGCCAACCGTGCGACGGCGCGCCTCAGCCGTGCGGAAATGCCGCCCCTCGATCATTTCGGCCTCGACCGTCTTCGCCCAACGCTCGGCCTGTCGCCGCGTCGGGAACGATGCCGTGCGGGACGGAAAGCCGCTCATGCGCACCTGGACGTGAAACCGTCCGCCGCGTTCGCGAATGGTTGCCACAGCCACTGCCTCACACAACAGCGCGCCCGTTGGCGCGATGGCACTCGACTTTACACGATAGCGGGCGCAAACTGTGCCAATCGTGTGCCAAGGCTCACAGGCGCACGAGGTAGAACGTCGAAAAGAGCTTGTGATTCAGTGGCTTAAGTGGTGGGGTGGCTGGGAATCGAACCCAGGACCAGCGGATTAAAAGTCCGATGCTCTACCGACTGAGCTACCACCCCAAGGACGAAGCTGTATCGCGTGTGGGCGCGGCGGCGCGCGCCGAGCGGGCGGGCGGTGCAGGCTGTGCGGGCCGGCCGGGGCCGGGCATGCCGCCCTCGCGAGGGGCGGCATGATACTACAGGGGCTGGTATCGCGTGGGGTCAGCGAGACCGGCGGCCGAAAAACCCTGGCGGCGCAGCCGGCAGGAATCGCAACGACCGCAGGCGCGGCCCTCGGCATCGGCCTGGTAGCACGACACCGTGACCGAGTAATCCACACCCAATCGCGCACCTTCCCGGATGATCTCGGCTTTCGAAAGCATGATGAGCGGCGCATGCACGCGGCAGGGACTGCCCTCGACGCCGGCCTTCGTCGCCTTGGCGGCCAGCGCGTCGAACGCGGCAATGAACTCCGGGCGACAATCCGGATACCCCGAATAGTCCACGGCGTTCACGCCGATGAATATGTCGCGAGCGTCGAGCACCTCGGCCCAGCCCAACGCCAACGCGAGCATCATCGTGTTCCGCGCCGGAACGTAGGTGACGGGAATGCCGGAAGTCTCCGTTTCAGGCACGGGGATCGAGGGATCCGTCAGCGCTGAACCGCCGATACCGGCGAGATCCACGCGCATCACGCGATGCTCGCGCGCTCCGAGCATGGCCGCTACGCGCGCCGCTGCGTCGAGCTCAGCCGAATGCCGCTGACCGTACGCAACGGAAAGCGCATAGCACGCGTAGCCCTGCGAATTCGCAATCGCGAGCGTCGTGGCGGAATCCAGGCCGCCCGAGAGAAGCACCACTGCGGGACGTGCACTCATGCCGCGATTCTACGCGACCCGAAACGCGCCGGACCGCGCCGCCCGCGCTCATTTGCCCGGCACGTTCCCCCACAGGTACTTGTGCAGCTGAATCTGAAACCGCACGGCGAGCCGGTCTTCGAGAATCCAGTCCGCAAGATCCCGCGCGGGGAGCTGCTCGTGGCTGGGCGAGAACAGCACGGTGCACCGGTCGGTCAGGCCGAGCTCCGCCACCTTGGCGCGACTCCACTCGTAGTCGTCCCGGCCGCAGATGACGAACTTCACGAGATCCTTGGCCTGCAGGCGCGCAAGCTCGTCGTATCGATTACGGCGCTCCTCGCCGGAACCCGGCGTTTTCACATCCACGACGAGCACGACGCGCGGGTCCACCGCCTCCAGTGACATCGCGCCACTCGTTTCGAGCGACACGCGATAGCCCGCATCACACAGCCGTTGCAGCAGCTCGATGCAGTTCTTCTGAGCAAGGGGCTCCCCGCCGGTGACGCACACATATCGCGCGCCGAGCTCCTTCACGCGGGCGAGAATCGCATCGATCTCCCACCACGCTCCCCCGTGAAAGGCATACGCCGTATCACAGTACTGGCACCGCAGGGGGCAGCCCGTGAGCCGCACGAAGGTGGTCGGGATTCCCGCGGTATCCGCTTCGCCCTGCAGGGAATGGAAGATTTCAGTGATCTTCAGCCGTGACACGGGCTCTCAGCGGGCGCCCGGAATGCGCGCCAGGCGTTCCTTGGCGAGCCGGGCGGCATCGCTGTCGGGGAATCGCCGGGTGACATCCGTGAGCGTGGCTCGCGCCTCCGAATAACGCTTCAGCTCGAACTGCGAGTATCCGAGCTTCAGCAGCGCATCCGCGGCCTTCTGCGAATCCGGCCACCGCTCTCCCACGGCGCGGAAAGCCGCGGCGGCGGCTTCATAGTCCCGCATCACGTAGTGCGCCTCGCCGAGCCAGTACTGCGCGTTGTCGGCGATGTCGCTGTTCGGGTACGTGTTGAGGAAATTGCGGAAGCCGCTGATCGCCCCCGTGTAGTTGCCCGCCTTCAGGGCATCGAACGCCTGCATGTAGGCGGCCTGCTCCGGCCCCGTGCCCCCGCTCGCGGCGCCACCGGCGGCACCGCCCAACGCCCCGCCGCTGCTGGCTTCGGTGAGGCGCCGATCGAGGTCGGCGTACAGGTCGCGCTGTTCCTTGCGCAGGGCTTCGTTCTGGTTTTCCAGCACTTCGATGCGACCGCGCAGCGCGCGCACGTCCGCCTGCATGGCTTCCATGCGCTGGGCCATGTCCACCACGCTCTGGTTCGCGCGCTCGATGCGCGCGAGGCGCGCGTCCAGCTCGTTCAGCTTGATCTGCACGGGATCCTCTTCCGGAGGCGTGGTGGCGCACCCTGCCACGAACACACCCACCAGTAGTGCTGCACCGAGCTGACGCATGATTCACCTCGTTCCGGGTGGCTGAACGGCGTTACTGCAGATACACGATCTCGACGCGACGATTCTTCGCCCAGGCCGCCTCATCGCTGCCCGCGGCAGCCGGCCGCTCCTCGCCGTAGCTCACCGTGGAGAGCTGCGACTCAGAGGCGCCCTGAAGCAGCAGCGCCCGCCGCACGGCCTGCGCGCGACGCTCGCCGAGACCGATGTTGTACTCCCGTGAGCCGCGCTCATCCGTATGACCTTCGAGCCGCACCTTCGCGCCCGGCGTGGCCGCCAGGTGTTTCGCGTGAGCCGCGACGATATCCGTGCCCTCGCCCCGGATCTCGCTGCTGTCGAAATCGAAGTAGATGGTGCGCTTGGCGAGCAGGCCCGCCTGCGGACCCGGCACTTCGGTCTCTTCCTCCGAGACGCTGGCCTGACCGACACCGGACGCATCCGCGCCCGTGGGTTGCTGCGTGCTGGTTGCAGCGGTGTCCTCTGGCTTCTGGGCCTTGGGACCGCAGGCGGCGAGGCCGAACGCTCCCGCCATCACCATCAAGATCACAAGCGTTTTACGCATTCAACTGCTCCCGGTTTCGCGCCGACGCGGCAGCGCGCTTTCTAACACACAGAGGTATTTCGTTCACGGCAGACGACGTCGCCTGCAGGCGACGCCGCTCGCCTCATTGAGCGAAAGGCCCCCAGACAGGTTCCCGCACCTCGCCCTGATCGGCCTTCAAGCGCTGCCCGATGAGACCGTCGACAGACACCGTGGCGAGCTCCGCTCGCCCGCCTTCCTGCCCGGAATAAATGAGCATGGCGCCATTGGGTGCAAAGCTCGGGGACTCATCCTGCCGCCCTCGCGACAGCACGCGCACCGTGTTGGTGGCCAGGTCCTGCACGGCGATGCGGTAGTTGCCCCCATCGAGCGTCACCATGGCGAGCTGTGTGCCATCCGGGCTCACGCGCGGTCGCGCGTTGTAGCTGCCGGTGAAGGTGACCCGACGCGGCTTGTCTCCGGGACGCACGCCCACCTTGTAGATCTGCGGTCCGCCGGCGCGATCGGAGGTGAAGTAGATCGACTTGCCGTCCGGGCTCCACACCGGCTCCGTATCGATCGAGGGATCATCCGTGATACGCGTGAGATTCTGGGTGGCAAGCTCGAGAATGTATACATCCGGGTTGCCGCCGGTGCCGCCGAGCGTGAGCGCCAGCTTCTTGCCGTCCGGCGAGAAGGAAGGCGCGCCGTTGATGCCCGCACGCGCGGACACGCGCGAACGCTCGCCCGTTCTCACACGCTGCACGTAGACGTTCGAGCGCTTGCGCTCGAAAGACACATACGCCAGCCATTCGCCGTCCGCAGACCATGCGGGCGACATGATCGGGTAGCGTGACTCGAGCACCACGCGGGGGTTCTCACCATCCGCATCGGCGACGATCAGCTGAAACTTCTGGGCGGGCGGCATCCCATCCACGGACACATAGGCAATGCGCGTTGCGAACGCCCCGCGCACGCCGAGGATCTTCTCGTACACCGCATCGCTCACGCGATGGGCCGCATTACGCAAGGCCGCCGCACTTCCGGTGAACCTCTGAGAGCCGAGTGTCTGCCCGGTGAGTGTGTTGACGAGCTCGTAGTCCACTGCAATGTTGCCATCCGACAGCGCGGAGATGCGGCCGACGACCACGTAGTCGTTGCCATTGGCCTTCCAGTCGGCGAACACCACATCCTGCGCGCGCGTGGGCGTGCTGGCCATCTGCGTGCGCGGCATCGGCCGGAAACGCCCGCTGCCCGCCAGGTCCCGCGCGACCACTTCCGCCACATCGAGTGTCACGTCGGGCGGCACCTGGCGCGCGAAGGGCACGACGGCGATCGGAATGGGATCGGTGACACCCGAGGTGATCTCGATGCGCAGCTGCGCATGAGCCGGAAGAGTGACGCACGAGGCGAGCACGGCAAGCGAGAAGAGTCGGATCCACGCGGGCATGGTTCAGGCTTTCACGTTGAGTCGGTCAATCGGTGGGCGCGAAATGAATCTCGAGATTGCGCTCGAACATCGCAGGGTCCGGTGGCGGCGGCAACGGTGATGCGCGCAGCACGGCGGACTCGATGGACTCGCGCACGGCGGCATCGCCATTGCATGCGCCAACCCTCACGTTCGTGACGGTGCCCCCGGGCACTTGGGTGACGTAGACCACGCAATCGATGCCCGGTTTCGCGGAAGGCGGCCGCAGCCAGGCGCGCTGGATGCGGGCGGTGATCTGCCCGATCCAGTTCCGGAAGGCATCGCTCGAACGCAGCGCCCTCGCGCGCTCCTCCGCTTCCAGACTCCGGCGCAACTCCGCCTCACGCTCGGCACGCAGGCGTTCCTCTTCGGCCCTGCGCTTCTCCTCCGCGCGCTTCTTTTCCTCGGCCGCGCGGCGCTCCTGTGCGAGGCGTTCTTCCTCGCGGCGCTTGCGTTCAGCCTCTTCGCGCGCCTTGCGTTCTGCAGCCGCCTTCTCCTCGGCTGCCTTGCGTTCGGCTTCGGCCCTCTCCTCGGCGGCCTTCCGCTCGGCCGCGAGGCGCTCCTCCTCCGCGCGGCGCTGCTCTTCGAGCTTGCGTTGCTCTTCCTGCTGGCGCTGCTGGATTTCCTCCGGCGTGGGGGTCGGCGGCCCCATGTCTTCGACGGGCGCGGGTTCGGGCTCCGGCGGAGGCGGCTCCGGTTCCGGCGGCGGAGTCATGGGTTCCGCGCTCGCCTGCACCGGTTGCAGATCGTCTGCTTCAACGACCGTGCCTTCCACGGCAAGCGTGGGCGCCGGCGGCTTCGGCATCTGCTTGTACGCATAGAAGCCGTACGCGAGCGCGCCGATGACCGCCGCGTGCAGCAACACGGACTGTATCAGCGAGATCCAGCGATCGCTCTTGCGCTCGATGGCCATGCGGTCCTCGTGTGACCGGTCAGCCCCGGCCCGAAGCGGCTGCGCCTGCCGGGCGGCGCTCATCCAGCGGATCCGTGATGAACCCGACCTTCTTCGCGCCCGCGCGCTGCAGGATCACCATGGCATCGACGACGCGGCCATAGGGAATCGATTCGTCCGCCTTCACAAGCACGGGCCGCTCGGGCGCCCTGCGTAGCGCCGCCTGTACGCGAGTGCCGACAAGTGTCTCGTCGATGGCGGCGTTCGGGGTCGCGCCGACATTGAGATACAGGCGACCCTGCTTGTCGATCGACAGCACCAGCGGCTCCTGTGCCTCGGGCGGCAGCGGCTCCGCACCGGCCTTCGGCAGATCCACCTTCACGCCCTGAGTGAGGAGCGGCGCGGTCACCATGAAGATGATGAGCAGCACGAGCATCACGTCGATGTAGGGCACGACGTTGATCTCGCCCATGAGTCGGCGTCCGCGAGACAGTTGCGCCATGAGGTCAGCCTCCGCGCGCGGCGGCCGGTGCGACCGAAGCCGGCGCCTGGGCGCCTGCCGCGCCGCGCGATACGTGTCGCTGGAGAATGGTCGAGAACTCTTCCATGAAGGCGGCGTAGCGCACTTCGAGCCGCCCGACCTGATCCGCGTACCGGTTGAACGCGATCACCGCCGGAATCGCCGCGAAAAGACCGATGGCGGTGGCGACGAGCGCTTCGGCGATGCCGGGTGCCACCATGGCAAGCGTGGCCTGCTGCACGTTACCGAGCCCGGTGAAGGCATGCATGATGCCCCACACCGTGCCGAACAGACCGACATACGGGCTGGTGGAGCCGATCGTGGCGAGCGTCGAGAGGCTGTGCTCGAGCCGATCGATCTCCTTCAGCTGCGCCACGCGCATGGCCCGCCGCGACCCATCGAGAATCTGGTCCGGCGGAATGCCGCCCTGCTGCCGCAGGCGGGCGAACTCGCGAAAGCCGAACTCGAAGATGCTCGCCATGCCGGTGGCCCCGCCGCGCGACTCGATGCCGCGATAGAGCTGCGAGAGGTCTCCGCCCGACCAGAAGTTCTGCTCGAACTGCTCCGCCTCATTGCGCGCGCGGCGGATGACGAGACGCTTGCGGAAGATGATGGCCCATGAAACGAAGGAGGCGAGCACCAGCAATCCGATGACGATCTGCACCGGAACGGTTGCCTCCATCACGAGCCGGATGATGGACAGGTCCTGATTCATGTGAGAGGAGCTCCTTCACGGGCCGTGGAGTCGCGCAAGGCCTCGACGATCGCGCGGGGCAGCCGCGTGGGGCGGAACGTGCGCGCGTCCAGGCAGGCCACGAGCACATTCGCCTCCACGAGAACGTCGTCACCGCGGCGAATGGTTTGCGTGAAGCGGATGGATGCGGCGCCTTCCTGCTCCGCATCGCACGTGATGATCAGCGCGTCATCGAGCCGCGCCGGCCGCCGGTAGTCGATGGAAAGGCTCGCCACCACGAAGAGAATACCCGGCTCCTTCGCCAGCTCCGTCTGCGAGAAGCCGAGCGCGCGCAGCCACTCGGTGCGGGCGCGCTCGAGGAAGCGGAGATAGTTCGCGTAATAGACGACGCCGCCGCCGTCCGTGTCTTCCCAGTACACGCGCGCAGGCCAGGAAAAACGACTCACCGTTCATCCTCGAAGAGCTGGAGACTCGCGGCCGGGCGCTCCGGCGCCTTGATGCCGAAATGCTGGTACGCCATGCGGGTGGCCACGCGCCCGCGTGCGGTGCGCGAGACGAACCCCTGCTGGATGAGAAAGGGCTCGATCACATCTTCCAACGTGCCGCGCTCCTCACCCACCGCGGCCGCAATGCTCTCGATGCCGACCGGCCCGCCATCGAACTTCTCGATGATGGTGAGCAGGTACTTGCGGTCGAGCGTATCGAAACCCTGCGGGTCGACCTCCAGGAGGTCCAGCGCCGCAGTGGCCACGGTTTCGGTGATGCGCCCGTTCGCTTTCACCTGCGCGTAGTCCCGAGCCCGCCTCAGCAGGCGATTCGCGATGCGCGGCGTGCCTCGCGAGCGCTGCGCGATGCGCCGGGCGCCACCCGCATCGATGGGCACGTCCAGGATGCCGGCCGAGCGCGCGACGATGCGTTCGAGATCCTCCACACCATAGAACTCCAGCCGCTGCACGATGCCGAAGCGATCCCGCAGCGGTGAGGTCAGGAGGCCCGCGCGCGTTGTCGCGCCCACCAGCGTGAAGGGCGGAAGATTGAGCTTGATGGAGCGCGCAGCCGGACCTTCGCCAATCATGATGTCGAGCTGGTAGTCCTCCATCGCCGGGTAGAGCACTTCCTCCACGAGCGGCGACAGGCGATGAATCTCGTCCACGAAGAGCACATCGCGGGGCTGCAGGTTCGTGAGAAGCGCCGCGAGATCCCCGGGGCGCTCGAGCACGGGTCCCGACGTCTGCTTCAGCGTGACGCCGAGCTCCGTGGCGATGATGTGGGCGAGCGTGGTCTTGCCGAGACCCGGCGGCCCGAAGATGAGCACGTGATCGAGCGCTTCGGCGCGCTGACGGGCCGCGCCGATGAAGATCTCCAGCTGCGTCTTCACCGGGCCCTGCCCCACGTAGTCCGCGAGCGCGCGCGGGCGAATGGCGCGATCGACCGCGTCGTCTTCGCGGGTTGCGATGCTCGTTACGAGGCGGTCGGCTTGCACGTGCGGCTCGCTCACTCGAAGTCGCTCACTCTCTGGCGGCGCTTTGCAGCGCCCGGCGGATCAGTTCCTCGGTGGAGTGTGTACCGGGACCGGCCGCCTTGAGCAAGCGCGTGGCCTCGGCCGGCTTGTACCCGAGCGCCACCAGCGCGCCGAAGGCTTCACTTTCCGGAGTGGCCGCGGCCGCCGGCGCGATGACGCCCGATCCGGGCGCGCCAGGGGCGAGGCGGTCGCGCATTTCCACGACCAGGCGCTCCGCGGTCTTGCGCCCGATGCCCGGCACGCGCACGAGTGCGTCGACATCCTGATTCTGCACGCACGCGGCGAAGGCATCCGCGCTCATCCCCGAGAGCAGCGCCAGCGCAATCTTCGGCCCGACGCCCGACACCTTCAGCAGATTGCGGAAGAGCCGCCGCTCGTCCTCGGTGGCGAAGCCGTAGAGCAGCTGCGCATCCTCGCGCACGACGAAATGCGTGAGCAGCCGCACCTCCTGCCCCACGGCAGGCAGATGAAAGAATGTGGACATCGGCGCTTCGAGCTCGTACCCCACCCCGCCCACTTCGACAGTGAGCTGGGGTGGTGTCTTCGAGCTGATGCGTCCGCGCAGCGAGCCGATCATCGTGCCCGGCCCGAAGCAGCCGTCCGCGCGGCCGGTGCGACGCCGGCTGCGGACGCAAGCGCGTTCATGCGGCGCGAATGCGCATGGCACACGGCCACAGCGAGCGCATCCGACGCATCCGCGGAGATGCGGCCCTCAACGGTGAGCAGCGCGCGGATCATGTGTGCCACCTGCGCCTTCTCCGCTCCGCCGAAGCCCACCACGGCCAGCTTGATGGCGCGCGGCGTGTACTCGAAGACAGGCGTGGCCTGCGGTACCGCGCAGAGCGCGGCGCCGCGCGCATGCCCGAGCTTCAGGGCACTATCGACGTTGCGATTCACGAAGACGCGTTCGATCGCGACTTCGTCGGGCTGGTGACGTTCGATCAGCGCCTGCACGGAATGAAAGATGTGTCGCAGGCGCTCGCTCAGCGAGCCGCCTTCGGCTGTGATGCAGCCGTACGCGATGCAGGTGCTCCTCGCGCCGCCGCACTCGATCACGCCATACCCCGTGCGCTGCGAGCCCGGATCGAGCCCGAGAATGCGCACGCTCGCTCCCGCCGGAGCGAGCGTCACGACCTGGGCCGGCCGCGCGGACGCGGCGCCCGGATCAAACGCGCGCCAGGACCTCGTCCGGTATCTGGGCATTCGAGTAGACGCTCTGCACGTCATCGAGATCCTCGAGCATCTCCACGAGGTGCACCATGTTTTCCGCGGCTTCGCCTTCCAGCGGGGCGACCACCGAGGCCCGCTGGGTGATCTCCGCCGCGGGTGGATCGAAGCCGTCGGCCGCGAGATGCGCACGCACGGTTTCGAAATCCAGCGGATCGGTGAGCACTTCGATGGAGCCATCCGGATTCGTCACCACGTCCTCCGCCCCGGCCTGCAGCGCGGCCTCCATGAGACGGTCTTCATCCGTGCCCGGCGGATACGTGATGAGCCCCACCTGATTGAACAGGTACGACACGGAGCCGCTCGCGCCGAGCGCTCCGCCGCACGCATGGAAGGCATGGCGCACTTCGGCGACGGTGCGGTTGCGGTTGTCCGTGAGGCAATCGACCATCAGGGCAGCACCACCGGGGCCATAACCTTCGTACCTCACGCTGTCGTAGGGCACGCCGCCCGACTCCCCCGCGGCGCGCCGGATCGCCCGCTCGATGGTGTCCCTGGGCATGCTGTGGGCGCGAGCCCGGTCGATGGCGAGCCTCAGGCGGGGATTCGACCCCTGGTCCGCACCGCCTGTCCGGGTCGCAGTAACGATTTCGCGGATGAGCTTGTTGAAGATCTTGCCCCGCCTCTTGTCCTGTGCCCCTTTGCGGTGCTGGATGTTAGCCCACTTGCTGTGACCTGCCATGAGTCGCCGGTAAAACGAGGCGGGTATGATAGCCGCAAACCCGAGCGTACGGCATGGCGCAACTTTCGCGCCCTTCCGGCATCCGGATCGATTGCAAATTTTGCCTCCGTCGCCACATACCGGCGCACCGCCGCGAGGTGCGGCACCTGGCTGGCGCCGAAGGGCGGCACCCGCGTCGACCGGAACATCGCCGGTACCTTGTTTAAATGGCTACCTGACCTGCGAAGTCGCTCGACGTGGAAACACCTCAACTCTGCCCACCTGAAATTCGCGAAGCGCTCGCCCGTACACGCGACGCGCTCGGGGAGGTGAGCCCCGAGGCGCAGGGTGCACTCGGCCACAGTCCGGAGGCCGCGGAGGTGGTCGGTGCGCTCACCGGCAACGCCGAGCTTGCGAATGCGCTGATGCTGAGCCCCGTGCTCGGCCGGGATGGTGTCACCCCCGAGAAGCTCGGCGAGCTGGTCACGCCCGCAGCAATCCGCATCGCCACCGACCTGCAACGCATCGGTGATGTCGGCCTGCCGCGGGACTGGTCCCCCGCCCAGGGCCTGAACCCTCGCCAGGCCGAAACGGTGCGCAAGATGCTGCTCGCGGTCGTCAGTGACCCGCGACTCGTGGTCGCCCGTCTGTCGGAGGAGCTCGTCCGCCTGCGCCATGCCAGGGACCTCTCCGCGGAGGAGCGGGAGCGCCTGGCGCTCGAGGCCCGCGCCGTCTTCGCGCCCCTCGCGAACCGGTTGGGCGTGTGGCAGATCAAGTGGGAGCTGGAAGACCTCGCGTTCCGCTATCTGGAGCCCGAGGAGTACCGGCGCATCGCCGCCGCGCTCAACGAGCGCCGGGCAGATCGCGAGCGCTATATCGAGGAGGTGTGCGCCATCCTGCGCAAGGCCCTGGAGCAGGAAGGCATTCGCGCCGAGGTGTACGGCCGCCCGAAGCACATCTACAGCATCTATCGCAAGATGCAGCGCAAGCAGCTCGCGTTCGAGGAAGTCTTCGACGTGCGCGCAGTGCGCATCGTGGTGGATTCCATTCCGGACTGCTATGCGGCGCTCGGCGTGGTGCACGGGCTGTGGACGTACATTCCCGGGGAATTCGACGACTACATCGCGACCCCGAAGGGCAATTTCTACCGCTCGATCCACACGGCCGTCATCGGGCCGCAGAAGCGCAGCGTCGAGGTGCAGATCCGCACGCGCGAGATGCACGAGCATGCCGAGCTGGGCGTGGCGGCGCACTGGCAATACAAGGAAGGCGGTCCGCGCGATGCGCAGTACGAGCGCAAGATCGAGTGGGTGCGGCGCCTGCTCGAGCCGCACGAGACACCGGAGGCAGACAGGGACTTCCTCGAGCGCATGCGCGTGGAGCTCTTCGAGGATCGCGTGTACGTGCTCACGCCGAAGGGTGAAGTGGTCGACCTGCCGCGCGGCGCCACGCCGCTCGATTTCGCGTATCACGTGCACACGGACCTGGGTCACCGATGCCGGGGCGCGAAGATCAACGGCCGCATCGTGCCCCTCGATTACACGCTGTCGAAC
>JADGHX010000176.1 GCA_019683695.1 Steroidobacteraceae bacterium
GCATACGTAAAGACCTACTTCTTCTTGCCTTCCTTCAGGACGATCTGTTCGCCGGCGTAGCGCACGCCCTTGCCCTTGTAGGGCTCCGGCGGACGCAGCTCGCGGATCTCGGCGGCCACCTGGCCGACTTTCTGCCGGTCGATGCCCTTGACGACGATCTCCGTCTGGCTGGGCGTCTCGATCGTGATGCCTTCCGGAATGGGGAAATTCACCGGATGCGAGAAGCCGAGCGTGAGGTTCAGCGTCTTGCCCTGCACCTGCGCGCGGAAGCCCACGCCCTGCAGCTCGAGCTTCTTCTCGTAGCCCTTGCTCACGCCCAGGATCATGTTCGCGAGGTGCGCGCGGGTGGAGCCCGCCTGCATGCGCGCCTCTTCGTTCGCGTACTTCACCTGCAGCGCCTTGTCCTGCTGCTCGATCGACACGCCCGGCTTCAGCGGCAGGGTCAGCGTGCCCTTCGCACCCTTCACCGTCACGGTGCCCGCGGCCACCGTGGTGGTCACGCCCTGAGGCAGGTCGATGATCTTCTTTGCTACCCGAGACATGGTCTCATCCTGTCTGTTAGGCGACGATGCAGAGCACTTCGCCGCCCTGGCCGATGGAGCGCGCCTGCTTGTCGGTCATCACGCCCTTCGGGGTGGAGACGATCACGGTGCCCATGCCACCCAGCACCTTCGGCAGCTCGTCCTTGCCGCGATAGATGCGCAGGCCCGGACGGCTCACGCGCTCGAGCCGGTCGATGACGGGCTTGCCCTCGAAATACTTGAGGGCGATGGTGAGCGTCGCCTTGCCGCCTTCGCTCGTGACGCGGAAGTCCGTGATATAGCCTTCGTCCTTCAGCACGCGGGCGATGGCCATCTTCACCTTCGAAGAGGCCATGGTGACTTCCGATTTCCGCGCCGCCTGGGCGTTGCGGATACGGGTCAGGAGGTCCGCGATGGGATCGGTCATGCTCATGCGGCGTTCCTCACCAGCTCGCCTTGGAGAGGCCCGGAATCTCACCCCGGCTCGTGATCTCGCGGATCTTCGCCCGCGACAGCCCGAACTTGCGGTACACACCGCGCGGGCGGCCCGTGATCGCGCAGCGCTTGCGCTGCCGGATCGGGCTTGCATCACGCGGGAGCGCCTGCAGTTTCGCCTGTGCGGTAGCCCGAGCCTCGGGCGATGTGCGCGGATCGCGGATCAGCTCCTTGAGCTGCGCGCGCTTCGCCGCGTACTTCTTCACCGTCTTCGCGCGACGCTTCTCGCGCTCGACCATGCTCGTCTTCGCCATACGGTCTGTATTCCTCTGTGCTTCCGGAACGCTTACTTCCGGAACGGGAAGTTGAACGCTTCGAGCAATGCTCGTCCCTGCCGGTTGTCGCTCGCCGTCGTCGTGATGGTGATATCCATGCCCCGGATCTGGTCGATCTGGTCGTACTGGATCTCGGGGAAAATGATCTGTTCCTTCACACCCAGGCTGTAGTTGCCCCGCCCGTCGAAGGAGCGCGGCGACACGCCACGAAAGTCGCGGATGCGCGGCATCGCGATGTTGATGAGCCGGTCGAGGAACTCGTACATGCGGTCCCCGCGCAACGTCACCATGCAGCCCACCGGGAGCCCCGCACGGATCTTGAAGGAGGCCACCGCCTTCTTCGCCTTGCGGATCGAGGGCTTCTGACCGGTGATCTTGGTGAGGTCCGCCACCGCGGCGTCCATGACCTTGCGGTCCGCCACCGCTTCGCCGACGCCCATGTTCACCGTGATCTTGGTGATCTTCGGCACCTGCATGTCGTTCTTCACGCCCAATTCCTTCTTGAGCTTCGGAACGATCTCGCGGCGGTATGTCTCGTGTAGCCTGGCTGCCATGTTGAGTCTCGTAAGTACGGCGCGCGTGTCGCTCACGCGTCCAGCATCTCGCCGTTCGACTTGAAGTAACGCACCTTCCTGCCGTCGGCCAGTGTCTTGAAGCCGATACGGTCCGCGCGCTTGGCGCCCGGATTCCAGATCGCCACCTTCGACACTGGCAGCGGCATCTCCTTCTCGATGATGCCGCCCGTGACAGGCGGATTCGCCTGCGGGTTGGGCCGCTGGTGCTTCTTCACCTTGTTGACGTTCTCGACGAGCACGCGGCCGTCGCCGAACACCTTCAGAACCTGCCCCTGCCGGCCCTTGTCGCGGCCGGAGAGCACGACCACCTGATCGCCTTTGCGAATCTTGCTGCTCACAGGACCTCCGGGGCGAGCGAGATGATCTTCATGAACTGCGACGTGCGCAGCTCGCGCGTCACGGGCCCGAAGATGCGCGTGCCGATGGGCTCGAGCTTGTTCGACAGCAGCACCGCGGCGTTGCCGTCGAAGCGGATGAGCGAGCCGTCCTGCCGGCGCACACCGCGACGGGTGCGCACGACCACGGCGTCGTACACCTCGCCCTTCTTCACCTTGCCGCGCGGGATCGCGTCCTTGACGCTGACCTTGATGACATCGCCCACCTGCGCGTAGCGGCGGCGCGTGCCACCCAGCACCTTGATGCACATGAGCGTGCGTGCGCCGCTGTTGTCCGCGGCATTGAGCAGAGTGCGCAACTGAATCATGACTCAAACCTTCCTACGCTGGTCCGCTCAGACGCTCGCGCGCCGTCCCACGACCTTCACGAGCTTCCAGGACTTGCGCCGCGACAGCGGGCGACACGGCGTGATCTGCACCATGTCCCCCTCGCGCGACTCGCCGTTCTCGTCGTGCGCGAGCAGCTTCGTCGTGCGACGGATGTACTTGCCGTAGCGCTCGTGACGGATGAGGCGCTCGACCTCCACCGCGATGGTCTTCTGCATCTTCGTGCTGACCACGCGACCCGTGAGAGTACGCAGAGTCTTCTGCTCTGCAGCCTTGTTCTCTTCGGCGCTCATTTCTTCACTCCGGCGCTCTTCAGCTGCGCCTCGCGCGCGATCGTCTTCAACCGCGCAATGCTCTTGCGCACCTTGCCGAACTGGTCGGGCTTGGGGGCCTGACCGGTGGCGCGCTGCAAGCGCAGCGCAAACTGCTCCTTGCGCAGCTTCAGGAGCTCTTCAGCCAGCTCTTCGGGCTTCTGCGCGCGCAGCTTCTCGAGAGCGGCGGCTCTCTTGTTCGTCGCCATCAGCGCACCTGCCTCTTCACGAACATGGTGGACACGGAAAGCTTGGAGCCGGCCAGACGAAACGCTTCGCGCGCCGTGGCCTCATCCACGCCTTCCATCTCGAACAGGATCTTCCCGGGCTGCACTTTCGCCACCCAGTACTCGACGTTGCCCTTGCCGCTGCCCATGCGGACCTCGAGCGGCTTCTTGGTGATCGGCACGTCGGGGAACACGCGGATCCAGATCTGGCCGCCGCGTTTCACCGAACGGGCCATCGCGCGGCGCGCGGCTTCGATCTCGCGCGCCGTCATGCGGGCGCGGCTCGTGGCCTTCAGGCCGAACTCGCCGAACGCCACGGTGCTGCCACGCGTGGCGAGGCCCGCGTTGCGGCCCTTGAATTGCTTGCGGAACTTGGTGCGCTTAGGCTGAAGCATGATCGCTCACTACCCCTTCAGGCCGCCGGCTGCTCGGCCGGTGCGGCAGCCGCCGGTGCGGTGCCCTCGACGCCCTCGCCCGTGGCGACCGGCTCGACGGCGGGCTTCTCGAACACCTCGCCCTTGAAGATCCACACCTTCACGCCGATGACGCCGTAGGTGGTGCGGGCCTCGGCCAGGCCGTAGTCGATGTCCGCGCGGAACGTGTGCAGCGGAATACGGCCCTCGCGGTACCACTCGGTGCGGGCGATTTCCGATCCGTTCAGGCGGCCGGAGACGCGCACTTTCACGCCGAGCGCGCCGCTGCGCATCGTGCTCATCACGGCGCGCTTCATGGCACGGCGGAACATGACGCGCTTCTCGATCTGCTGCGCGATGCCATCGGCCACGAGCTTCGCATCGAGCTCGGGCTTGCGGATCTCGGCGATGTTGAGGCGCACGTCGTTCACCGCCATGCCGAGCAGGCGCGCCACGTCCTGGCGCAGCTTCTCGATGTCCTCGCCCTTCTTGCCGATGACGATGCCGGGGCGCGCCGTCTGGATGGTGATGTTCACCTTCTTGGCCGCGCGCTCGATCTGGATGCGGCTCACCGAAGCATCGCGGAGCTTGTTCGTGAGGAACTCGCGCACGCGGAAATCCGTGTGCACGTGCACCGGGAACTGCTTCTTGCCGGCATACCACTTGGACATCCAGTCCCGGGTGATGCCGAGGCGAATGCCGAACGGGTTGACTTTCTGACCCATGGCTAATCCTTCTTCCCGTCGCTCACGGCAACGGTGATGTGGCTGTTGCGCTTGAGGATGCGCGTGCCGCGGCCCTTGGCCTTGGAGCTGAAGCGCTTGTAGGTGGGCGCCGCATCCACGTAGATGCGCGACACCTTGAGATCGTCCACGTCGAGACCGGCGTTCTCGCGCGCGTTCTCGATGGCGGACCACAGCACCTTGTAGACGAGCTTCGCGCCCTTCTTCGGCATGAACTTCAGCGTCGAGAGCGCCGGGCCCGCGGGCTGGCCGCGCACCGTGTCGGCCACGAGCCGGCACTTCTGCGGCGAGATGCGCGCGTAGCGCAGTTTGGCGGTGACTTCTGCCATGGTGTGCCCCTTAACCTCCCGACTCGACCTTGCGGTCGCCCGAGTGGGCCTTGAACGTGCGCGTCGGCGCGAACTCGCCGAGCTTGTGACCGACCATGTTCTCGCTCACGAGCACGGGAATGTGCTGCCGGCCGTTGTGGACGGCGATGGTGAGCCCGACCATCTCCGGCAGCACCATCGAGCGGCGCGACCAGGTCTTGATCGGCTTGCGGTCGTTCTTCGCCTGCGCCACCTGCACCTTCTTCATGAGGTGCAGATCGACGAACGGACCCTTCTTCGTTGAACGCGGCATAGTGATTACCGAACCTTGTTACGGCGGCGCTGGACGATCATGTTGTCCGTGCGCTTGTTGTGACGGGTCTTGTAGCCCTTGGTGTTCCAGCCCCACGGCGACACCGGGTGCGGGTTACCCTGACCGGACTTGCCTTCGCCACCGCCGTGCGGGTGATCCACGGGGTTCATCGCGAGGCCGCGCACCGTCGGGCGCACGCCGCGCCAGCGCACGGCACCGGCCTTGCCGTAGCTGCGCAGGTTGTGCTCGTCGTTGCCCACTTCGCCGATGGTGGCGCGGCAGTCGATGTGCACCTTGCGCGTCTCGCCGGACTTCAGGCGCAGGTAGGCATAGATGCCTTCGCGCGCCGTGTAGGAGACGGAGCTGCCGGCGCTGCGCGCGAGCTGCCCGCCCTTGCCGGGCTTCAGTTCCACGTTGTGCACGGTGGAGCCCACGGGCACGTGACGCAGCGTCATGGCGTTGCCGGGCTTGATAGGCGCGTCGGAGCCCGAGCGCACCTCATCACCGGGCTTCAGGCCTTTCGGCGCGAGGATGTAGCGGCGCTCACCATCCGCATACTTCACGAGCGCGATGTGCGCGGTGCGGTTTGGATCGTACTCCAGGCGCTCGACGACGCCGGTGACGCCATCCTTGTCGCGCTTGAAGTCGATGATGCGGTACTTCTGCCGGGAGCCGCCGCCGATGTGACGCGTGGTGATGCGGCCGAAGCTGTTGCGCGCACCGGTCTTCTTCTGCGCGCGCGTCAGCGGCTCGTACGGCCCGCCCTTGTGCAGGTGCGACCGGTCGATCTTGATCACCGAGCGCACGCCCGGCGAGGTCGGCTTCATCTTGATGAGGGCCATGATTCTTCGCCTTCAACCTTCCGCTTACGCCTTCGCGCGCGCTTCGTAATCGATGCTCTGACCCTGGACGAGGCTCACGTAGGCCTTCTTCCAGTCCTGGGTGCGGCCGGTGATGCGGCCGAAACGGCGCTTCTTGCCGGGCTCGTTCACGATCTGCACGCCCTTCACCTTCACCTCGAACATCAGCTCCACGGCCTGCCGGATGTCCGTCTTGGTGGCGTCGCGCCGCACGCGGAAGGTGTACTGATTGTGGTTCTGCATCGCGAGCGACGTCTTCTCGGTGACGTGCGGGGCGATGAGGACGTTCATGAGCTGTTCGCGCTTCACTGCAGGCGCTCCTCGAGCATCTTCGCGGCGCCGACGGTCATCAGCACCTTGTCAAAGCTCGCAAGGCTCACCGGATCGAGGCGCGTCACTTCGACGACGGCCACGTGCGGGAGATTGCGGGCGGCCAGGAACAGCTTCTCGTCGAGCGCTTCCACGACGATGAGCACGTTCGAGAGATCCCAGGACTTCAGCTGGTTCGCGAGCAGGCGCGTCTTGGGCGCTTCCAGCGGAATGTCGTTGGCGGCGAGCAGGCGACCGGTGCGGGCGAGCTCGGAGAGCATGCTGCACATGGCGCCGCGATACATCTTGCGGTTCACCTTCTGCGAGAAGTCGCGCGGCTTCGCCGCGAACGCGCGACCGCCGCCCACCCAGATGGGGCTGCGGTTCGAGCCGGCGCGCGCCTGGCCCGTGCCCTTCTGCGACCACGGCTTCTTGCCGCCGCCACTCACCTCGGCGCGCGTCTTCTGCGCCTTCGTGCCGGCACGGCCGGTGTTGCGGTAGGCGGTGATGACCTGATGGACCAGCGCTTCGTTGAATCTCCGGCCGAAGGTGGCGTCGGAGACCTGAAGCTCGGCACCGCCATTGACGATTTTCAGCTTCATACGGCGTTACTTCTTGCCTGCTTTGCCGGGGTTCGGCGCCTTGCCCGGATCGGCGACCTTGCTGGGCGCCACGATCTTGCGGTTCGCCTGGCGCGCGGCCTTCAGCGACGGACGCACGATGACCTGGCCGCCTTCCGCACCCGGAATGGCGCCGCGGATGAGGAGCAGATTCCGCTCGGCATCCACCTCGACGACACGCAGGTTCTCGGTAGTGCGACGGGCCACACCCATGTGACCGGACATGCGCTTGCCGGCGAACACGCGGCCCGGCGTCTGGCGCTGGCCGATGGAGCCCGGGGCGCGGTGGGACACCGAGGCACCGTGGGAGGCGTAGCCGCCCGCGAAGTTGTGCCGCTTCATGGTGCCCGCGAAGCCCTTGCCGATGGTGATGCCGGTGACATCCACCTTCGCGCCGGGCTTGAAAAGGTCCACCTTGATTTCGGCGCCGGGCTTGAGATCCGCGCCTTCCTGCTCGCCGAGGCGGAACTCCACCAGCGCACGGCCGGGGGCGACGTTCGCCTTGGCGTAATGGCCGGCCACGGCCTTCGACAGCAACTGGGGACGACGCTGGCCGTACGTGACCTGCACGGCGCGATAGCCGTCCTTTTCGACGGACTTCACCTGGGTGACGCGGTTCGGGAGCACCTCGACCACGGTGACGGGGACGGTTTCGCCCGCGTCCGTGAAAATCCGCGTCATGCCGCGCTTGCGGCCGACCACTCCGATTGCCATAGCTTCCTCACGGGCCTTTCCGCCCGAGACTTGGGCAGGCGAGCCGCGAACGGCCAGCCTGCGCGTGAAAACAGCGCCTGTACGGCGCCAGGTCAGTGAATCGTCTTACGGCGATTCCGCGAGAACCGAACCACGAGAGATGCGCGCGACGGAGGCCCCGTCACGCGAAGCTCGAGTGGTCTTGGACCCGTGAACCGGTGGGCCCAACCTCGCCCGATGCCGCGTATGCGGCTCGCCCCGCGGGATAGGGAAATACCCCGGGGGGCGAAAAGGGCGCGCAGTGTACACAGCGACCTTGCGGGGGGCAACGGGGCGGAAGGCTTTTTTATGGCTGCAGATTCGGGGCTGCAGGTTCCCCGATTCTCCTTCCTCCTGAACTTCTCTCTGAACTTCTCTCCCGAACACGGGCTCAGGCCCTCTCCTGAGCCGGCTTTGCCCGCTTGCTCCTGCGCCTCCCAGCGGCGACTTCGTGCGGGTGGAGACCAGCCAACCGGCCAGGCGAGCGGCGAGGTGGGCGACCGGCATCACTCTCCGACGAAGAGCGGCGGGTTCGGACGGGGTCCGGGCCGAGAAGCCTCCTGCTTCGGGAGCAGAGGTCTTGCCGATCGGAGCCCGCCCCGTGCGGGGCGGGCGTGAGCAGGAGCTCGAGAGGGGAGAACAAAGAAAGAGTGTCAGGGCAGGGGTGAACGTGCACGCCTGTGAAGGTTCTGCTTGCAGGTCTGCTGTGGCTACGTTAGCGTCCGCGGCCCATGACGGATCTCGCGATCAAGCGCACGAAAAAAGCCAAGAAGCCCTTCGGTGGGGTTTCTCGGGTGCGCGCGCGCTGAAGATCGGTCGGAAACACGCGAATCCAGGAGGCCCCGCCGGGAAACCGACGGGGCCTTTTCATTTGGGCGGGCCCCGCAGATTTCCGGCGGCGAGCACATCAGCCGAGTGGACGCGATCTGGCGCCAGGGGCGCCGCCAACCGCAGGTGCCTGCGTAAAGCGGGCACCAGCATTTGATTCGGGCGCGAACGCCCGCGAGGAGTGATTCGAAATGCAATCGTCCGCAGCCGCCGGCCCGCGCCGGATTCCTGCCAACCCGGTCATCGCCGTGGTCGGTGCCACAGGTGCCGTCGGCGTCGAGATCCTGCAGTGTCTGGAGAAGCGGAAGTTTCCGTACGCGAGCGTGCGTGCCCTGGCGTCCGCGCGGTCCGCGGGCAAGCAGCTCCCGTTTGCGGGCAAGTCCCTCACCGTTGAGGAGCTGACCGAGAAGTCCTTCGAGGGCGTGCACCTCGCGCTCTTTTCCGCGGGTAGTGGCACCTCGAAGAAGTTCGCGCCGATCGCGGTGTCGCATGGCGCCGTGGTGGTCGACAACTCGTCGGCGTTCCGCATGAATGCGGACGTGCCGCTCGTCGTGCCGGAGATCAATCCGGAGCAGCTCGCCCATCACGGCGGCATCATCGCCAACCCGAACTGCGCCGCCATCATTTCGATCACGCCGCTGTGGCCCATTCACAAGGCCAATCGCATTCGGCGGCTGATCGTCTCCACGTATCAGGCCGCCTCCGGCGCGGGTGCCGCCGCCATGCAGGAGCTCATCGAGTCCACGCGCGCAGCGCTCGAGGGGCGCGAGTACGAGCAGAAGGTCCTGCCGCATCCGTACGCGTTCAATCTCTTCAGCCACAACACGAAGATCGATCCCGCCACGGGCTACAACGACGAAGAGACGAAGGTCATCGCCGAGACGCGCAAGATCTTCGGCGAGCCGGACCTGCCGGTATCGGCCACCTGTGTGCGCGTGCCTGTGCTGCGTGCCCACTGTGTGTCCGTCACGTTTGAATGCGAGCGCCCCATCACGCCGGATGAGGTGCGGAAGATCCTCGCGACGGCGCCGGGCGTGAAGATCGTCGACGACGTTGAACGCAACTACTTCCCGATGCCGAAGGACGCATCGGGCCAGGACGACATCCTCGTCGGCCGCATTCGCAAGGACCTGAGCGACCCGAGCGGCAAGTCCATCTCGCTCTTCTGCGCCGGCGACCAGCTCCTGAAGGGCGCCGCCCTGAACGCCGTGCAGATCGCCGAGCGACTCCTGCACTGACGGGCGCACGCACCCCTCCCTGCCGAGCCCCCGACCGGCGCTGCCGGTTGGGGGCTTTTTTGTGTCCCGCACCCGAGCCGGGGTATGGCAGCCGCTGTTCAGGAGCGCATCTCCAGCGGCGGGTGAACGCATGTGGCCGGGCACCTGCCGCGCAGGGGCGCCACGCGCCGACGGCGATTGCTGTTTTTTGCGGAATTGCCGCACCGGGGTTTTGGGGCGGCTGGCAGACCTCAAGGGGGCCTGGGCTCATTCCCGCCACATCGAGGCGGTTCGGCAGGCAGGCCGCTCGGGCCTCATGAGCCGGGGAGAATTCAGCCCTGAATTTCAGCCTGAGTCGCGAAGATCCCGTTGAATCCGAGTGCTCACGCGCCCGTCCGATCGTGCGACCGAACGAGTCGTGAAGAGGCATTCGATCGCGCATCGGTCGGATGCGGCGTGCGGCGGCGAGAGAAAAGAAAAACGCCGTGCCCGGATGAGCACGGCGTTGAGATTCGAACCCGATGCGACGCGCGCGCCGCGTGATCAGTTGAGCTTGATCTGCACGTCCACGCCGGCGGGCAGCTCGAGCTTCATGAGCGCGTCCACCGTCTTGTCCGTGGGGTTGAGGATGTCCATGAGGCGCTTGTGCGTGCGCAGCTCGTACTGGTCGCGCGCGTCCTTGTCCGCGTGCGGCGAGACGAGCACGGTGAAGCGCTCCATCTTGGTGGGCAGCGGCACGGGACCCCGCACGGTGGCGCCGGTGCGCTTCGCGGTTTCCACGATCTCCCGCGCGGAGCTGTCGATCAGGCGATGGTCGAACGCCTTCAGTCGGATACGGATGTTTTGGTTTGCCATGACTCAGTCGCTCCACACGCGGGGCCGTGAGGCCCCGAAGAACGAGGCTCGCGCAGCGGCGAGCCCCAACATTTGCTCAATCTTTACATTGGCGAAAATCGCCAAGGCGATTTTCGCAAGGACCCTATTTCGTCGGCCGCGGGCAAAAGGCGTGGCTTCTGCCCGCTACCGAGGTGGTGTGCGGCCCTTCCGGACCGCACGAAGAAATACCCTCTCCTTACTTCAGGATCTTCGAGAC